>NZ_CP011402.1:305781-611562 GCF_001643775.1 Denitrobacterium detoxificans | reverse complement strand
TGCGCACCGACCTGTTCACGCAGGCGGGAGTAGACCCGCGCATGGGCGACAAGGCCCTGAACCAGCTGAAGCGCGACGGCAAGGTAACGAAGCTCGACGCCGACCTGTTCTTCAGCGAGACGGCCATTCAGAAGTGTGCACAGGCCGTGCGCACGTACCTGGAAGAACATGGCGAAGCCAGCGTAGCCGACCTGAAGGACGCGCTGGGCACCACGCGCAAGTACGCCGTTCCCCTGCTGGAGCTGCTCGACGCACGCGGCATCACCAAGCGCGAAGGGAACATGCGCACGTTGGGATAATCCTCCCGCACAAAACGAAAAACGAGGCGCGAAGGCTCACCCGGCCATCGCGCCTCGTTTCGTATTACGCGCCCTATCTTATGGGCTTACTCGAACAGATTTCGCTCCTGGACGGGGACCTCACTCACATCTTGCAGGAAATCATCGGTGAACAGCATCAATGCAAACGCCATTATCGCAGAGCGAAGAATTCCACATTTCATAAGACACCCCCTATACGTTCCAGGCCCAACATTCACCACTACGTTATACAGACGCAAGAAGCACTTTGCAACGCGCAAGAAAAAACGGGTGCGAGCTGATTGCTCGCACCCGTTTGCGTTACGACTATGGAAGCAGGCCCTAAGCCTTTTCCACCTGAATGGCGCAGACCTTGAACTCGGGTACGGCGCACACGTTGTCCAAAGCAGCATTCGTAAGCCAGTTGCTGTTGCCGTCCTGGAAGTGGAACGGCATCCAGGTTTCGCCCGGGTTCGTCTTGCCGGAAACGCGCGCGACTGACGTGATTTCGCCGCGACGCGAGCTTACGCGCACCCTATCACCATCGGCAATGCCACGCGCCGCCGCATCTTGCGTGTTCAGCTCGATGAACGACTCGTCGCAGATTTCGTTCAGGCCCGGCGTGCGGCCCGTCATAGCGCACGCGTTGTACTGGTTCAGCACACGGCCCGTCATCATGACCAGAGGGAATTCGCCATCGGGCAGCTCCGCCGAGGGACGGTACTCGGCCGTGGAATACGTGCCACGCCCGCGCGCAAACGTATCGACGTGCATGATGGGCGTACCCGGATGATCGCCCGCCAGGCACGGCCACTGCAGACCGCGACCCGCCACGTCAGCGCCGTCCAGGCGTTCATGGCTCACACCATGATACGAAGGAGTGAGCTGCGCGATTTCATCCATAATCTGCGCACCCGTAAGCTGCGGCTGCGCATAGCCCATGCGATTCATGATATCGATGAAGATATCGGTATCCAGACGCGCCTGACCGGGGGCGCCCACAGCCTTGCGCACGCGCTGAATGCGGCGCTCGGTATTCGTGAACGTGCCTTCCTTTTCCGCATAGGCGGCGCCAGGCAGCACCACGTCGGCGTACTTGGCGGTCTCGGTCATGAACAGCTCGCTCACCACCAGGAATTCCAGCGATTCGAGCGCGCGGATCACATGATGCGTATCGGGATCGGTGCGCACCGGGTCCTCGCCGAAGATGAACAGGCCACGCACGTCGCCAGCGATAGCCGCGGGGAACACTTCGGTGGAGCGCAGGCCCTGCCAATGCGGCAGTTCGGTGCCCCACGCATCTTCGAACTTCTTGACGACGTCTTCGTTGGCGATCTTCTGATAGCCCGTGAAATCGTTGGGCGAAGCGCCCATATCGCAGGCGCCCTGCACGTTGTTCTGACCGCGGATGGGATTCACGCCGCAACCGCGACGACCCAGCTTGCCGCACACCATGGCCATGTTCGACATGGACATGACGCCTTCGGTGCCCGTGGAATGCTCGGCCACGCCCAGGCAGTAGATGATGGGCGCCGTGCCGGCCGTGGCATACAGCCGCGCCGCCTGCACCAGGTCACGCGCGTCGATGCCGCAGATCTCAGCCACACGTTCGGGCGTGTAGCTTGCCACCATAGCGGCAAGCTCCTCGAAGCCTTCGGTGCGCTGCTCGATAAAGGC
This sequence comes from Denitrobacterium detoxificans, assembly GCF_001643775.1. Taxonomy (NCBI): domain Bacteria; kingdom Bacillati; phylum Actinomycetota; class Coriobacteriia; order Eggerthellales; family Eggerthellaceae; genus Denitrobacterium; species Denitrobacterium detoxificans. Next base: position 609,586 of record NZ_CP011402.1, on the reverse strand, counting down.
GCGGTCAACCAGCCCCTCTTCGATCATCACATGCACCATGCCGTTGGAAAACGCCACGTTGGTGCCCGGACGCAATTTCAGGTGCACGTCCGCCATAGAGGCCAGCCCGATTTCACGCGGATCGACCACGATAAGACGTGTGCCGCGCTCCACCGCCTGGCGGATGCGCATGCCCAGCACCGGATGAGCCTCCTCGGGATTGGAACCCACGAGCAAGATGACATCGGGATTATCGGTTATGTCAGGAATCGTGTTCGTCATGGCTCCCGAACCCAGCGTCGTCGCCAGACCGGCGACCGTGGGAGCGTGTCAAACACGTGCGCAGTTATCTATGTTGTTAGTTCGGAAGGCGGTACGCGCCATCTTCTGCAACAGGTAGATATCCTCGTTCGTAGAACGCGAGCAGGCAAATGCCGCCAGCGCCTTGCCGCCATGCGTATCGCGAATGGCGCCGAAGCGGTCGGCCACGATGGAAAGCGCTTCGTCCCAGCTGGTTTCATGGAACTCGCCCGTAGCGGGATCCTTCACGAGCGGCATGGTGAGGCGATCGGAGGAGCTCACGAAATCGAAGCTGCCCGAACGACCCTTCACGCACAGCAGGCCCTGGTTGCTGGGCCCCTTAGCGGGCTCGGCGTCCACGATGCGGCCATCCTTCACCACCAAGTCGAGCTGACAGCCCACCGCGCAATGCGGACACGTAGTGCGCGTGCGCGTAACCTGGGATTCTTCGTAACCAGCACGGCGGCGCATCGAAAGGGCGCCCGTGGGGCACGCCTGGGCGCAGTTGCCACACGATTCGCAATCGGTTGCCTTCCAGTTGGGGCCGAACGGCGCCTCGATGGTCGAGCGAACGCCCTGTTTGCCCGCCACGAGCGTATGATTGCCGGCGCGCTTGTTGCAAGCGCCCACGCAACGCTGGCACTGAATGCACAGGCTGGGGTCGTAAGACAGGAAGGGGTTGCCCTCCACCACAGGAGCTTCAGCCTGCGGGGCCACCTGGAACTCGGAAGATTCCACGCCACATTCGCGGCATACGCGCGCGAATTCGGTAGCTTGGCCGTCACGGGCCTCGAGCGCGTTCTTGCCGCCATTGGCGAGAATCAACGACAGGGCGGTACGGCGCGCAGCCATGACGCGCGGGGAGTTCGTGGTAATGACCATGCCCTCTTCGGCCGGCGTATTGCAGGCAGTGACCAGGCGGCTTGCACCTTCCACTTCCACCACGCACACGCGGCACGAGGCAATGTTGTTCGTGTTCCGCAGGAAGCACAACTTGGGAATGCGAATACCGGCCTTGTGGGCAGCAGAGAGAATGGTGTCATGGGGCGAGCAGGAAACCTGCTGGCCGTCGATAACGAGATTAGTCAATTTCAACACGTCCTCCCACTAGCGTGCCGCAACCGAAGTGATCGCAGCGAAGGCAACGGCCGCACTCCTGCACGGCTTCTTCCTTGGTCATTTCGACCTCGACGGCATTCCAATCATGCTTGCGCTCGCGCGCGGGGCGCTCCACGACGTCCACGCGACCATATTCCGTAAGGTCGTTGGGAGCCGCGACGGGCACATCCACGCCGCAATCGAGCGTGTGATGGAAGCCCAGATACTCGTCGATATTGCGCGCGGCAACCTTGCCTGCGGCAATGGCCATGATGACGGTCTTGGGGCCCGTCTGGCAGTCGCCGCCAACGAATACGTTCTGGAAGCCTTCCGCCTGCAGTTCGGCGTTAGCGGCAAAGCAGCCACGGTTGGCCTTCATGCCGAACTCCTCGAACGGAGCCGACACGATGTCCTGGCCGATGGCGACCAAGATGAGATCGGCGGGAATGCGCACCTCTGGCTTGTTGGCAGCCACGGGTGCGGGGCGACCGCGTTTCACGGCGCTGATCATCTGGGGCTGCGTGATAAGGGCCACGCAGTTGCCCTCGTCGTCGGTTTCCACGGAAGCGGGCGACTGGAGCATGAGCATCTCCACACCCTCTTCGATGGCGCTGTGAATTTCGGTTTCCAGAGCCGTCATGTCCTCGAGCCTACGACGGTAGGCAACCGTGACGGTGGCGGCACCGGCGCGCACCGACGAGCGAGCCGCGTCCATGGCAACGTTGCCGCCGCCTACGACCACTACGTTCTTGCCCTCCATGTCGGGGAACGTGGGCAGGCCCGCATGCGCAAGCGCGTCGATGGCGGGGATGATGCCACGGGCGCCTTCGGCACCCGGAATGGAAAGCGTGCGGCCCGTCTGGGCGCCAATGGCCACGTACACGGCGTCGAACGACTCCGCGATGTCCTTCATGCTTTCCGCGGTGATGGTGGTGTTGTAGCGAACGTCGATGTTGCCAACGGAAAGGATGGCGTTGATATCTTCGTCTAGGCGCTTGCGGGGGAAGCGGTACGGCGGGATGGCGTAGCGCATCATGCCGCCCAGCTCGGGGTGGCTTTCGAACACCGTTACCTTATGCCCCATAAGCGCCAGGTAATACGCGCTGGTCATACCAGCGGGACCACCGCCGATAACGGCAACGCTACGGCCGGTATCGGGATTGCGCTTGGGCGTGGGCACCTTGTCGGCGGCCATATTGTCGACCGCGTACTTCTTGATGCCGCGAATGTTGATGGGAGCGTCGATGAGCTTGCGGCGGCAACGCGTCTCGCACGGATGCTCGCACACGTAGGCGCAGGCCGTGGGGAACGGGTTGTCCTTGCGGATCATGCCAATGGCGCCAGCGAAATCGCCCTCGCCCGCCAGCGCAACGTACGCAGGTACGTTCACGTGCGCGGGGCACAGCGTTTCGCAGGGTACCGTCTGCTCCACATCGGAAAGGCAGCGATGCTCATTCACATGGCTGGCGAATTCGTCCGCGAACAGCTCCATGCCCTCCAGCAAGGACCGGGCAGCCTGATAGCCGATGGCGCAGTCGGACGAATCGGCAACGACTTCCGCCAGAGCGCGCATGCGCTCCAGGTCTTCGGGGGAAGCCTGGCAATCCAGCACCGACTGGAGCAGCTTCGCAAGCTGGGGCAGACCATCGCGACAGGGGACGCACTTTCCGCACGTCTGGACCGCGAAAGTCTGCAGCAACGACTGAACGACCGCAACGGGGCACATGCCCGGCGGCGTAGCCTCTACACGGCGAGGGAATTTCGTCACAAACTCGCCGATACGCGCATCCGCATGAGCGTGCGCGCCGAACTTAACTGTTGACATACATCTCCTTGCATAACCGGTTCTCGTCTAACGCGGACGCAATCGTCTATAGCTCCCGCGGAGTATCAATTGTACCGACGCCCTTGCGCGCGCTCCCGCTCCAGCACGCAAAAGCGTTTCTTTACCTAAATAACTCCACGTAGAGCGCGTCGTCATGTAACACAATCGAAACATTGCCCCCATACATAAAAGAGGCGCCACCCCATGCGGAATGGCGCCAAAGGACGATTACTGCGGGTAGATGGCTACACGGCGAAGACGATCGTGCAAATGCTCAGCAGCACGGCGCCGAACACGAGCGTAAACACCATCATGGGCCATACGAACCGGAACCAATGCGACATCTTCATGTCGAGCATCTGCAACGTTGCCATGATCAGGCCGGTAGGAGCAATGTAGAGCATCGCGTACTGGCCAAACTGATAGGCGGCAACGATGATCCAGCGGGGAATGCCCACCGTGTCGGCCAGGGGCGCGAAGATGGGCATGCTCAGCACGGCCAGACCGCTCGACGAGGGAACCACGAAGCCCAGCACGAAGAAGATGAGCAGTAGCGCGATGATGAACACGGGGCCGCTCATGCCCGCAACCACGTTGCTGGCGCTGTAGAGCATGGTGTCGCTGATAAGGCCCGAGTTCAAAACGTAGTTCACGCCACGTGCCAGGCCGATGATCAGGGCAACGGGCACCAGGCTGGACGCGCCGGCGCTGAAGGCCTCTACCATCTTGGACTCACCGATGCCCTGCTTGCCGCAGCCGCCAATGAGCATCACGGCAATGGCGAGCGTTACGAACTCGGCGGCCATCTGCGGGAACCACCAGCCCAGGCTCATGACGCCCACAATCATGATGATGAAGGCGGCCACGAAGATGCACAGCACGATCTTCTTGCGCGCGGTGAAGACGTGCTTCTCCCCCGCGTCCTCTTCCAGCTTCCACATGGCGTTGAACTTGGCGCTGTCCTCGTAGGCATAGCCGAACTCGGGGTTCGCCTTCACCTTCTTGCTATACCAGTGCAGGTACAGCAGATACACCACCGACGCCACGATCAGGCCCAGCAGACGCACCCACAGGCCCTCGGTGAACACGGTGCCGGCGGCATTCGATGCAATGACCGCCGAGAACGGGTTGACCGTGGAGAACGTCGTGCCCACGGAGCTTGCCATGAAAATGGCGCCCACGGTCACGATAGAGTCGTACCCAAGCGCGATGAACACGGGTGCCAGGATGGGATAGAACGCAACGGCCTCCTCTTCCAGGCCGCACATCGTGCCGCCGAAGATCATGAAGCACGACACGCCAAAGACCAGCAGGAACTCGCGGCCCTTCGTCTTGCGCGTGAGTGCGGTAAGGCCGCTTTCGAATGCGCCCGTTGCCTTCACCGCGCCAATGAGACCGCCTAGGCACAGGATGAAGACCATCACGTCTATGCCGTCGATAACGCCATAGACCATGGCGTACGGGATATCGGTAAATGGAAAGGGATTCTGCGGCAGGCTCTCGTAGGTGCCCGGGATGCTTACGGCCTTCGTGATGGCGCCCGACGTGAACTGGTCGATGTCGATTTTCACGCCCAGCTCGTCAAGCGTTTCCTGCGTGGCGTCCAGCTCCACTACCTCGCCCGACGGGGCCGTCATCTGCAGCATGCCCGTGTCGCTGTCATACAGCAGCTTGCTATACTGGCCCGCCGGCACGAAGTACGTGCACAGCGCCGCGATGATCGTAACCGCAAACAGAATGGTAAACGCCGAGGGGAAACTGAACTTCCGCTTGCCCCGCCCCTTCTTCCCGACCGGCTCGTCTACGCCGACCGGAGCGCTTGCCGCAACCTCAGACATATCTCCTCCTTTGCTCGGGTTCAACGAGCTTGCGCCCTGGCTCTCGCACGCACGCGGGCACTCGCTCGCCATCGACGCAACGTCGATACGGCAACCTTGGCATTGCAGGGGGAACGCGCACAGGTCTAGAGAAGTCTCTACGCGGATGTATTTCGTGACTAAATCTTTCGGCATGCGGCTACATCACGCATAAACCGCAGCTCACCTCGTCGATGCGAGCAAAAGGCACCGCGCGCCCAAAACGGTTAGGGTATAGAATGAACCACGCTAAACGGCATTCGTTACGAGAGGTTGCAAGAGAGGAGCCTAACGCGATGCTTTCCGTTTTGTTCTACTACACGCTTGGCGTGATGTTCGTCTACATGATGGCTTCCGCCACGAGTCTTTCGGCGTACTTCGTCTCGCATCGCAAGTCGTTCCTCCTCCTAACGCTCTGCTTCGTCTTCTACTTCATCGACGTGTCGTTGGTGTTCAAGGACGACTTCATCACGCCCACCGCCATCTTGAACGCCTCCTCGTTCTGGGACGTGGGCAACCCGCAGGCCACCATCATCAGCGGAGCGGGGATGTTCCTGTTCCTCTGGCTTGCCATCTGCAGCTACTTGGGCAAGGTGAACCGCGTGCTCGTCACCGCGCCCATCGTGGCGTACATCCTGGCCAGCTTGATCGCGTTCAATGCAATCGGCAACGTGCAGGCACGGGAGTTCTGCTTCTACAGCATGCGCGAGGTGCTCCTGTTCTGGATGGCGGGCGTAATCGCATACTGGTACGCAACGGGCGACGAAGTGCTTCGCGCCGCCCTAAGGCGCCATCGCGTGGCCTACTGGGTCTCGCTTGCCTGCACCGTGGGCATCGTGCTGGAAAACGTCTACTTCCAGCTGATTTTCGACCCCTCTACCCTACCCAATGACATGTGGTTCTTCAGCGAGCGCAACCCCATGGAAAACATGCTGTTCCTCACTTTGGCCGTTACGACGATGCGCGCTGCGAACGAAACGCTTCGCCTGCGCTACGACGCCCCGCCCGAACGCGAAGACGAAGCCATGGAAGAATCAATCGCGCGCGTCTTGCCGCTCTACGCCAAGAAGAACGGGCTCTCGAAGCGCGAACGCGACGTCATCCGCCTCATCGTCATGGGCAAGGATAACCAGAACATCGCGAGCGACCTGAACCTGGCCCTTTCCACGGTGAAGGTACACGTGCACAACATCCTGAAGAAGACGTCCCAACCCGATCGCCACTCCCTCGTACGCGATTTCTGGAGCGCATAGGCCGCCACGGGCTGGGCGCAGCGACACCCCCAATAACGCAGCTGCTAGAGCGCCTAAGCGCATGAGGCGGCGCCGGCATGGCGCACTGCGCGCCATGCCGGTACGTTACACCCCATGCCAGTGCGTTCCGCCCATGCCAGTGCACTGGGCGGCTCACCCGACCGGAACCCGATATCGAGGCAAAACCAAGACGGTCAGTTCGCACCGCCCGACAAAATCGACCTTTATGCCCGGGCAAAACGCGATTTTGGCAAAATCGAGGGCCGCAATGTAAAAAATTCGTCGTTCTGAACATCAGAGAGCCGGCTGCGCATTGCGCCAAAAATCGCGACCTGGGGAAACTCTGCGATTGAACATCGAGGGCCGGCCCTTTGGCGCCCAGGAGGGGCAAAACGGGGCCAAACCCGCCCGAATAATGTTCAGAACGACGAATTTTTTACAAAAGGGCGGCCAGTTTTGCCCAAACGCACGCATTGAAGCAGCCAAACGGCCGCCAAAATGCAAACTGGGCAAATTTGACGGTCATTTTTGCAAAAATGTCGCCGTTTACACGTAATTCCCGGGTATAGAGCCCTCCGGAAAGGGCATACGGCGCCTTCTCTCGCTCTCGCACCAGCATTACCCCAGGTCGTTTATTTTGCATACAAAAGAACGAGCACCATCGAGCGTGTAAAACGCGACATTTCTTACATTTTGTCGGCCGATTTTGCCCAATTTGCGGCAGCGCAGACCTTGAAGCGCTCGAGGGCGGTCCAAACACGCTTCTCGCCCTACCCCCAAACAGACGCACGCCATCGATTGGGAGCGCTTGCGTACGGATCGCATGCACCCCCATTCAAGACCCACAAAACCGATGGGCATCTACCGCCAAACTGGCATAGCCCGTCAATTGCATGGTGAGCGCCAGGTAGAATGCGGCCACACATCGGTCCAAGCCCCACATGCGCGGACCCAAGGGAAACGAGATGGGTCTAGCCGGACGCACAGTTCTACCTATAACCCCGGGCGCAGATTCTCGCCCATAGCGCAAGATCGCCCCTAGTCGGACGCACGTTCCTGCCTGAAGCTCAGGCCCAGCAAGCCGATTGGGCGGCAAATGGCACATAGCCTTTGCGAGAAAACAAAAAGCGCCGCAAAGCGACGCTTAGTAGTCGAACGGAATATCCTCTGCTCGGGTAATGTGAGAGATAGCAAAGGCTCGGCCGCATTGGGCGAAAGGAGGGCACAACGCGAATGCCGCCGTTCTCGTGAGGCGTATATTGCATCTGTTTTGCCCGCTTTGCAATACGGTTTTGAAATATTCACGCTTTATATCGGTTTAATTGAATAGGAACGCCACATTACATCGAGATGCGTGAATATTACCGCTTCTTCCCCGACAAAAGGCCCACACACAGTGCGAACCCCGACAACCTGCAATCTCATCGCCGCGCGTATCGGCATCGACACGCGCGGCGCAGACAAAAGCACTTACTCTGCAACTGGGCTGGGCGCACCTGATGCACCGGCATCGCCGCCTTTGCCCTTGCTCTCGCGTCGCGCAAGGTAGACGGCCTGCAGCGCGTAGCCCAGAAGGTACATGAACGCCAGCACGTGCACGATGCCGCCCACAACGGGCACGACGCCCAGCACGGCCATGATGGCACCACCCGCAAGCGCAACCTTGAAGCGACCCATGCGGGGGAATGCCAGCTTGAAGATGGAGGCGTCCGCAAACCCCTCGGCAACCACCGTCATGGCAACCAGAGCCAACGCAAGCGCGCCAGCCACCGGAAGCGTAACGACGAATACGCACAGCAACACAATCGCAACGGGCGCAGCAATGGCGCCAACGATGCCCGTACCTACCATGGCTCCCGTGCGTTCGCGCAAAAGACGAGCCGCAGCAGCCGTATGGCGGCCGAACAGCCATTCCGCCAGCAGAGAAACGATAATGGTGCCGATAAGCCCCACAATCGCCATGAACACCGCGAACGCAGAAGCCGCGGTCGCAAAGGCGGTTAGGCCATCCAAGAACATCGCATCTTTGCGGGAAGGCGTGAACTCGGTAGCGCCAACGTGGGCTCCCTGGTTCACCACCGGATCGACGCGCGCCTCAACGTACAACGTACCCTGAATATTGGCATTGGGCCCAATTTCCACCCTGTCGGCCACAACCGTAGCGTCACCCGTCACCGTGCCGTCGATGTAGGCATAACCGCCAAAAACATACAGCTCGGAGCACGAGCCATCGAACGTGAACGTATTGCACGCAACGACGATGGCGTTGGCGCGCGTCTGAGTGAGGTTCGCGTTTTGCGCAGCAATGGTCACGTTCTCGGCGACCTGGGTGTCCATAACGTCGACAACGCTACCGGCAGCACGAACGCCACCTTGAATCTGGCAATCGGTAATGACCATCGTCTTGCCAGCGCCCACGAAATCGTTCTTGATCGATTCGCCGTACAGGCTAGCCTCCTTGCCAAACCACACGTAGTCGTTGCCCATGAGCGGCAAACCCGAATCGATTGCGATGGCATCGGATGAACCATCGGGCAATGGCTCGTCGGCATACGCGCACTGCGAACGCACCGAAAACGCTACCGCGAACGCAACGGCCGCAAGCAACGCCACCACCACAAGGCGCTTACTACCCTGAATAGCTTTGAGCATATCCCCTCCTACGAAAAGGCCCGCGCGCGGCGAAAGCAAGCACGCAAGCGCATAAACCAAAGCGGGCCGCACTGCCCGCACAGCAATTCTACCATCAGGCAAAATGCCAAGCACTTCCAATAGAAAACGGGGCCGCGCACCATGCGCGACCCCGTTCCTGGGAGGGGATGGTTCCAACCCGCAGGCTACAGCCTACAGCTTGGCCAAATCACGACCGAGCAGCCAGGGGAAGCAGCCGCACGCTGCACCCAAGTTCTGGCCGGGGAACCCGAAGTTGTAAGAGTTGGCGTAGAAGTCGCCAATCATCGAACCGACGTTGTACAGACCCTGGATGGGCGTGTCGTCTTCCTCGCACACCTGCAGGTCGGCGTTGGTACGTAGACCGCCCATGGTGGACAGGAACGTGGCGCCCACGGTCTTGGAGCCGTAGAACGGGCCAGTAGCGATGGGATGCAGCAGCTCGGGATTCACATGGTATTCCTCGTCAAGACCCTGAGCGGCGTACTTGTTGTAGGCCTCGATGCTCTTCTTGGCCTCGGCGGCATCCAGACCGTCCAGCTTGGCAAGCAGCTCATCGATGGTGTCAGCCTTCACGTAGCTGCCAGACTCGACGTTCTTATCCCACATGGCGATCATCTGCTCGGGCGTGGATTTCGGAATGCCGTTTGCCTCGCCCACGGTGTAGCCCAGGCCTTCCCACTCTTCCTGCGTGTACGCATAGGCGGTATCCCAGATGCCATACGCGGTCTGGTCGGGAAGCTGCATCTTCGCATACGCGCAGTAGGCGAAGTTGGTGTTCTCGTTCATGAAGCGCTTGCCGTCGGAAGCCAGGTTGATGCCGCGGAAGTTGTCGACGACGCACAGAGCCGGCCCCAGACCCGCGCTGTTGATGGCGCAAGGGTTCGGGAACGTACGCTGCCAGGCGGCGCCTACCCACAGGCCCATGCGCTGGCCGATGCCGTCCATGAGGCCACTGTAGTTCATCTCGACGTCGTAGTCGGGCTCGCCGAACATCAGCTGGTCCTTCATCTTCTCGTACTGCCAGGGGCAGTAACGAGCCATCATGTCCTCGTTCTTCGAGAAGTCGCCCGTAGCCAGGACAACGGCCTTCTTGGCCTCGAACTTCACGAAGTTGCCGCTGGAATCCTTGGCGATGACGGCGGAAACGCGGCCCTTGTTGTCGTTCTCGCGCACCAGGCAGTATGCCTTGTGCTGGAAGTAGATCTTGCCACCCAGGTCGTCGGTGAACGTGTCAGCGTAGGCCTGCGCAATCAGCGGAGCGCCATAGAACACGCCGATGGGCTGATCTGCATTGAAGAAGTTATGCGACGCAGCGGGCGAAGACATAACTCCGTCGGGATCGTAGTACGCAGGCTCGAGCGAGCAAGACAGGCCCTTGGCGGCCATCTTGTCGATCATCCAGTCCATGAACGCACCGGAGTTTGCCTCCCAACGAGCCCACTTGCGCATATCGCAGAACATGGTGGCGGCAAGCTGCTCGATCATGGTCTGCTCGCGGCGCAGCTCGGGGCTATCCTCGATGCCCATCTGCTTCTGGTACTTAGAGCCGATGGCCTGGTTCGAACCACCACGGCCAACTGCCTTGGTGCCAGCGGTAACCACGATGGTGTCGCAGCCGGATTCGGCAGCGGACACGGCACAGCACATGCCGCTCACGCCCGAACCAACCACGACGACGTCGGCGGTGTACGTCTGGGAAATCTCGCTGTCGGCAGGCATGTCGGGAGCAATCTCGAAGCTCCACTTTACCTTCTTAGCGGAATCAGCCGTCATCGACTCAGCGGCAGCGGAGCCCGAAGACTTGCCACCCGCGTTCGGCGAAGAGCAGCCCGCAAGGCCCGCACCAGCGGCGGCAGCTGCACCCATGGCAGCGGCAGCGCCCGTGAGAAATCCCCTTCTTGAAATCTGTTCCATACCTTTGTTCCCTCCTCAAGGACACAAGTGCGAGGCACTCCCATTACGCCTCGCTAACGTGACCCCGATGCTAGACCACCGCTCACCACGATTTCTTCACCCGTTGTCCATGCTTTCCAGAATCACCCAATCCATGTGAAAGCACCACCTGGGAAAACGCAAATTGTCACCCACTTGCCAGACGGAGCGAATCGCATATGCGATAATCGGAGCACGCGTTTCCAGAGGGAGGTTACGCGCACGCATGCACGCTTGCGCGCTGCATGCGAGGGAAAGACGCGTCGTGCGTCTATTGGAGGGATTCATATGCTGCAAAGCAAACCGCGGTTCTGGGCGGCCGTTGCGGGCTATGCCTGCTTTCTCGCGCTCAACTCGTTCTCGCTCTGGGGGTTCACCTTTTTGCCCCGCACGCTGCTGGGCGCAGACGCATCGGACACCTGGCGCATCGCCTTGTCGATTACCAACATACTCACCTTCTTCGTCATTGCAGCCGTAGGAGCACGCGGCAAGCGCATTGCCGAAAAAAACGTGCTGCTTTCCGCAACGCTTGCCGTCTCGGCGGGCCTCATTCTTCTACTTGGGCAGGTCTTCGCCCCGGCCTTCGGCCTGGCGCTCGCCTCAGGCGCATGCCTGGGCGCGGGGACCACACTGCTCTTCCTATGCTGGATTCGCGTCTTCGCTAGCATAGGAACGCCATCGGCCAAGAAGGTACTCGTATTCGGTTCGGCGCTCTCATTCGCGCCCTTCTCGCTCTATCTGGCAACGCCCAGCGAAGGCATCCTGTTCGCCGTATTCGTCATGGCGTTCGCCACCCTCGTACTGCTGTACTGCGTAAAGGAAAGCAGCGAAACGGAAAGCAAGGCTGCCCCCGCCACCGCACCTACGCGCGAAAGCACGCAACCGCTCTTCAAGCCCCTGCTCTGCATCGCCATGATCGGCCTTATCGCGGCGGTCATCTCGGGCATCGCGAACGGAGGCGCACCCACCGAGCCGCTCGACTTCACCCAACAGGCCCTGCTCATTCACCTGCAGAACATCGTGAGCGCCTCCATCATGGGCGTCTGCTGGATCGCCCTGAAGAAGGATCCGTCCATCACCGCCACCTACACGGTGGTCTTCCCCATCATCGCAACCACCATGCTGCTCTTCGCCGTGGTGCCCGACCCCCTGCACCCCATGCTCTCCTTCCTGAGCAGCGCGTTCTTCGTGGTGTTCTCGATGGTCGTGCCCATGCAGAGCATCACCCTCGCGCAGCAGCGCAACCTGCCTATCGACTTCGTATACGGCCTCATGGCGGGCGTGCTCTACCTGGCCGAGGGCATCGGCAGCATTCTCATTGGGTCGCTGCAAAGCGCATTCGCCAGCATGGCAGCGCAGCCCCTGGTACTGGCATTCCTTCTGCTATACGCCTGCTCGCTCGTAATGTTCTTCGTACTGCACAAGCAAAAGGATGGCGCAGATACGCCCGAACGCGCTATCGCCGAGCAATCGGCCGAACAGGAGCGCGACATCCTGAAGGAAAAGGCAGAAAGCCTGGGGGCATCACATGGCCTTACCACGCGCCAAATCGAAGTGCTGAACCTCGTGGCGCACGGATACGACGCACCCAGCATCGCAAAGAAGCTCTTTATCAGCGAGAACACCGTGCGTACGCACCTCAAGCGCATCTACACGCTCTTGAACGTGCATAGCAAGCAGGAAATCATCGATAGCCTGAACGCTGCCTAGGCACGGCACGCACGCTACGCAACACCCCACCCGCAAACAGAGCATAATCCGTAGCACGCAAGTCCCAACTACACGAAAAAGCGCCTCCCCGAAGGGAGACGCCTTGCTTGGTGCATTATGCGGCAACCATTAGAGGATGCGCAGGTTCACTTCCTTGAGCTGACGGCCGGAAACCACGTTGGGAGCACCCGTCATGGGATCGGCGGCGCTGCTCGTCTTCGGGAAGGCAATGACGTCGCGGATGCTGTCCTTGCCAGCCAGCAGCATGCACAGGCGGTCGAGACCCAGGGCGATGCCGCCATGCGGAGGAGCACCCAGCTCGAGTGCGTGCAGCAGGTGGCCGAACTTCACCTCGAGGTCTTCCTCGGAAACGCCCACGCGACGCAGGATGCGCTTCTGAAGCTCGGCGTTGTGCACACGGATGGTACCGCCGCCTGCCTCGAAGCCGTCCATAACCAGGTCGTAGCTGTAGCTGCCAACCTCGAGAGGAGCGGTTTCGATCTTCTCGATGTCTTCCTCGGGCACCATGGTGAACGGATGGTGCTCCGCAGCGTACTTCTTTTCCTCGGGGTCGTAGTTGAACATGGGGAAATCGACGACCCACAGCAGGGCGTGACCGCTGCGGTCGATGCCCAGCAGGTCGGCCATGTGCAGACGCAGGGCGGCAAGCACGGCGTTCGCGATGGCGAACGTGTCGGCGGCGAACAGGAGCAGGTCGCCGGGTTCCACGTTCATGGCCTTCTTGATGGCCTCGTGCACTTCCTCGCCCAGGAACTTGATGATGGGGCTCTTTTCCTTGCCGTCGGTGGTGTAGGCGATCCAGGCCATGCCCTTTGCGCCATTGGCGGCAGCCACGTCGGCCAGCTTCTCGATGTCGCCGCGGCTCCAGTCGCCAGCGCCCTTCGCGTTGATGGCCTTTACGATGTTGCCGGCCTCCACGGCCTTGCTGAACACGCCGAAGCCGCAGCCACGCACGATGTCGGTGAGCTCGACGAGCTCCATGCCGAAGCGCGTGTCGGGGCGGTCGCAGCCAAAGCGATCCATGGCTTCCTTCCAGGGCATGCGCTGCAGCGGGAACTCGTGCTCCACGCCCACGGCAGCCAGAACCTCAGCCATGACGTCTTCCATCATCTGCAGGACGTCGTCACGATTGACGAAGCTCATCTCGATGTCGACCTGGGTGAACTCGGGCTGACGATCGGCGCGCAGGTCCTCGTCACGGAAGCAGCGGGCAATCTGGTAATAGCGCTCGATACCGCCGCACATGAGCATCTGCTTGAACTGCTGCGGGCTCTGGGGCAGTGCGTAGAACTTGCCGGGATTGGGGCGGCTGGGAACGATGTAGTCGCGAGCGCCTTCGGGCGTGGAGTTCGCCAGGATGGGCGTTTCCACTTCCAGGAAGCCGCGGGCGTTCAGGGCGCCGCGCATAGCCTGGGCCACGGTGTGGCGCAGGAACAGCGACTTGTACATCTCGGGACGACGAAGATCCATGTAGCGCCACTTCATGCGCGTGGTTTCGTCGGTCTCGATGCCGTCTTCAATGGAGAACGGAGGCGTAACGGAGGTGTTCAGCACCTTGATGGCGTTGGCGAGCACTTCGATTTCGCCCGTGGCCATGTTGGGGTTAACGCTCCCCTCGCCACGTGCGCGCACCGTGCCCTTGACCTCGATGACGAACTCGCGGCCAAGATGCTCGGCAATGTGGAATTCGTCGGCCGTCACGCAATCGGGGTCGAAGACGCACTGCGTGTAGCCATCGCGGTCACGCAGGTCGACGAAGATAAGACCACCATGATCGCGGTTATGCCATACCCAACCGGTAAGCACGACCTGCGCATCGACATCCGCAGCGCGCAGCTCGCCGCACGTGTGGGTGTGCATGCAGTATTCGTTCTTGAAATCTGCCATCTTGCCTAATGCTCCTTGTTACCAATCCGAATCGCGCGGCCAACCCGCGCGGGACTATTCGCAAACTAAAGCATTGTAGCGCATAGGCACGACGCAAACCGCGAATGCGCGGAATAGTCGTAATTGCCTATGCGGACGACAGAATTCCCCTACGCGCGAACCGCGGATACCAGTTCGTCGAACGCCACGGGCTGCTGCTCGTGCGTAGCCATGTCGCGCAAGCTCACCTGGCGATTGGCGGCCTCGTCGGGGCCAAGCACGGCCACCTTGGCGGCGCCCAGCTTGTCAGCCAGCTTGAACTGGCTCTTCAGGCTACGATTCTGATGGTCGATTTCCACGGCAAGACCGGCATCGCGGCACTGCTGCGCAAGCATGAACCCAGCGGCACGCGTGGAATCGTCGACGCACGCGATGAACAGGTCGGTCTGCTTCTGGCTGGCCACTTCCACACCCGCGGCCTCCAGCGCGATCTTGCAGCGCTCATAGCCAATGGCGAAGCCGAAGCCAGGAGCCTCCTTGCCGCTGACCTCCTTCATGAGGCCGTCGTAGCGGCCGCCACCGCCAATGGCGCTCTGCGAGCCCATACCCTCGATATCCACCTGGATTTCAAAGACGGTACGGGTGTAGTAGTCGAGACCGCGCACGAGCGTGGGGTCTTCGATGTATTCGATCCCAGCGGCGTCCAGGTAAGCCTTCACCTGCTCGTAATGCGATTTGCAACTGTCGCACAGGGCGTCGGGAATCTTCGGGGCATTGGCCATAATGGCGCTGCAGCCCTCTTCCTTGCAGTCGAACGCGCGCAGCGGATTGATGTCGGCGCGACGCTGGCAATCTTCGCACATATCGCTGGCGTGCTCCATGATGTAGGAGCGCACCGACTCGCGATACGCGGGGCGGCATGCCTCGTCGCCCATGGAGTTGATGAGCAAGCGCATGTTTTCGCGCGGAAGGCCAATCTCCTCGTAGAAGCGCATGAGCATAATGATGCCCTCGGCGTCGATCGACGGCGCATCGGCACCAATGCACTCAACGCCTACCTGGTGAAACTCACGCAAACGACCCTTCTGAGGACGTTCGGCGCGAAACATCGGACCCGCGTACATGAGCTTCGCCGGAGCACCACCCTGCGGAGCAAGGCCATGCTGGGCGATGGCGCGCACCACGCCTGCCGTGCCCTCGGGGCGCAGGGAAAGACGGCTCTTCGAGCGAATCTTCCCGCCATCCAGCAGCGTCTTCAGGTTGTTGCCCGAAATGGCGGTGAACATTTCCTTGCCCACCACGTCGGTGGACTCGCCAATGCCGCGCACGAACAGCTCGGTCTGCTCGAACAGGGGCGTCTCGATGGGCTCGTACCCGTAGCGGCCGAACACGCGCGCGGCCGTATCCACGAAATGGCGGTAAAAGCGCTCGTCGACAGGAAGCAGGTCTTCGGTTCCCTCGGGTTTCTGGATTGCCATGGTGGCGCCTTCCTTGTTCTACGCATTCGCGCGGCGCGGATGCACGCTGCGCGCCGTCTGCAGCAGACGGTCGTTATCTCACAGATTGTCGTTTGGCATTCTACCATCCGCCTGAAAGCGAACGGCGAATTCCACTAGAACACGCTACTGCCCGACGAAGAGCCACCCGCAGACGCACCGCCAAAGCCGAGCGAAGCGTACAACGAGGAAACATCGGTAACGGAACCCATGCTATACAGCAGAATGAGGTCGATGAAGAAACCAACGACCATGCCGATGACGCAATAGCGCACGACCTGCAAGCGGACGTAGCGATTCGACCCCACCATGAACAGGATGATGAAGCTAAAAATGCCCAGGAATATGCCCAGACCCAGGCAGGCGGCCTTCATAACGGGGCTCAGCGACACGGGCTCGTCGTTGCCAAGGCGGAATTCATCGGTGAACGCCCCTGGGGCCGGCTGGTTTTCGGCACGCCAATCGGCTGGGGGCTCGGGCGCGCCGGTAGAAGCCGAAGGGGACTCGACGGGCTGCTCCTGCGCATCGTTCGCGCTAAACGCAGCGGCTGCGTCCTGCGACTGCGATTCCAATTGTCCCTCGCTTTGATTCCCCTGCTTCATTTCCTCTGGCATAACCGTCCATTCAGCTTGCGTACTCTTTAGCATTGCATCAGGATAGCCCACCCGCGCTTTGACATCACACATCATTCATCGTTTCGTAATAATCACCATTGACAGACCCGATATACTATCGGAACGGTTACGCCCCGTTGACACATCACGAACCACGAGGCAAACAGGCAAATCGGCTCGTATGGTGTCTAGCATGAAAAAATCCGAAGCACTGAACATACTGGGGCTCCGCGACGGAGCCAGCGACGATGAGGTCAAGCAGGCCCATCGACAGAAGATCAGGGAAAACCACCCCGACAAGTTCACCGACCCCGAAAAGAAGAAGTCGGCCGAAGACGCCACCAAGCGCATCAACGAAGCGCGCGACGTGCTTCTGTCTCGAAAGTGGGACCCGGAATACGGCCCCCGCGCTGGCTACGCGGGCACCTATCAGCACCCCTACGGAGGCGCGCAGGGCACACAGCAAAACCCGTTCGCAGGCCAGAATCCCTTCGCGGGACAGCCATTCACGTACGTTTGGACCAGCTGGGACAACATTGGCGCCAACCGCAATGGGCAGGCCGGCGACCCGTTCGACTTCGTGGACTTCACCAGCACGTTCACGCAACGTCCCACGAAGACGGCCGCCGAGGAAGCCGCCGAGGCAAAGGAAGACCTGAAGCGCTCGGGCATCCTGCTTGCCGTGAAGGCTGGCATCCTAGGGCTCTGCGCCGCCATGGGCGGCCTGGCCACGGGCATGTTCGTCTACCTCATCGCCACGATACTGTTCGCCATAGGACGCGAAGTGCGCGGCTGCTCGAGCATTCTGCTCATCCCGTTCATCATCTTCTTCGGGCCGCTCATCATGTTCCTCATGCCCGGTTTGGGCGCCAGCATCGGCATGGGCCTGCTGGTATTCTTCGGCATAGCCGTGGCCTACGACATCGGCTCGATGCGCCGCCTCATCGAAACCTGGCGCACCGCCAAGGAAAAGGCAAAGGTCGCCCGCTAGCCATTCGAGCACGCAGAGTGGCGTTTTTCCGCATACGCGCCCACACGGGCGCGTGCGGCATCACGCTCGGGCTATACTTGCTGCAATCAGCCCACACACGGACGGAAGGCAGCTATGGCATCTTTGACCGAACTCCTGAAGAGCAACCCTTATCCGGGGCGCGGCATCGTCGTCGGCAACGACGTCGTCTACTACTTCATCATGGGACGCAGCGAGAACTCGCGTAACCGAGTTTTCACCGTCACCGAAGACGGCATCCGCACCGAAGCGCACGACCCGGCGAAGCTCACCGACCCCAGCCTGATCATCTACCACCCCGTCCGCAAGATTGACGGTGCGCTCGTCGTTACCAACGGCGACCAGACCGACACCATCGCCAATGCCGGCGACTTCCGCGCCGCACTGGCCACGCGCGAGTACGAGCCCGACGAGCCGAATTACACGCCGCGCATCTCCGCCATCATGTACGACAACGGCACCTTCGAGATGTCCATCCTGAAGCACAAGAGCGGCCGTTGCCTGCGCGAGTTCTTCGCCTACGAAGGCGCCAGCGAAGGCAAGGGCTACTTCATCAGCACCTACCAGGGCGACGGCAACCCGCTGCCCACGTTCGCCGGCGAGCCCATCGAGGTCGACCTGTCCACCCCCGAAGAGGTGTGGAACGCGCTGAACGCCGACAACAAGGTATCGCTGTACGCCAACGTGCACGGCGACGTGACCATCTTCAACAAGAACCTGGGCGACTAAGGGAAGGAACACGTCATGCAGGAATGCGAACTCAAATACGGTTGCAATCCGAACCAGAAGCCCGCGCGCATCTTCATGCGCGACGGCAGCGACCTGCCCATCGAGCTGCTGAACGGCCGCCCCGGCTACATTAACTTCCTGGACGCGCTGAACTCCTGGCAGCTCGTGAAGGAGCTTTCCGATGCCACGGGGCTGCCCGCCGCGGCTAGCTTCAAGCACGTCTCCCCCGCCGGCGTGGCGCTGGGCACCGAGCTCACCGACCTGGAGAAGAAGATCTACTTCGTAGACGAAGATGCCGAGCTCACCCCCGCCGCCTGCGCATACATCCGCGCTCGCGGTGCCGACCGCCTGTGCTCGTACGGCGACTGGGCCGCGCTGAGCACCACGTGCGACGCCGCCACGGCCGCCTTCCTGAAGGGCGAGGTCTCCGACGGCATCATCGCCCCCGACTTCACGCCCGAAGCACTGGAAATCCTGCGCACCAAGCGCAAGGGCAGCTACAACGTCGTGAAGATCGACCCCGCGTACGTGCCCGCCACCCAGGAATACAAGGACGTATTCGGCATCACGTTCGAGCAGGGACACAACTTCTTCGAGATCAATGACGAACTGCTCGACAACATCGTCACGAAGAACAAGGACCTCTCCCGCGAGGCCAAGAACGACCTCATCCTGTCGCTCATCACGCTGAAGTACACCCAGAGCAATTCGGTGTGCTACGTGAAGGACGGCATGACCATTGGCGTGGGCGCTGGCCAACAGAGCCGCATCCACTGCACGCGCCTGGCAGGCGACAAGGCCAACAACTGGTGGATGCGCCAGCATCCGAAGGTACTGGGCCTGCAGTTCGTCGACGGCATCAAGCGCCCCGCGCGCGACAACGCCATCGACGTGTACACGTCCGATGAATACATGGACGTGCTGGCCGAAGGCACCTGGCAGCAAACGTTCAAGGTGAAGCCCGAAGTGCTCACCGCCGAGGAAAAGGCCGAATGGATTGCCAAGCTCGACGGTGTGAGCGTAGGCAGCGACGCCTTCTTCCCCTTCGGCGACAACATCGAGCGCGCTCGCAAGAGCGGCGTGCGCTACGTGGCCGAGCCCGGTGGCTCCATCCGCGACGACAATGTCATCGAAACGGCCGATAAGTACGACATGGTCATGTGCTTCACCGGCATGCGCCTGTTCCACCACTAGGATCAAGCGCCCAAGCGCAACAGAAAGGCCGCTCTTCTGAACTGCGCCCCAAAACTTGGACGCGATAAATAAGAACCTAGGCGGCTTGGGACTGGCTCCGGAACTCCTCCGGGGTCAGTCCCTTTAGTTTAACTTGCCTCCTCTGCGTGTTCCAGTACTCGATGTATCCCTCAAGCTCCCTCTTGAACGTCTCGAAGTCGGGGAACTTTCTGCCTCGGAAGAACTCGTCTTTCAAATGGCCGAACACCTGCTCGGTCGCGCCGTTGTCGATGCAGTTGCCCTTACGTGACATGCTCTGCACGATGCCTGCCTCCTCGAGCCTTCCGCAATACCCTATGTGCTGGTACTGCCAGCCCATGTCCGACTGCATGACCGGGTGAGCACCGTCCGGAATCTTCGGGATGAGCATGTCGAGCATCTCCTTCTGCTGCGACATGTCCGGGTGCTGGGATATGGACCACGCCGCGATCTCCTTGCTGCCGAAGTCGTAGACGGGCGCGAAGTACGCCTTGCCCCATTCCTGCTTGAACTCGGTGACGTCGGTGCCAAGCTTCTGCCACGGCCCATCTGCCTCGAAGTCGCGCCCCAGCACGTTCTCGAAGGTCTTGCCGACCACGCCCTTGTAGGAATTGTACTTGTGGTAGTCCGTCTCCCGGCGTATGCCGCAGCTTATTCCTATCTCGTGCATCATCTTGAGCACGGTCTTGTCGGCGATCGTCGCCCCTTCCTCGGCGCGCAGGCACATGGCTATCTGGCGATGGCCGCAGCCGTTTGGCGAGCGCGAGAAGATCTCGATCGCCTTGCCCCAAAGCTCCGGCCTGGTCGGCGCCTTGGCCGGCTTCGACTTGTTGTAGTGGTAAGTCGATGCTGGAACGCCCGACACGGCCAGTAGGTCCGCAAGCGCGTGCCCCTGCCCCGAAAGCTCCCTGATCACCTGGCATTTCTCCCAGGCGCTCGCTTTGCCGCTTCCAGGGCACGCAGTTTTTTTAGGTACGCCACCTCGGCCCTTAGCCTGCGGTTCTCCGCCTCCAGCTCCTGTTCGCGGCTCCTTGGTTCCGGAGGGTCACCCCCGTCTTTCCGCGGCCGCCCCTTCGGCTTGGGCCTCAGGGCCTCCGGACCGCCCTCGCGGTAGGCCTTCGCCCAATTCTTCAGCTGCGTCAGGTTCGCGATTCCGTGCTTGGACATGACCTCCTGCCTGGTCATGCCGAGGTCGACGAAGTCGCGCGCGGCGGCGAGCTTCGTCTCGTAGTCGTAACGCCTGTGCTTGGACCCCATGCCCAGAAACGCCTCCTTGCCTACCGCCCTGTACGTGTGGGTCCATTTTTCCGCAATGCTTATCGGTATGGCAAGCGCTGTCGAGAGCGACCCCTTGCCATATCCTCGGTCGATGAGCTCGACCGCCCTTGCTCTCGTCTCCAGGCTGTATCTCTTCAAAACGAAACTGCACCTCCCGAACTCGGACTTTCTTTTCCTAGTCCAAATTCGGGGGTGCAGTTCATTCGGAGCGGCCTTTTTCATGCACGCATAAATGCCCTGCCTAGCGGCCCAGGCTCGCCTCGTGCTTATTGCGTGCCTCTTCGCTGTAGCGCTCGCGATAGCGCACGTCCACGAGCTCTGCCACGATGGCGATGGCCAGCTCGGCCGGGGTCTTCGCACCGAATTTCAGGCCGATGGGGCGCTTGACGCTCTCCCACTGGGCATCGGTCATGCCGTTCTGAACGCACAGCTCATACACGGTGTTGTTCTTGCCAGCACAGCCCATCATGCCCACATAGTGCGCATTGTGGCGCGTAGCCCACAGACAGCCCTCGGGGTCATGCATATGGCCGCGCGTGAGCACGCACACGTAATCGGTGGGCGCAGCATCGATGCCATCGAGCTCGCTGAAGTCGCCAACCAGGATGCGCTCGGCAAGCGGAAAACGCTCCTCGTTCAGGTAAGCGGCATCGTCGTCGACGACCGTAACCTGGAAACCCACATGGTCGGCAAGCGCAGCCACTTCAGAGGCCACGTCACTGGCACCCAGCAGCCACACGCGGACGCTGCCAAAAAGAGGCACGGAACACCAGGTAAGCCCCTCGAACTGCTCGGTATGCATGGAAGGGCCACGCGTGACGTCCTTCATCTGGAAGGTATCGCGCGGGGAGTATTCCCACGAAGCCACAATCTCCTTCGCATCGCTGCAGAAGAATACGCCGCCCTGCGCCGTGGCAGAGCCCAGCTCGCCGTACTTCTTCGTCACGTTGTTGTCGGTATTCGCCTGAGCAGCAGCGCCGTCGTAGACCACCTTGAAGCCAAGCCAGGCAAGCTCGCCCTCACGCATGGCGGCAAGCGCGCGCTCGAACGTGGGGATGTCGGCCGCGGTAAGCCCCTGGGCAATGTCCTGGGCAGTTTGCGGCGCAATGTGCGGATTGCCCTGAGTAGCCTGCGCGCCAAAGCACGGGAAATCCTCCACGCCAAGCTGCGGCACCCTGCCCGCTTGCAACGCTTTGATAATCTGCAGCAACGCCTCTTCACGCATAACGTACCTCCTCGCAGAATTACTATTCCTGTTGAAGGATAGACATTCCCGACGCCACGTCAAGCAAGAAAAGAAAAAGGCGGCAGGGCGTAGCCGAATGGCCATGCCCCACCGCCCGAAGCGATGCGAGAAGCGAAGCGCCTACGCGTTCGCGATATGCACCTTACGGTCTTCGGCAACCGTAATATCGCCTGCGGCCAGATGCGCAAGCACCCAGGGATACAGCTCATGCTCCACTTCGTGAATGCGCTCTTCCAAAGTGTCGACCGTATCGTCTTCACGCACGGGAACGGCGCGCTGAGCGATGATGGGGCCCTTGTCGTATTCCGCATTCGCGAAATGAACCGTAACGCCCGTAACCTTCACGCCCGCGTCGAACGCATCCTGGATGGCATGCGCGCCCTTGAAGCTGGGCAGCAATGCGGGATGCAGGTTCAGCACGCGGTCGGGGAACGCGTCGAGCACGATGGGGCCAAGCATACGCATGTAGCCAGCCATGACCACGTATTCGGCCCCTGCGTTGCGGAATTCCGAAACGATGAGCGAATCGGCGACAGCACGGTCGGCGTACACATCGCGATTCAGCGACACCGTGGGAATGCCGGCCTCGGCGGCACGCTTCAGGCCATACGCATCGGGACGCGAGGAAATAACCTTCACGACCTGCACGTTCAGGCGGCCAGCGGCAATCTCGTCGATGATCGCCTGCAGATTCGTGCCGCTTCCGCTAATGAGAACGCCAATCTTCAGGGGCTCGGCCATGGCTATTCCCCATCTTCCTCTTCGTAGAACGTATCGCGCTGGCTCGTGCGCTCTTCGGGGGAAGGCGCGCCCGGCACGGAGGGCTGCTCTTCATCGGAAGGCAGCTCGGGGAACAGGGCTTCCTTGTTTTCGTACTGCACGACGCCCGTACCTTCCACGATTTCGCCCACGCGGAAGACGCGCTCGCCGGCAGCTTCCAGCGACGCCTTCACGGCGTCGGCCTGGTCGGCCTCGACGATGAGCACCATGCCCAGACCCATGTTGAACGTCTTGAGCGCTTCGGTCTCGTCGAGCTTCGCGGCACGGCACACGAACGGGATGATAGGCTCCATATCCCACGTGCCCACCTTCACCAGAGCATCAACGTTGCCGGGAAGAGCACGATTCAGGTTCTCGGTGATGCCGCCACCCGTAATGTGGGCCAGCGCATGCACGGCGCCGGGATTTGCCTCCACGGCAGCGCGAACCTGCTTCACGTAGATGCGCGTGGGGGCAAGCATGGCATCCTGCACGCTCTTGCCGCCCAGGCTGGGGCGCGGCAGACGCACCTCGTAGTGCGTGCGGCCTTCGATGCAGACCTTGCGGGCCAGCGAATAGCCGTTGGAGTGCAGACCGCTGGAAGCAAGGCCCAGCAGCACATCGCCCACCTTTACGTGCTCGGGGTCGAGCATCTTCGGGCGATCGACCACGCCAACGCAGAAGCCGGAAAGGTCGTATTCATCGGGATCCATAACGCCCGGATGCTCAGCCATCTCGCCGCCAATAAGGGCGCATCCGGCCTGCTTGCAGCCTTCGGCAATACCGCTAACCACTTCGGCTACGGCTTCGCTCTTCAGCTTGCCAATGGCGATGTAGTCCAGGAAGAACAGGGGTTCCGCACCCGTGGCAAGAATATCGTTCACGCACATGGCCACCAGGTCGATACCCACCGTATCATGTTTTTCGGCCAGCTTCGCCACCTGGAGCTTCGTGCCTACGCCGTCGGTGCCGGAAACCAGCAGGGGGTCTTCCATGTCCTTCGCCGCGGCAATGGAGAACAGGCCGCCGAAGCCACCAATGTCGCCCACGACTTCAGGGCGATAGGTGCCATGCACGGCTTCCTTGATGGCGTCGACCGCACGAGCGCCCTCGGCCGTATCGACGCCCGCCTGAGCGTACGTGACCGTGTCTTCGGCAACCCAGCTGGGCATTGCGGGGGCATCATCGGCGTGGGCGGCGCTCACGGTGATTCGTTCCGTCATACGTGTAAGCTCCTAACTGATAGAACTGAACTTGCGGCGATTTTTCTCGAAAAAGCCCTTCTCCTGAAGGGGCGCGGGGATGTCGGTGACGTAGTCGCCCGAGAAGCAGGCATCACAGAACCCAGGGTGGTTCGCATGAATGGCGCTATGCAGACCCTGAAGCGAAATGAACGCCAGGGAGTCGCAGCCGATGAACTCGCACATCTGCTCGTTCGTCATATTTGCGGCGATGAGCTGGTCTTGCGTGTCGGTATCGATGCCATAGAAGCAAGGCCACATGACCTCGGGCGACACAATGCGCAAATGAACCTCGGCGGCCCCGGCTTCCTTGAGCATAGCCACGAGCTTCTTGCTGGTGTTGCCGCGCACGATGCTATCATCGATGACGATAAGGCGCTTGCCGGCAATGACGCTGGGCAGCGGATTGAGCTTGATGCGAATGGCATTCTGGCGCATGGCCTGGGTAGGCTGAATGAACGACCTGCCCACGTAGCGGTTCTTCACGATGCCGTCGGCGTAAGGGATGCCGCTTTCCGCAGCATATCCGCTGGCAGCGGGAAGGCCCGAGTCGGGAACGCCCATGACCAAGTCGGCATCGACAGGAGCTTCCTGGGCCAAAATGCGGCCCATGTCACGACGCGACTGGTATACGCCCTGGCCGTCGAGAACGCTGTCGGGGCGTGCGAAGTATACGTATTCGAAGATGCACGAGGCGCGCTTGCCAGCAGGAACGCCCTGCTCGCTATGCATGCCATCGGCGGAGAAGCGAACGATTTCGCCCGGCTCTACGTCGCGCACGTATTCGGCGCCCACGATGTCGAGGCCACACGTTTCGCTGGCGACGACCCAACCGCCATTGGCAAGCTTGCCAATGCACAGCGGGCGAATGCCGTTCGGATCGCGGAAGGCATACAGCGACACGGGCGTTGCCACCACCATGGCGTATGCGCCTTCCAGGATCTGCATCATGGAGCGAATGCCGTCGCGCAGATGGTGCGTGCGCTTCGTTTCCTGGCCGATGACCTTTGCTGCAACCTCGCTGTCGGTGTTGGAGCGAAGGTCGACGCCGTCGCCCACCAGACGAGCGCGCACGGCGCCCGTGTTCACGAGCGTGCCATTGTGGGCCAGCGCGATGAGCACGTCATCGATGGCGGAGATATGGGGCTGAGAGCACTCCCAACCACCGCCACCCGCCGTGGCATAACGACAATGCCCCACGGCCACGTTTCCACGCAACGCCGACAGGGCATTTTCATTGAACACCTGAGTGACTAGGCCAAGATCTTTGTACACCATGACCGTTTCGCCATCGCCCACCGCGATGCCAGCGCTTTCCTGGCCACGATGCTGCAGGGCCTGCAGGCCAAAGCAAGTAAGACGTGCTACGTCTTCACCGGGGGCAAACACACCGAAAACCGCGCAGGCCTCCTCGAGCCTGTCCGGACGCTCGCCCGGCATGACGCTTATACTCATGCACCCTCCTTCGCAGCGTTCTGTATGACCGCTGCGTCTTGATTGGTTTCACTACCGCTATTATCCGCATTTGGAACGGCAGTTTCGACTACTTGCGAAAACAATACAGCACGACCATTGGTTTCCTGGTAGTCACACGTGGAAAACGAGAATAGTTTCGTAACGCTGGTGGCACTGGGGAAGCCACCCGTGGGCTCGACCACGCTTCGCTCTATCTTGTCCTGCACGTACTGGGCGCATCCATCAGCCGTGGTGAAGTCGGTTTCCACGATGGCATCCCACCCATCGGTGAGCACGAGCGAGAAGGCGCTGCACTTGTAGTTCCTGGTGGGCGTAAGCACGTAGATGGTGCGATGCGCATCGAAAAAGTCCTGGTCGATATAGCTATCGGAAAGCACGGCGAACATCGAGCCATCGCGCATGTGATGCCCGTAGAGCACGTTGTTCTGGCTGGACATATCGTTCTTGTCGGCCACATCCAGGAAGATCGTGCCGCCACGCGCAGCAAAGCCCTCGCCCTCGCCAAAGTCCTTGTGCAGGTACTCTTCGTTGTCGCTACCCTGCACCACGGGATAGTTCACTTCGGTATCGGGAATGTAGACCCACGCCACGACATCGGGGTTCACCGAGCGCAGGTAATCCCAATCGACGGTAAGCTTCGAAAGCTCCGAGACGTCCTGACTTTCGGCCTTGAACGCGTTCGACGCGATGTCGTCGTACGTCTTGCTGGCCGACCAGTAGCCCCACATGATGTAGGCAAGCGCGCCAGCCGCCACCACGAACACGACGAGCGCAATCCAGAACACAACGCGCCAGATAGCGCGCTTGCGCTTCTTGCTCTGATTGTCCTCGTTTACCTGCTCACTCACTTCGAACCTCCCGACCACGGCTTAGTGCAGACGCGCTTCGAGCGCATCATTAATGATGCGCAGCGCCTTCACGCGGGCGTAACGCTTGTCATTGCTCTCCAGGATGATCCACGGGGCGAATTCGGTAGACGTGAGTCTGAACATGTCTTC
Source organism: Denitrobacterium detoxificans (assembly GCF_001643775.1). Lineage (NCBI taxonomy): Bacteria > Bacillati > Actinomycetota > Coriobacteriia > Eggerthellales > Eggerthellaceae > Denitrobacterium > Denitrobacterium detoxificans. The sequence goes on along the minus strand of NZ_CP011402.1, from coordinate 583,015 downwards.
CACGGCCTCGCAATACTGGGGATACTTGTCGCGATTGCGCCAATCTTCCTCGGTGATCTTCCATTGCTTGTTCGGATCGTCGGCACGGGCCTGGAAGCGCCTCATCTGCTCTTCGCGGTCGATTTCGACCCAGAACTTAAGCAGGATAGCACCCCATTTGGTGAGGTCACGCTCGAATTCGTTGATTTCATCGTACGCGCGCGCCCATTCCGCAGGCGAGGCGAACCCCTCCACGCGCTCCACGAGCACGCGGCCATACCAGCTGCGGTCGTAAATGCCCACATGACCCGCCTTGGGCAGACGCGTCCAGTAGCGCCACAAGAACGGATGCATGAGCTCGGGCTTGGTGGGCGCCGGACTGGGGAAAATCGTGTACGCGCGAGCATCGAGCGCCTGCGCTACGCGCTTGATGGAACCGCCCTTGCCAGCAGCATCTTGCCCCTCGTACATGAGGATAAGTGGCACGCGCTTCTGGTACATTTCCAGCTCGAGGTTGTACAGGCGCTTCTGCTCCTGCTTCAGCTGAGTGCGATACTGTTCAGGATCCAAGCGCAGATGATAGTCGACGCCCTTCAGGGTGGGATGATCGCTCACGATGGTGAAGCGCGACGAAGCGGGAGCCAATGCCGATTGGGCCTGGGCTTGCGCTTCGTTGGCAGCACGTACTTCCGCCTGCTGCTCGGGGGTGCGCTCGCGTTCGTCGGCCTGCGCCTGGGCATTGCCACCCGCCGAGTTCGCCGCGGCCTTCGCGGCAGCAGCGGCTGCTTCGGGATCGGGCGCGGAATGGACCGCCTCATCGAGCGCGTTCACCAGCGTGCGCACGATGCCCAGGTTCGCACGTCGCTTGTCCTCCCCGTTCAGCACCACCCAGGGTGCGAAATCGTAATTGGTGAGCGGAAGCATCCTATCGAAGAACTGATAGACGTCGTCGTAGTGCTTCGTGGCTTCGAGCTCGCTGTCGTCCACGCGCCAGGCCGTCGCCTCGTTCGAGGCAAGCGCGCGCAGGCGGCGACGCTGGGTCTTCTTGCCAATATGCAGGAAAAACTTCACCACGATGTAGCCGTCGTTGACCAGCTGGCGCTCGAACGCCTTGGTGGTTTCGGCATAGCGCATCAGCTGCTCGTCGCTGATCGCCTTCCCCAGATTGCGCATGGACCCGTGCGCATGACCCGACAGATGCTCCATCCCCTTGGCATACCAACCACGGTCGTAAAACGTCATGTTGCCACGCGGCCCCAACTCCTTCCAGAACTCCTGCATGAGGGGATAGAAGCCCGTGGAATCGTAACCCTTCTTGCGGAAGCGCTTGGCCTCCTTCGGGTCGAAGCTTTCGGTAACGCACACGTTCGTGGCGCGCGCGTCGAGATAGTACAGCAAATCGGAAATGCGACCGCCCTTGCCTGCTCCGTTCCAGCCCTCGAACAGCACGACCAGGCCAATGCCCTTGTTGTGAGCCTCCTGCTGCAGCACGACGAGCTTCTTGATCAGGTCGTCGTGAATGGGCTTGTACTCTTCCTTCGTGATGGGGGCCACGTTGAAGTCGATCTTATCCAGCATGCCTGCACTCCCTCCGCGCATGTGCGAATGCGCTCCAAACTAACGGGGCGCCGTGATGAACGGCGCCCCGCCTCTCGTTGTTCGGCCTATTCCGACGCTTCCCCGTCGAATTCTTCGTCTTTGGGACTCTTCTGACCCGCATCGTTGGCAGCCTGCGCCGCTGGCATGGCGGCGGCAATGGCCGCAGCAACCGCGGGCACCATGGTTGCCGCGTCAACGCCCTCGATGGCCGAAACCGCCTGAACGGCAGCCTTCACGTACGGCTCGAGCGACGCATCGTTTTCGCTGACGACCTCGTGGTTGAGCGCCTCGCGATAGATTTCCTCGAGATTGCTGGCCTGACGCGCGCGAACCTGCGCACGGCGCGATTCCTGCGCTTGCATGCTGAGCTTCTCGAACGCCGTCTTGCCCGAAAGCTCTTCCTCGTGAGCGGCCTTCGATTCCGCAGCAGCCGCCTGAATGAGCGCCTCATGGGCGTTATACGGCGTATCGCCCTCGCCCAAGAAGGCACGCAACGGCGTGTACGTGCCGTCGGCGCGCAGCTCGCGCAGCTTCATGTTGTCGTGCATGCAGGCGTCGATGAAGGCGAACACACGTCGGCGGCATTCCTCGTCCTCCACGGGCCAGGCGATTTCCACGCGCTTGTCCATGTTGCGCGTCATGAGGTCGGCGCTGGAAAGGTAGATGCGCATGCTCTCGCGCGGGCCGAACCCGTAGATGCGGCTATGCTCGAGCAGACGACCCACGATGGAAACCACACGCACGTTGTCGGTGAGGTTGGGCACCTGCGGGACCAGGCAGCTAATGCCACGCACCAGCAGCGTAACGGGCACGCCCGCCTGGCTGGCTTCCGCGATCTTTTCGATTACCTGCTTATCGGTGATGGAGTTCGTCTTGAAGAACAAGCCGCATTTCTGCCCTGCACGCGCGAGCTCGATCTGCTCGTCGATGCCATCGATGATGTTCTGCTTGATCTGCAACGGAGCAACCCAAAGCGTTTCGTAGTTACGCGACGCGTTTTCCAGGCCCATGTTGCGGAAGAACTCCACGGCGTCGCGGCCAATGCGCGGATCGACCGTAATGTAGCTGAAGTCGGTATAGAGCTTGGCCGTCTTCTCGTTGTAGTTGCCCGTGCCCAGCTGGGTAATGTGCTGCAGGCCGTCGGCCGTCTGACGCGTGATGCAGCAGATCTTGCTATGCACCTTATAGTCGTGGAAGCCGTAGATGACGTTGCAGCCCGCTTCCTCGAAGCGCTGCGACCATTCGATGTTGTTGCTCTCGTCGAAACGGGCACGCAGCTCGAACAGTGCCGTAACCTCCTTGCCCACTTCCGCTGCGGAAATAAGCGCCTCCGCCAAGTGCGACTGGCTTGCCAGGCGATACAGCGTGATCTTGATGGACACTACGTCGGGGTCGGCAGCGGCTTCGCGCAGCAGCTGTACGAAGGGATCCATGCTCTCATACGGATACGAGAGCAACACGTCGCGTTCCTGCACCTGCTCGATGATGCGACGCGAGCGCTTGAACTGCCCCGGCCAGCACGGTGTGAACGGAACGCTGGTAAGCTGGGACCGCGTTACGTCGTCGACCATACCCGGCAGGCCGAACACGAACCCCATGTTCAACGGGACGCTGGTAACGAAGCACTGATGCGGCTTCAGGCCGAGACGCGACATGAGGAACTCGCCCACCGTGGAAGACAGCTTACGCTTGCTCTCCAGGCGCACCGGAGCCAAGCGACCACGGCGCTTCAGGATCTTCTTCATGTGCTCGCGATAGTCTTCTTCGCGTTCGTCGGCGCCTTCGGTGGCGTCAAGGTCGGCATTGCGCGTTACGCAGATGACGTTGGTGTGCTTCACCGTGTACATGGAGAACACGTCGGCCACGTTTGCCTCGATGGCGTCTTCCAGCAGCACGTAGTTCACGCCCTCGCCCGGCACCTTGATGAGGCGCGGGGACTTCGCGGGAAGCGGGATGATGCCCAGCGTAACGCCTTCGGCACCCTGGTTCTTCACCTTCTTACGCTGCTCTTTCAGAGCGCGACGCTCTTCCTTCGTCATGTCGGACTTCTTCTTCGTGGTGGATTCCACCAGGCGCACGACGATGTAGAGCGCGCCGTTCTCCAAATGCGGGAACGGATGACGCGCGTTGATGATCTGCGGGCTTAGGAAGGGCGAGACGTTCGTCTTCAGCCAATCGGTGACGTAGGCACGCTGGTCGTCGTCGAGCTGGGCGTACGAGAGATGACGCACGCCAGCTTCGGCCAGCTGGCTTTGGACCTCGTTGTAGATGCGCTCTTGCTGCGGATACAGCTCGTGGCAACGCGCATAGATGGCGTCGAGCTGCTCGCTAGGCGTCATGTTCGATTTGGTGTCGATAATTTCCTTTTTCAGGAGCGACAGATCGGTAAGGCTGCCCACGCGCACCATGAAGAACTCCTGCAGGTTGCTCCAAAAGATGGAGACGAACTGCAGGCGCTCGAGCAACGGCACCGTTTCGTCAGCGCCCTGGTCGAGAACGCGCTCGTTGAACGTGAGCCAGGATAATTCACGATTCTGCATGTACGGGCAGCGTGCCGCCATGCGCGCCTGAGCTTCCGGACCCATGAGCCCGGGTACGTCGATCCCCCCAGAAAGATGTGCTTTCTTTTCCATCATCGGCGTTCCTCCCTCGTATTGAAGTCGGCGGGTGAGGTGTCGCTTGGCTTGCCCCATTCTCGCCAAAACGCTATAGCACTCGTTATGTTTCAATTCTACCGCTCTTTGCCCAGCTATTTGGCGGGGTTTTCCAAGTTTGGGCACATAAAGGGGGCGAGAAAACGAAAAGCCCCGCCGTATGGACGACAGGGCTTGAGTAGAGCTATGAAAAAACGCCTACGGCAGGAGCAGCTGAGCAATCTGAACGGCGTTGAGCGCAGCACCCTTGCGAATCTGATCCATGACGAGCCAGAAATTCAGGCCGTTTTGCACGGAGGCGTCTTCGCGCACGCGGCCCACGTATACCGGATCGGTGCCGGCAAGCGCGCCAGGCATGGGGTACACGTCCTGAGCGGGATCGTCCATGACCTCGATCATGGGGGCAGCCTTCCAGGCGTCGTAGGCAGCCTGCACCGACACGGGAGCTTCGAACTCGACGTTCAGCGATTCGCCATGGCAGCGAATGACGGGCACGCGCACGCACGTGGCGCTTACGCCCACTTCCGGGGCATGCATGATCTTCTTCGTTTCCACGACCATCTTCCACTCTTCCTTGGTGGAACCGTCTTCGAGCATGACGTCGATGCGCGGAATGCAGTTAAACGCCAGGGGATGAGCGAATGCCTCGGCCTTCATGGGCTCGTTGGCCAGGTACTGACGCGTCTGCTCCTGCACCTCGAGCATGGCGGGCATGCCCGCGCCGCTGGCAGCCTGGTAGGTGGAAACCACCACGCGCTTGATGGGAGCGATTTCGGCGAGGGGCTTCAGGGCAACAACCATTTCGATGGTGGAGCAGTTCGGGTTCGCGATGACGCCATTGTGCCAGGCCACGTCTTCGGGATTGACCTCGGGAACCACCAGGGGCACGTCTTCGTCCATGCGGAAGGCGCTCGAGTTGTCGATCATGACGGCGCCGGCGGCAACCACGGCCTCGCGCAGCTGCTTGGACACGCTAGCGCCTGCGGAGAACAACGCGATGTCGACGCCCTGGAAGCTTTCCGGGGTCATTTCCTGCACGACCAGGTTGCCCGGCTTCTGCAGGCCGCAACCCTCAAAGGGAACTTCCTTACCCGCAGAACGGGCGCTTGCCAAGGCGCGTACCTCGGAAGCGGGGAAATTAACATCATGAAGGACTTTCAGGAATTCCTGCCCCACTGCGCCGGTTGCGCCGCAAACGGCAACTACGGGATTAGCCGGCATCTCTTTGGTCCACGCCATGTACATTCGCTCCTTCGTAACCTATCGTGCAATTCTGAAAGGGGCCTAGCGACCCTTGTTCTTCTTGGCCGCAATCTCCTCGGCGGAAAGCATGGTCTCCTCGAACACGCTATCGGCATCGAGGCCGAACGCGGTATGCAGGCAACGTACGGCAAGCTCCACCTGCTCGGCATTCACAACCACGGAAAGGCGAATGGGGCTCGTGGAGATGAGCTCGATGTTCACGTTGTTTTCCGCGAGCGTGGTGAACGCCTTCGCGGCAACGCCCGGGCTGGACTTCATGCCCGTGCCCACGATGGAGACCTTCGCGATGCTCTCGTCGACCAGGTACTCACGCGCGCCAATCTTCGGCAGCAGGCGCTCCACAACGGAACGGGCGCGCGGCAGGTCGGCTTCGGGGCAGGTGAACGTCATGTCGGTATGGCCGTCTTCCGAGACGTTCTGGATGATCATGTCGACGTTGACGTTGTTCGTGGCCAACGAGGAAAACACCTTGGCGGCAATGCCGGGCGTGTCGTCCGCATCGCGGATGGTTACCTTCACCTCGGACGTGTCATGGGCGATACCCGTAATGACCGCCTGTTCCATCATAGGATCGGCCTCCTTGACCAACGTGCCCGGCGCATCGGAAAACGCCGAGCGGGAATGAATGACAACTTGGTACTTGCGCGCGAATTCCACCGCGCGGCTCTGAAGCACGCCGGAACCGGCGCTGGAAAGCTCGAGCATGTCCTCGTAACTGATGACATCGAGCTTGCTGGCACGCGGAGCGACGCGCGGGTCGGCGGTATAGATGCCGTCGACGTCGGAATAGATTTCGCACATATCGGCGCCAATGCCATAGGCAACGGCAACCGCGGTGGTGTCGCTTCCGCCACGACCAAGCGTGGTGATATCGCCATTCTGGTCGATGCCCTGGAAGCCGGCGACTACCGGAATGATGCCCGACTCGATGGCGCTCTTGATGCGGTCGGCATGCACCAGGCGAATCTTCGCCTTGGCGTGCTCGGTATTGGTTTCGATGCCCGCCTGGCGGCCCGAAAAGCTCATGGCGCGATAGCCCAGCGTTTCGATGGCCATGGCCAGAAGCGTCATGGAAACCTGCTCGCCCGTGGAAAGCAGGCGGTCCATTTCGCGCGCAGGGGGGTTGCTGGAAAGCGACGAGGCCAGCCCGACGAGTTCGTCGGTGGTCTTGCCCATGGCGGACACCACGGCAACAACGTCGTTACCAGCCTGTTTCATGGCAATAAGACGGCGCGCCACCATTTTGATGCGCTCGGGAGAGGCAACCGAAGTGCCTCCGAATTTAGCTACGATTAAAGCCATCTGGTTCTTTCTGATCGACCTTCGACGACCCACATCATACCAGCATCGAAGGACCCGTCTGCAGACTGCGGCACTTTTTCAGACTAAAGTGCACAAACAAGCCGTAACCAGTCGTCGTGAAGGTACTTCGCGATTTGGCGGCAAGCTGGTACGACCGCATGCCATGCGGGTATGATGGCAGCACGATGTTACGTATGCAAAGGGGGTTTCAGTGCTCGAAGTCGTGCTCGCCATTCCATTCTGGTTCGAAATGCTCGCCACCATCACAGGCGCCATCTCGGGTTCCATGAGCGCGTCGCGAGCCCAGTACGACCTCTTCGGCACCATGATCATCGCGATCATCATGGGCCTGTTCGGCGGCATCCTGCGCGATATCCTGCTGCAAGATTACGGCATCTACGCATTCCAACGCCCCGAACTCATCATCGCCTGCGTCATCACGGCATTCATCGTGTTCTACTTCGGGCGCCTAACCACCTACCTGAACCCCGTCATCGACATCGTCGATGGCCTGTCCGTGGGCATGTGGGCCATCATCAGCGCGGGCAAGGGCCTTTCCGCTGGCCTGGGCATCGTACCCGCCGTGGTACTGGGCACCGTGGTTTCCATCGGCGGCGGCGTCATGCGCGACATCATGATGAACAAGCAGATCAACGCCTTCCGCCCCGGCTCGCTCTACGGCACCGCCGCACTGGTGGGCACCGCCATCTTCGCCGTCATGAAGAGCTTCCACATCCTCGACGAGTGGTCGCCCATCATCTGCCTGCTGCTCATCATGGGCATCCGCTTTGGATCCATGGCGTTCGGCTGGCATACCACTCCCGCGCACGATCTCACGCAAACGGTATCCGACGTGGTGGCGCAGCCCGTGCGCACCATTCGCTACAAGCGCCGCACGCCCGAGAACCTCGCCGACGAGGCACAGCGCCGCAAGCAGGCACAAGAAAGCCGCCCCACGTGGCGGGAGCGGCTTCACCTTCGCTAGCGTTTTTTCAGGCGCGCCTATACGTTCTTCAGCAGCACCGTGGAGAGCACGTCGGCCACGTGCTCGCAGCCGTCGCAACAGTTTTCCAGCTTCAGGAAGATACGGCTCCACACGACCACGCGCATGGGGTTTTCCGCATCGACGGTGAACAGATTGTGCATGAGTTCCTCGTGCAGCTCGTCGGCCTGCTCCTCGAAATCGTTGACCGAGATGATGGCCTGCGAAAACGCCGCGGACTTGCGGAAGTCGGGGAATTCGCTCATGGCGAGCTTCAGGGCTTCGCAGCTCTTGCGAAGCAGATGCGCCACGCCAATGATGTCCTTGTGCATGAAGTGCACGTCCATCATGTAGAACAGGTTGATGATGTCCTCGATGTCATCAATGACGTCGTCGAGCGCACCCGCGATGGCAAGAATGTCGTCACGATCGATGGGCGTGATAAACGACTTGGCAATGGCCATGTACGTTTCATGGTTGATTTCGTCAGCGCGATGCTCGATTTCATGAGCCTTCGGAATGACCTCACGCACCGCTTCGGCCGTGGTGAAGTTCTCGATTACGTCGATGAGCAAATCGGCTTCCTGCAAAGCAAGGTCTGCCTGCCTCTCAAACGCCTTGAAGTAATCGTATTTCTGTTTGCGTGCCATCCACTTCTCCTCTGGCAGTATTCACAAGCAGGTTCACATTGTAACGTATTTGCTTTTACCGCCATCACATTGATACCAGGCAATTTACGGGACAGCATCCCGCCGCGCGCTTAAAAACGGCTTAAAAATGGGAATGCGTTTTAGAACGCCTCGAGCACGCGACGGCGTTCGTTGCCAATGGTCGTTACGTCATTGTGGCCGGGAAGCACGATCGTCTTGTCGGAAAGCTTGCCGAGCTTGCGCAACGAGGAGCGCATGGATTTCATGCTGCCGCCCTCGAAATCGGTGCGGCCAATGCTGCCGCAGAACAACGTATCGCCCGAAAGCAGCACGGGGGCGCCCGGGTGCGTGCCGTGCGTAGCCAGATAGCACATGCCGCCCGGCGTATGGCCTGGCGTGAGAATGGCCTTCCACGTAACGCCGCCCACCTGGAACGATTCGCCGTCTTCCAAGCGGTTACTCACGGGGCAGCCGGCGATCTCCATACCGTAGGCACGCTGCCCGCGCTCCACCAAGGGGGCATCAATACGACCGCAATACACCGGAGCGGGAGCCTGGTCAACCAGTGTGGCCAGTGCGCCCACGTGATCCCAATGGCAGTGCGTGACGAAGTACGCCGAGATCTTCGAGCCCTTGCAGGCATCGAGTATGGCCTGGGGCTTGGCCGAAGGGTCGACCACAATCACGCCCCCTTCCCCATCGTCGATGAGGTACGTGTTGTTCGCAATGGGACCCAACACCACATAGCGGACGTCAATGCATCCACCCTTCACTGCGTACGATTCGTTTCCCTTATGGTAGCTAAACGCCATGAGCTTCCTTTCATGCGCTTGCGCGCAACCTATTTCGGCATCATACGATGCGCATCGAACACGCCTTCGACATCCTTCAGCTTCGTGAGGATGCGCTCGATGGAGGAAACGCTGCCCACCTGGAACAGGAAGCGCATTTCCACCATGCTGTCACGATGCGATGCCGTAGACGACGTAAGTACGTTGGCCCCTGCCTCGGAAAGCACGGCCACCACGTCGCGCAGCAGGTTCATGCGATCGAGGGCGTCGATGTGCACCTCGACCTTGTACGTGGTGTTGCCATGGGGCGAGTTTTCCCATTCCACATCGATGATGCGCTCGGGATGCTCCATGAGGCTGGTGGCGTTGGGGCAATCGCGCCTATGCACGGACACGCCACGGCCGCGCGTGATAAAGCCCACGATGTCGTCGCCAGGCACGGGGTTGCAGCAGCGCGACAGGCGCACGAGCACACCATCGAGCCCCTTCACGATGATGCCGTTGCTGGGCTTCGACTGCTTCTTGGTCTTCGGATGGCGCACCGAGGTAAGCATGGGCGGCAACTTGCCCGTGGAAGAATCGGACTTCCCCAGGGTCTTCTCGTCTACCTCTTCGCTGCCCTTGTCCGCAAGGATCTTCAGCAGGCGGTTCGCGATGCCCTGCGTGCTTTCCTTGCCCGTGCCCACGGCAACGAGCATGTCATCGGTGTCGTTGAAGCCCATCTGGGCAGCCACGGCCTTCAGGGCGCGCACGCCATTGGTGCTGGAAATGCCCAGGCCGTGCTTGCGCATTTCGCGCGTGAGACGCTCGTGGCCTTCCTGCACGTCGGTGCTGCGGGAGGCGCGCGTGAAGTACGCGCGGATCTTGCTGCGCGCACGCGGCGTCTTCACCAGGTCGATCCAGTCGCGCGAGGGGCCAGCACTCTTCTGCGTAAGCACCTCTACGCGATCGCCCATCTGCAATTCGTAGGAAAGCGGCACGATGGAGCCATTCACTTTCGCGCCCACGCAATGGTTGCCCACTTCGGTATGGACGGCATACGCAAAGTCGACGGGCGTGGAGCCCGCACGCAGCTGCATCGCGTCGCCCTGGGGCGTGAACACGAACACCTCGCTGGGAGCCAGGTCGACCTTCAGCGACTTCAGGAACTCGCGCGAGTCCTGCGTCTCGCCCTGCCAGTCGACCATCTGGCGCAACCAGGCAAGCTGCTGGTCGAAATTGGCGTCTCCCCTGCTGGAGCCTTCCTTGTAGCGCCAATGAGCGGCAACGCCGTATTCGCTCATGCGATGCATTTCAACGGTGCGAATCTGCACTTCCAGCGGACGACCCGCCGGGCCAATGACCGTGGTATGCAGGCTCTGGTACATGTTGAACTTCGGCATGGCAATGTAGTCCTTGAAGCGCCCAGGCATGGGGTGCCACAGGCTGTGGACCGCACCCAGGGCGGAATAGCATTGCGCTACCGTATCGACGATGATGCGCACGGCAATGAGGTCGTAGATCTCCGAAAAGCCCTTGCCGCGCGTGGTCATCTTGCGATAGATGGAATACAGGTGCTTCGGACGCCCCATAACCGAGCAGTTGATATGCACCTTGTCCATTTCGCCACGCAGAATGTCGATGACATTGCCTAGATATTCCTCGCGCTCCACGCGGCTTTCCGCCACCATGCGCGAAATCTGCTTGTACTTGTTGGGCTCGAGGTAGAAAAACGCCAGGTCCTCGAGTTCCCACTTGATTTGGCTAATGCCCATGCGGTGCGCAATGGGCGCATAGATTTCCAGCGTCTCGCGCGCCTTGAAGATGCGCCTGTCTTCACGCAAAGCGGAAAGGGTGCGCATATTATGCAGGCGGTCGGCCAGCTTGATCACGATGACGCGGATGTCCTTGTTCATGGCGACGAACATCTTGCGGATGGTCTGAGCCTGCTCGTCGGAGAGGTTCTCGACCTCGATGCGCGTGATCTTCGTAACGCCATCGACCAACTCGGCGATGGGCTCATTAAAGGCCTCGGCAAGGTCTTCCTTCGTGACCTCGGTGTCCTCTACCACGTCGTGCAGCAAGGCCGCGGCAATGGTTTCCACATCCATGCGCAAATCGCCCAGCACGATGGCAACTTCCACCGGATGCGACACGAAGGGCTCGCCGCTCTTGCGGCACTGCCCCGCATGGGCATCGCGGGCAAACAAGAATGCGCGCTCGAGCAGGTCTTCGTCTTCCTGCGAAAGATACGAACGCGTGGTTTCCTGCAGATACGCGAAGCGCTCTTCAGGCGTGCGATTCTCGGTAACCATGGCCGGGTCGGCAAGACCAACCGTATCGCCAATGGAAAGCTCGCAGGCACGAGGGCGGCCGATAAGGCCATCAGAGCCATCGGTAAAACGAGCGGCACCACCATTGGGCTCGCGCGCCTCGCCCAGAAGGCGCTCGCCCTCGGGAATATCCTTCTGGCTATCGTTGCTTTTACTTGCTTCGTTCATACGCTACCCCTGGCTTTTCTCGTCGGGAAGAATGGGTCGCGCAATGCGCTGCCGCAACACGGCAACGCTGCTCCTCATGACCCACTCGCAGAAGGAACGGAAGATGCCGATCTCGTCGAGGCCCTCGCGATAGCGCACGCTATCGGTGAGCTCGACCTTTCCATCGGCCGGAACAATGCGAATCGAGCGCTGGTACCCCGCTTCGGCAGCGCTGTCGGTTTCTATGAGGCCCAGCTCGCGGAAGACCGCAATGGCGCACGAGGCCGACGCCGCGGAAACGCATACGCGCGGATCGAACGCAGCGACTTCGTCGGCCAGCTGCGCGTCGGAAATCTGGAAGAAGGATTCGCCATGCGCGTCGCCCATGCGCTTCAACACGCGATAGAACGCACCTAGCGTATCGTGGCTGGGCGTGGCATCGCCCAGAATCTGCTCGTTGATGCCGGCATCGGCCGCGCCAAAGAGCACATGCACCCAGGCCTCGTTGCCATCGCGACCCGCACGGCCGCTCATCTGATTGAACTCGACCTCGTTAAACGGCATGTGATACAGGACCACGTGACGGATATTGGGAATGTTCACGCCCTCGCCGAATGACGACGTGGAAATGAGCACCGAAAGAGCGCCCGTACGGAACATCTCCTCGACATGCATGCGATCGGAACGGGAAAGCCCCGCATTGTAGAAGCCGATGAACGGCGCCATGCTGGGTACGAGTTTCCGCAGCGTTCGGGCGAGCGCCACCGATTGCTGGCGTGAATTGACGTACACGACCGTCTTCTCGCCCGTGGCAATGAGGTTCGCCACGTAGGGGTCACGGAACTTGATGTTGCGCTGGTCGTCGAGGTGGAGGTTCTCTCGCTCCGTGCGGTCGAACACGTGCTCGCCCACGTTCAGCACGCGATTGATATCGGCGGCCACGCTTTCAGGAGCCGTTGCGGTAAGCGCAAGCACCACGGGATCGCCCATCTTCCGAATGGCAGCATCGAGATTCGCATACGCATCGCGATTGCCCGCCTTCGCCAGGCCCACGTGATGCGCCTCGTCGACCACCACGAAACCGATGCGGTCGCTCTGGGCGAACTCGTCGGCATGGAAAGACAGGAACTCGGGCGTGGTGAGCACCAGGTCAACTGAGCCATTCGCCAGACCCTGGAAAATCTGCTCGCGCTCTTCGGGCGCCGATTCGCCCGTGAGCACTTCGGCATTCACGCCGAACGGCTGAAGCGCTTGGCGGATATGGTACGCCTGATCGGCGATGAGCGCGCGCAGCGGATACACGAACAGGCTGGCCTTGTGCTTCGCAAGGGCGCACATGGTGGCGTGCACCTGGAACACAAGCGACTTGCCACGGCCCGTGGCCATGACGGCCATAGTGGACTTTCCGACCTTCAGGGCATCGAGCACCTGACGCTGCGAGCCAAACAGTTCGTTGCCTTCGCCGATGAACGATTCGACAATAGCCCTGCGCAGGGCATCGGGATCGCTCTGGGCGAGCTCCTCCCACGTCTGGCGATTACGCTCGCGTTCGGCCTCCATCTGATCGGCTTCGGCATCGTCTTCCGGAGCGGCACCGAATGCGTCGCTTTCCTCGTCGATGGCGAAGAGGCCATCCATATAGCTACGGTGATCGGGGCTAATGCACGCCTCGAGCGCGCGGCACGTTTCCACGGGGGAAATGGACGAAAGCATGGCCTTCACGGAACGACGACCACGCCATGTGTCGATCTGCACCTCGAACGCGGCGTTGACCACGCATCCGCAATGCATGAGCTGCGGAATGTTCGGACAATGAAACATAATGCCCGCACAGGAATTGCGACCGTCGGTGAGCATGGTGGACAAGTGGTTCTTGTCGGCGCCCACCGCGCGCGTGCGAGCAAGCGACACGCTGCGCGCAAGCAGTCGAGGCTGACGGTTTTCCTGGCCAAAGGGAGCCATGAGCTGCAGCTTCTCAACGTTTTCCAACGTGAGCTCGTCCAAGTCGACGCAAGCATCGATGTCGATGCGCGGATGGAAGTTATCTTCGGGAAGCGAATCCATGTACGCGCACAAGCGCTCGGAGAATGCGTCTAAGCTATCCGCGGGAAGCGTTACGCCCACCGCAGCCTCGTGGCCACCAAAGCGCGTAAGGATATCGGCCGTACTTTCCACGGCTTTGAACAGGTTGACCTGGCCCACGCTACGGCCACTTCCGCGGGCAACGCCATCGTCGTCGATGGTGAACAAAATGACGGGAACGCCATACGAGCGCACCAGACGGCTGGCCACGATGCCCTTTACTCCCTCGTGCCAGCCCTTGCCGGCAACCACCAGGGCGCGCTGGCCATGGTAGGACTCCTGCGCCTGCAACGTGGCGATTTCCGTGAGCTCGAGTTCGATGGCGCGACGCTGGTCGTTGATGCCTTCAAGGGCCGACGCCAGCTGGCTCGCCTTGTCGAAATCGTCTTCCAAGAGCAGGTCGAGCGCAGCAGCGGCATCACCCATGCGCCCCGCCGCATTCAGGCGGGGAATGATACTGAACGATAGCGACGTGGAAGCGATGGGGGCTTCAAGCGCCCCAGCGCACGCCAGCAAGGCGGCGATGGAGGGGCGCGGCGCCTCGTTCATGCGCGACACGCCATCGGCCACCAGGGCGCGATTGTCGCGCACGAGCGGAACCAGGTCGGCAACCGTACCCAGCGTGGCAAGGTCGGTATACTCGCGCCACAGATGCGGCTGGCCGAAGCGAGCACCCAGCACCTGCACGAGTTTCAGGGCAACGCCCACGCCCGCCAACATGCTCTGGCCACACGCGTCGTCGATCTTCGGGTCGCACACTGGCACGTCCACGGGCACCAAATCGGCCGGCTCGTGATGGTCGGTGATGAACACCTCTACCCCACGATGCTGAAGCGTCTTCACTTCCTCGCGGCATGCGATGCCGCAGTCGACGGTGATGACCACATCGGGGCGGAACTGCATGAATCGTTCGATGGCGGCGTCGGTAAGGCCGTAGCCCTCGTCGCTGCGACGCGGAATAAACGGCACGACATCGCCACCCAATGCGCGCAGACCACGCGTAAGCACGGCGGTGGCGGATACGCCATCGAGGTCAAAGTCACCGAATACCAGAATGCGACGGTGCGTGCGCAAGGCCGATTCCATGCCATCGGCCACTTCCTTCATGCCGGGAATGGCGTACGGATTAGCCCAGTCGCGCCCAAGCGAGGGGGAAAGAAAATCGGTAGCCTGCTGTGGCGTTGAAATGCCGCGGGCAACCATGGATCGCGCCATGAACCGCGGGATATCGAGCGTGCGTTGCAATACCGAGACCGCGGCCTCGTCGGCCGTGCGAATGCAAAATCGAGCCGTCATATGCGTATACCTAACTGCGTAACCGTGTTTCGCTTCCATTTTCCCACAAAGCGGGCGGCATTGCCACGCGGGAGGGCGCGGAGCAAAAGAAGCGGGGCGGAAACGAACCGCTTCGCTTCCGCCCCGAATGAGCTAATTAAATTCCTGCTGCGTCTTTTCCAGGCCGTTCGCAATGAGGAAGGGAACCGCCTGGGCCGCCGTTTCCACGCTTGCCCGGAACTCGTCTTCCGCCTGCTTGCGAGGACGCGAGAGCACGTAATCGGCCACGGCCATGCGTCCAGGCGGGCGGCCAATGCCGCATCGAACGCGGAACCAATCGCGCGTGCCGAGCTTGTCGCAGATGGACCGCAGGCCATTGTGGCCCGCATGCCCGCCACCGAACTTCACGCGAATGCTGCCAGGTTCGATGTCGAGATCGTCGTGGATGACGATGAGGTGATCGGGCTTCACGCCATGGGCAGCGCACAGCTGCTTCACGGGGCCACCCGATGTGTTCATGTAGCTTTGGGGCTTGGCAAACAGGACGTCTTCGCCTGCGAGGGAGCCCTTCGCAGTGAGCGCGCCGCATTCCGTCTTCCAATAGCGAGCCCCTGCCGAATCGGCAAGGCAATCGACGGTGTCGAAGCCCGCATTATGTCGCGTATGCTCGTACTCTTCGCCAGGATTTCCCAGGCCAACCACCAAATACATGAATCTCCTACTTCTTCTGGTAATTGAAGAACAGGCTCAAATCGCCGCTCTTCGCATTTCGCTGGGAAAGAGCATAGCGCATGCGGAGACCGCGCGCGATAATTCGCACATTCATTGCTTGAATGCATTTCGCGACCTCGGGACCATGCGGCGTGGGGGCAGCCAGGCTGTGGCCCTCGTAGAACGGAACAACCTGATAGATGCCATCTTCGCCAACCGTTACGTAGTCTTGCAGGTAGTTGGCGTCGATGAAGCCATTCCAGTCGCCAAAGCTCTTCCACCACGCTTCGCCGCTCTTCAGCGGGAAGCCAAGCGGGTTCTGCATATTGGAATACCAGGCCTTGATGCACATGAGCGTGAGGTCCCAATAGCCCTGCACGCGCTCTTGCTCGGCGCGCATGGCATTGAACTGGCCCTTGCCACCCGCATTCGTGCCCGGCATGAAGTTACCAATGGTATGCGAAAGGTACGTAAGCAGGGCAAGCTGCTTGGCAGCACCATCTTCGGCACCCAGTTCGAGCAAGGCATCGATGGTATTCAGCGTGCACGAGCAGAACGATCCCTCGAGCATCTTCAGGGAATCGGGGCTCCACAGGTACGCGTACAGCACGGCGGCAGCACGCGGAGCAGTAGCCTCGTCGAAGACGAACTGCAGGTCGATGCCGCCCTCAGTCGTGCCGATTTCCGACGTGCAGCCCTGCGCTTTGCCTGCGGCCGCATCGACGATTTCGGCCATCGAGCCGTCGGGGTTATAAGAGGTGCCCTGCGTCATCACGCGAGCGGCGCGTTCGTACTCGATCAGAGCGTAGGCGTCGGCCGCCGTGCGCAAACGCACCTGAGCGCCCTTCTTGCGCAGATCGTTGTACGCGGCGATCTTCTGCGCCCATTCCTCCAGGCCAGCGTAGTCTTCGAAGTTACGCAGCTGGGAACTGACATCGTTAAACACCTGAGCGAAGCAATCTTCGTCTTCGACCATTTCGGAGAGCTGATCGATGAGCTTCTTCGCCGGAATGCCCTGCGCAAAAGCCGCCTGGCACTTCTTCTTGCCATACAGTTTTTCGATGCTAGACCCTGCCACGGCTATCTCCCCCATTCGTGTTCGCCGTTAATGCATCCGATTATAACTCACCAAGTCGCAAATAGCCTGATAAGCTAGCGAACGGTCCACCCACGAAAAACGGAGCGCCCCACAGGGGGACGCTCCGCTGAAACCGGCTATGTGGGAAATGCTATTCGAACAGAGCGGCTACGCTGCCGTATTCGAACACGTTCTTGATCGTCTTGGCGAACAGAGGCGCCACCGAGAGGACCTTGATCTTGCCGTTCTGGCGCTCGAGCGGAACGGGCACGGCGTTCGTGACCACGACTTCCTCGATGGAAGAGTTCGCGATGCGCTCGTAGGCAGGGCCACTGAACAGGCCATGCGTAGCGCAGGCGTATACCGCGCGGGCGCCCTTCGCCTTCAGCGTGTCGGCAGCGGCAACCAGCGAGCCAGCCGTATCGATCATGTCGTCGTTGATGATGCAAATCTTGTCAGTGACATCGCCAATGAGGGCCGTGATCTCGCTCTGGTTGTGGCGCGGGCGGTCCTTGTGCATGATGGCGATGCTGCTATCAAGCTTGGTCTGGAACTTCTTGGCAGCCTTCGCACGACCCACGTCGGGGGAAACGACGCACACCTCGTCGGGATCCCAGCCCTTGTTCTTGAAGTAGTCGACGAAGATGCCCATGGCCGTCATGTGGTTCACGGGAATCTCGAAGAAGCCCTGGATGGCGTTCTGGTGCAGGTCGACCGAAATCATGTTCGTAGCACCGGCGGCTTCCAGCATATCGGCAACCAGACGTGCGGTAATGGGCTCACGCGGAGCGGCCTTGCGCTCCTGGCGGGCGTAGCCGTAGTGCGTGATTACGGCGGAAATGGTGCGGGCGCTGGCGCGCTTTGCCGCATCAATCATGATGAGCAGCTCCATGAGCGCGTCGTTGATGTGCTCGCCAGCAACGCTCTGCACGATGAAGACGTCGCAACCGCGCACGCTCTCCAGGTAGCGAGCGTAGATTTCGCCATTAGCGAACTTCTCGAGCTTCACGTTGCCGAGGTCCATCTTGAGCTCGTTGGCGATCTGCTCGGCAAGCTCGCGATTCACCGACCCCGAGAAGAGCTTCATCTGCTTTTTCATGTCGATGATGTTAGCCATTGCTTCAACCTTCCCCATAGCTAATGATGCTATTACTATTGCTCCTGCTTGGGAGCACGATATTGTTCCTTCACGACCTGGCGGGCGCGGCCCAAGGCCAGCGCGCAATCGGGCACGTCTTCGGTGATGACCGAACCAGCGCCCACGAGCGCATGCGAACCGATGGTAACGGGGGCCACCATCATAGTGTCGCTACCCACGAACGCATTCTCGCCGATAACGGTGGGCCACTTGCGCTCGCCGTCGTAATTGCAGGTAATGGAGCCAGCGCCAATGTTCACGCCGCCGGCCATGGTGGTGTCGCCGATGTAGCTCAGGTGCGGAACCTTGCTGCCAGGGCCAATGGTGGATTTCTTGATTTCGACGTGCGTACCAGCCTTGGCACCTTCGCACAAATGCGTGCCGGGGCGCAGGTACGCGCGCGGCCCGCACGTGCAACCGTCGTCGATAACCGTTTCCACGGCAACCGTCTCATCGATGACGCAGCCAGCGCCAACGGTGGTATCGGTGAGGCGCGTATTCGGGCCCAGAACCGTGTCGGGGCCAACCTCGACCGCGCCAAGAAGCGTGGTCATGGGAAGAATCTCGACGTCCTGGGCAAGCTTTACATCGGGGCCAATCCACACGGTGGAAGGATCGGTCATGGTAACGCCCGCCAGCATATGGCGCTCGTTGATGCGACGCTGCATGACCTGCGACGCCTGCGCCAGCTGTACGCGCGTATTGATGCCCAGGCACTCGTTGGAATCGGCCGCGCAGAAGCCCAGAACAGAACGGCCTTCGTTACGGGCGATCTCGATAACGTCGGTAAGATAGAACTCGCCTTGGGCGTTGTTGGTGCCCACCTTGGAAAGCGCCTGGAACAGCAGCTGCGCATCGAAGCAGTAGAAGCCCGAGTTGCATTCGCCGATAAGCGCCTCTTCGGGCGTGCAATCCTTCTGCTCGACAATGCGCTCTACCTGACCCGCAGCATCACGCACGATGCGACCGTACCCCGTAGGGTCGGCAGGCTGCATGGTAAGAACCACGACGCCAGCATCGTCTTGCTCGCGTGCAGCAACCAAAGCGGAAAGCGTTTCGGGCGTGATGAGCGGGCTGTCGCCCGAAAGCACCAGCAGCGAGCCGGTGACGCCCTGGAATTCCGAAGCGCAGGCCATAACGGCATCGGCCGTACCACGCTGTTCCTGCTGAATGACGATATTGGTGTCGGCCACGATGGACTCGACAACCTCGCGCGCATGACCCAGCACGGTAACGATGCGGCCAATGCCGGCATCGTGCGCGGCCTCGACGACCCAACGCACCAGCGGGCGCCCCAGGAGCTTGTGGCTTACCTTGGGGTGACGCGACTTCATGCGGGTGCCTTCACCCGCGGCCAATATAATCGCGGAAGCTTCCATTCCGTCCTTCTTCCTGCGTTTATTACTCGGTTTCAAGGGAAAGCGCAGCGCAAATGGCATCAAGCAGGGCGATGGCATAGTGCTGCGCAGAGCGGCCTTCGCCAGCATCCTGCCACTGCGCAGAGGGCAGGCTGATGGCGATGCGCGGCGGCGTCTGCGTGGCAGCGCCCATGGCGGTGCGCAAACGCAGGCCAAGCGTTTCCTCTTCGTCAAACGTAACGAAGGGGACGCTCTGCTGGGCGCCTTCCTGCCCCACCACGATTTGCACGAGGAGCATGTCCTCATCGGGGGCAACGAGCAGGGAATCGGCGCTCACGATCTTCGATGCGGGATTCGTGGCAAGGGCCAGGTTCGACATGCGCGCCGCTACGGAACGCGTGAACGAATCGGTTCCGAACAAGCAGAGCGCATTGCGCTCGAGCACATCGGAAGCGCGGGCGAAGCCCAGATGCACGGCCGCCTGGGGGCCAGGCTTGCCTTCCCAGGAATGATGCAGATTATGCACGGCGCGATACGTGAACGCGCCAGCGATGCCATCGGAGGGCAGGCCCATGTTCAGCTGGAACTTGCGCAGGGCGAGTTCCGTGTATGCGCCAAAGATGCCATCGTCGTTGCAGGCAAAGCCCAGGGCATTCAGCGCATTCTGGAGCTGCTTGACATCGTTGCCGTGGAAGTAGGGCATGCGCAGGTACAGCGTGCGATCGCCCAGATGGAACGTGGCGTCGAGCAACGCAGCCCACACCTTCTCGTTCACCTGGGTAGTAGCAGGCAGGCCATTGGCCTGGCAAAACGCAGAAACGGCGACGCCAGTGGCGTCGTCGTATGTACCGGTGACCTGGCTATCTGCCAGAAAATTCAATTCCGCGAGCTTCTGCTGAACGTCGAGAACACCAGCGCCCGTGTCGTTTTTTTGCATTGTATCCATACCCGCATTGTAACGCCCCAGACATGCCAAGAACATGCCTGGGGCGTGCTTTCATACGTTCCCTATGAACGAAGGGGCTAATTCAAACGGTTGACGAACCAGTCGGCCATCGAAATGAGCAGATCGCGCGCCGACGAAGGGCCAAGAATCTCGAGCAGACGATTCTTCGCGATGCTCGTGAGGTTTTCCGCATAAGCACGCGCGTAATCGATGCTGCCGGAATCCTGCATGATCTGAGCGGCTTCCTCCAGGATGGCAGGGTCCTTCTCGTGCGAGCTGAGAATCTCCACGAGCCTGTCGCGCTTCGGAGAATTCTGGAGCGCATGCACCACGCACAGCGTGCGCTTGCCCTCGGTGATGTCGTTGCGGAAGTCCTTCTTGGTGGATTCCTCGCTGCCAATGAGGTTGAGCAGGTCGTCTTGAATCTGGAAGGCCAGGCCCGTATCGAGGCCGTAATTACGCAGGCCTTCGATTTCGGCTTCGGAGCCACCGCCCACGATGGCGCCAATGGCCAGCGGCACGGCACCCGAATAATGCGCCGTCTTATGCGTAGCCATGACCAGGTAATCTTCTGGCGTGATGTCGTAACGACCATCGCGCGCCCAACCGATATCGAGCGCCTGGCCTTCGATGGTGCGGCGCGTCATCTCGGTGAGTTCGGTGATGAGGCGGATCTTCGTGGAATCGTCGAGGTTCGGATCAAACGCAACGGTGCCATTGACCAGCGTAAGGCCCAAATCGCCCGCGTTGATGGCCAGGCCCATGCCCTCGGTAAGGTGCAGGCAGGGCACGCCACGACGCAGTTCCGCCTCGTCGGCGATATCGTCGTGAATGAGGGCGGCCGTATGGAAATGCTCGATGGCGGCGGCCGCGCTTACGGCGCGCTTCACATCGCCCCCAACGGCGCGACACGCGGCAAAGCAAATGAGCGGACGGTGACGCTTACCGCCGTTCTCGCTGTAGCGGGAAAGCGGACCATACAGATACCGGTTCATGTCGGGATGGGTGCCTTCGGGAATGAAGGTATTCACAAGATCCCCCACCTGGTCGGCGTAATGATCGAGATATTCCCCGAACGTGGTGGATTCGTAATCGACGGTTGCGAGAAATTCGTCGAACTCGCGAACGGATGGCTGCTGCTTCACGATGCGAAACTCTTCCTCGGGCGTATGCGGTGCCCGACCCCTCACCTTGCAAATAACACGTTAAGGCGCAATGCGAGCGCAGGAACAAGCACTTGAATACTTCGATGCCCATGCATCGCCTAACCCGTAAAATGCATTATAGGATACAAAACAATGCATATATCCACATGTGCACGAATACGGCGCATTAACCCCACAGACGATTGGGATGAACGCAGGTTCGAACCCCACCGCGTGGGGTTAACGCACAGGTAAGTGGTAAGAGCGGTGGGGTTCCCCATTTTCGCTTCGCGAAAATCATTGTCTCGCGCTTTCGCGCTCGACCGAAACGCTACGGGGGCCGCACTGCGGCCCCCGCTTCACGCGTTTCCACCTCATCGGTTCGAACCCCACCGCATGGGGTTTACGCACAGGTAAGTGGTAGGAGCGGTGGGGTTCCTTATTTTCGCTTCGCGAAAATCATTGTCTCGCGCTTACGCGCTCGACCGAAACGCTACGGGGGCCGCACTGCGGCCCCCGCTTCACGCGTTTCCACCTCATCGGTTCGAACCCCACCGCGTGGGGTTAACGCACAAGTAAGTGGTAGGAGCGGTGGGGTTCGAACCCACAAGCCTTGCGGCGGCGGATTTTAAGTCCGCTGCGTATGCCAATTCCGCCACGCTCCCCTATGAGAACGCCCTTTGGGCTTAGGACATGATAGCAGATAGGCTACATGCGCCCCGAAGATGCCGCCATGATGATGCCTTGCAGGATGTCGGACTCGCTCACCGTGAACGACCCCAGCCCCGAGCAATCAAGCACCTGACCAAGGATTTCCATGCCCGCCACGATGACGGGAGCGCGGTCGGGCTGCAAGCCCGTAACCGTGCGGCGCTGTTCGAGCGTCATGCCCGCAAGACGGCGCGTTTCCACCTGCAGCACATCACGCGATACGCAATAGCCATGCACGCGCGAGGAATCGTATGGGTCCATAGCCTCATGCACGGAAACGACCGATGTAGCCGTACCCGCGACGGCCACCATGCGCTCGGGCACGAAGCCCCTGTCGGCAAGGCGGTCGAAGAAGGGCTGGAAGTTACGCTGGCACAGCTCGCGCGCCGCCTGCAGCTCTTCGCCGGTAGGCGGATCGCCCGCCAGAAGGCGTTCGGTCACGCGACGGCAGCCAATGTCGAACGAGTGCGCCACCAGAGGATCTTCGCCGCCAACGCCCGCGATGACCTCCGTTGAGCCACCACCAGAATCAACCACCAGCAAGCGCTCGCCCGCGAAATCACACGAGGCGCCCATGAAGGAAAGAGCCGCTTCGCGCGTACCGGGAATAACGGAAAGCTGCACGCCCTCCCCCGCCAGGATACGTGCGAACTCGTCGGCGTTTTCCGCATCGCGCGACGCAGACGTAGCCACAGCTGTAAGGGCGATGGGGCAATCGGGTGAAGCGTACGATTCGATAATCTCCTGGTACTGGGCCACGCATGCACGCACACGCTCCATGGCCTGGGGCTTCAATACGCCCGTCGCATCAACGCCCTCGCCCAGATTCACAATGGAAGAGCGGCGCACCAGCTCGTGCAATCCGCCCTCGTCAACATCCGCGATAAACAAACGGCACGTGACCGTGCCGATATCAATAGCTGCATAGCGACCCATGCTGCTCCTATCCCGAATAGCCGAATAGAACGTCGAGCACCCCCGAATACCAGGTATCGGGAGCCTTGATATCACTTGAAGGAGTAAGGCTCGAAACATCGATGGACGCGCTATCTGAGGAAAGCCCCGATACGCGCACGGACGTTTCGCCTTCGCGCACCATGCCATAGCCCTGCCGCGCGGCATCTTCCATGCCCTCGTCGGTGGAAAGGTTCGCTACATCGGACTGGAGCTCTTCGTTCTCCTGCGTCACGATGACGTACTCGGCCTCCATCTTCGCCTGATCGCGAACGGCCGTGTAGTAATCGCGCGCCGGAGCGTACAGGAATGCGGCACAGGCAACTACGCATGCCACGACCGTGAGCGGCACGGCCACGGCCATGCGCACCTTATGCGACGCCTTGCGCGCAGATGCCGAATTGGCTCGCTGCATCGAAGAACGCTCGTTCTGCATGCGCGCCGACTTGCGATGCGTAGAGCCCATCTGGCCACGGTACACGGCCGCACGAGGGCCCGATTCCGTTGGCGTTGCAGGCTGGTCTTGCACGAAGCGATCGAAGGCACGCGATGCCTTCTTCTTGCGCGCATCATGACGATGCTTCTGAAATGCGCTTTGCTTAGGATGGGTCTGGGCCGGCTCGGAGGCTTCCTGGCTGCGCCGGGAAGCGCTGCGATGAGCAGAACGGGATGCACTCTTGCCGCCACGCGCCGACATGCGCGCCTGAAGACGCTCTTCGGCGGAAGCGCGATAGTCTTCGCCCGAAACGAAGCGGGCGCGTGCACCCGAATTTGCGGCAACGGAGGATTTGTAGCCACGACGTGCGCGGGATGCGGATTTCGCAGTTTCGAAATCGACGATATGCGCTTGGCTAGACACCTGAACAGACCCCTTGAGCATTGTAGTTGGTTTATAGTGCGTGTAATGCTTCGGTGGCCTTATCTTATCACGCGCAGGGAGGGGCAATCCAGGTGGATTGCAAATCGGACGCGAATTCATAACCGCACGGCACAAATGCATCGGAAACGCAATCTACCTGGGGCGATTCAATTTCCGCCCCTACATTCGAAAGCTACGAATTCAACATTTTTGAAATGAAAAAGGCACCCACGCGAACCTATGCGCGTGAGTGCCTTCAAGCAGCGACGAATGTAGCGCTATTCCTCTTCCAGGGCAGC
Source organism: Denitrobacterium detoxificans (assembly GCF_001643775.1). NCBI lineage: Bacteria > Bacillati > Actinomycetota > Coriobacteriia > Eggerthellales > Eggerthellaceae > Denitrobacterium > Denitrobacterium detoxificans. The sequence continues at coordinate 558,780 of NZ_CP011402.1, read as the reverse complement.
GGCGATTTCGTCGGTGATATCCATGGTATGGTACACGCTCTGGAGGTCTTCGAGCTCTTCCAGACGGTCGACCAGACGCATGACCTTCTTGGCGTCGGAAGCGCTCACCTGCGTAGGCGTGGTGGGCTCCATGATGAATTCGGCGCCCTGCGTTTCAACGCCCGCAGCCTCCAGCGCCTTCTTCACGGCCATGAGGTCGGAAGGAGCGGTGTAGACGATCCACTGGTCGTCGGCGTCTTCGTAGTCCTTGCCGCCGGCTTCGTCGACGGTCATCATGAACTCTTCCTCATCGCCGGCGGTACCGTTGGGCTTCATGCCCTCCTTCTTGCCGCCTTCGATTTCCTTCGGAACCATGATCTGACCCTTGCGCTCGAACATGAACGCAACGGAGCCGCTGGTACCCAGGTTGCCGCCCGCATGCGTGAAGGCGCTACGAACGTCGGCAGCCGTACGGTTGCGGTTGTCGGTAAGAGCTTCGCAGTAGATGGCGATGCCCGCGGGGCCATAGCCCTCGTAGATTACCGACTCGTACGAAGCGGCATCCTTGCCGGTGCCGAACGCCTTGTCGATAGCGGTCTTGATCTTATCCTTGGGAAGGGAATAGCCCTTCGCCTTTTCGATGGCGGCCGCCAGGGATGCGTTGTTGTCGGGGTTGGGGTCGCCCCCTTCCTTAGCCGCAACGGTGATGTTGCGGGAAAGTTTACCGAACAGCGCCGAACGCTTGGCGTCCTGGGCCGCCTTGCGGTGCTTGGTGGTTGCCCACTTAGAATGCCCTGACATAGCACTCCCTTCGAATACTCGTTGATGCTTTGCGTGCGCGTATGCACAAAACGCAATTGCCTAGTGTAGCACAGGGCAACGCACTACGCGCCCCAGCTGCCCATCTCTACAGCGTACGTACAGACAGAACAGCCAGGGCGCGCCATTCGAGGCAACATTCGCAAGAAGAAAAACTATGCGCGCTCCCACAGGCCAGACTTGCCGCCGTCCTTCTTGAGCAGGCGCACGTCCATGATTTCCATGCCGCGGTCGACCGCCTTGCACATGTCGTACACGGTAAGGCAGGCCACGCTGGCGGCGGTAAGGGCCTCCATCTCGATGCCCGTCTTGCCGGTAACGCCAAACGTCGAGGTGATGTGAATGCCCACGCGACCATCGGCACGCTCGCCCGCGCGCACGGGAGTGCACTCCACCTTTGACTTCGTAATGAGCAGCGGGTGGCACATGGGAATGATGGAGCTGGTCTGCTTGCCAGCCATAATGCCCGCCACGCGTGCGCACGCAAGCACGTCGCCCTTGGCAGCCTTGCCTTCCACGATGAGCTCGAGCGTTTCGGGTTTCATGGAAATGAAACCCTCGGCTACGGCAATGCGCACCGTATCGGGCTTTTCGCTTACGTCAACCATACGTACCTGACCCTGCTCATCGATATGAGTGAGTTCCATTGTTTGCTCCATTCGCAATTGCTTCGTATCGAACCATCGCCCACAAGGGCATGCATTCATGCCTAGCCGCCGATGGCGTTCATGTTCTTTTCCGTGGCGCGTGCGTGGTCGCCTTCGTGATGCTCTTCGGGCTTGGCACCCAGCGCCTGCATGAGTACCGACCGAACGTCGTCCTTCGTGCCGTAACGCACGGCATCGCGCACATTGTATTCCTCGTCGGAAAACAGGCAGGGACGAATACCACCCGTAGACGTGAGCCGCAGGCGATTGCAGTCGCCGCAGAAATGGCGCGACAGCGGCGAGATGAACCCCACCGTGCCCTTTGCGCCGGGGAATTCCCAATAGCGAGCAGGGCCGCCACCTTCGGGCTTGCTGGAATCCTCCACGGGACGCAGTGGCTCCATGCCAGCATCAATGGCCGCAGCATTGATGCTCTCGCGGATCTCGTCCACGCTTACCACGTCTTCGGGGCCCCAACCAGACCCGCAGCTACCCGCCGAATCGCCCACGGGCATGTACTCGATGAAGCGCATGTGCAACGGGCGATCGACGCTCATGCGCGCAAACGCGAAATAATCCTGGTTCATGCTGCGCACGGCAACGGCGTTCACCTTCACGGGGTTGAATCCCACACGCAACGCGGCATCGATGCCCTCAAGCACCTGGTGGATGTTGCCACCGCGGGTAACGCGACGATACGTTTCCTCGTCGAGCGTGTCGAGGGAGATGTTGACGCGCCCCAAGCCTGCCGCCCGCAAGTCTTCAGCCATGCGGCCAAGGAGGATGCCGTTCGTGGTAAGCGATACGTCCTTGATGCCGGGAATGGCGCAAATGTCGCGGACCAGGTCTACGACGCCCTTGCGCACCAGGGGCTCGCCACCCGTAAGGCGCACGCGCTTGATGCCCAGCTGAGCTGCAGCTTCAACTAACTCGACGATTTCGTTGTAACGCAAAATCTCATCATGCGGCACCTGGGCGATGCCCTCGGCGGGCATGCAGTAGATGCAACGCAGATTGCAGCGGTCGGTTAGCGACACGCGCAGATAATCGATTGTGCGCCCATGGTTATCCTTCATAGGCTCACCTTTCTCGTCTCTATTCTCCCGTGAGATTATAGGCGAAGAAAACGCATAATCAAGCGGCTATACCGTACGGTTAACCGCGAACGGCAACCCGCCACACGGCAACGCGGACACCTCTAGCGGCTTACCAGATACAGGCTTTCGGGAGGGATGCGAATGAGCAGCTCCTCGCCCAGCTCGGGCCAAGAATCGCGTGGCTCCTTCAGCGTGTCGACGCGCCAGAACAGACGCTGATGCAAGTAGCGCATTTCCTCCTGGTTCTCGCCCACCAGCTCCTGTGCGCCCTCCTCGCGATCTAGGAAGCGCAGCAAGGCCGAGCGATCGTAGCGCGAGTCGCTCACGCGGTCTACGCGCACGCGATACACATTGGGGCCAGGCTCGGAAGCTCGCTCCAGGCGAAATGCGCGCACGCCAAACGCCTTGATATCGGACGGAATGGGACGCATGGCATCGATCTCGATGCCCCACGAAGGGCAGAACAGGCGCGTTGGGGACACGCGCTCGCACGAAAGGGCGTTCTTGCACCCCGACAGCTTGATGCCGGCCAGGCTCTTCGGATCGTCGATGAGCTCGCGACCCGCGTCTATTTCCATGATGTGCCCCGCCTCGACCACGGCAATGCGATCGCAGAAGTGCAACGCCTCGTCGATATCGTGGCTTACGTAGATGATGGTGCCGTCGAACGAATCGAACAGACCCACCAGGCTCTGCTCGAGCAGTGTCTTCAAATGTGCATCGAGCGCCGAAAACGGCTCGTCGAGCATGAGGATTCCCGGACGCGCCGCAAGCATGCGAGCAAGCGCCACGCGCTGCTGCTGACCACCGGAAAGCTGAGACGGATAGCGCTTGGCAAACGCAATGACGTCGAAGCGCACGAGCTCGGCCTCGACAATGCGCGCTCGTTCCTCGGGCGGTAAGCTGCGATCGACGCCAGCGGCAACGTTCTGCTCTACGGTAAGGTTCGGAAAGAGCATGTAGCTCTGGAACAAGAGCGCCGTCTTGCGCTTCTGCGGCGACAGATTGATGCCCTGCGCGCTATCGAAGAACGTCGTGCCGTTCACCACGATACGACCCTCGTCGGGCGTATCAATGCCCGCAATGCAGCGCATGGTCAAGCTCTTGCCGCAGCCGCTGGCACCTAGCAGGCCAAAGGTCTCGTCCCCCGCTTGGAAGGCAACGTCGAGCTGGAACGAGCCGTATCGCTTGCGAATATCGACCTCAAGGCTCATTATTCAGCCGCCCCCTTCCGGTAGCGCGTAGTATGCCTATCCTACAGGTTGATGAACAGAATGACAACGAAGCTGAAGATCATGATGACGATGGTCCAGAAGATGGCCACGTCGGTGTTGCCGTTCATCCACTCGAAGTAGATGGCGATGGGAATGGTGCGCGTAACGCCCAGGTAATTGCCCGCCAGGAACAACGTAGCGCCGAATTCGCCCAGCGCGCGAGCAAACGCGAGCACGGTACCCGAGGCGATATTGCTCCAGGAAAGCGGCAGCATAAGACGGAAGAACACGCGAGCATCGCTCCAGCCAAGCGTACGCGCCGCATCAAGCATGTTCGGATCGAGGCTTTCGAAGGCACCACGCGCGCTGCGGTACATGAGCGGGAAGGCCACAACTACCGCGGCGATGACCGTTGCCGGCCAGCTGAAGATGAGTGGGAAGCCAATGTCGATGAACCAGCGCCCCACTGCCGTGTTGTTTCCCAGGCAAAGCAGTAGCAGAAAGCCGCACACCGTGGGCGGTAGCACCATGGGGATGGTGAAGATGGCGTCGAAGATGTCACGCACGCGCGAAGGCATGCGCAGGCAGAAGTACGCCGCGGCAAGGCCCAGCACAAAGATGAACACGATGGCCGTGAGCGTAGTGCGCAGCGTAACCCACAGCGGCGAATAGTCGAGCGTAGAGAGGAACGTGCCAAGAGATTCCCACATTGAGGGCTGCGCGACGATCGTTGCCTGGTCGGACGCAACAACGTTGGCGAAAGAGGCATGCGTGGGCTTCGCATAGCGCGCGTTGCTGGAGTCGGTGACGTCGCTTCCGTCCTCCCCCATCACGCACGCATAGAAACGCCCGTCCGAAAGCTCCTGATTGAACGTGAACGCCACACCGTCGACCACATAGCGCGTCTCAGTCGTGACATAACACGTAACATCGGCGTTAAGCGTTGCCCCACCTGATGCATTCGCGCTATCGAGTGCGCACAGCAGGGAAAGCAGCGAGGCCGCCGCATCGCCCGACGAATCGCCATAGCCAATCTGCTGGGCCGCTTCCGGACTTAGGTAGACGACCGCGTAATCGGACATTGCAATGAACACCACCGAATAAGCACTCGAACCTTCGTAGAAGGCATAACCGCAATATGCGCCATCGATATCGCGATTGCTTCCCGTCTGGGCGCGCTTGAAATCGGACAGCGCGAAATCGCATCCATCAAGCGTTGCCGCTGCATTGTCGGCCGAAACCGTCACGCCCTCGAAGGAGTCCGTTGCCTGCTGCGATGTGACGGAAACGCGCGGCGTGTCGACATCCCCCAAATCGTCGTCGGCATACGCAAGCATCGGCGCAACGCAGGACGCGGCAAGCACCGCGGCCATTACCAGGGAAAGCAAGCGTGTTCGTATCGTCATTACCATTCCTATCAGAAATGAGGGCCAGCATACGCCAGCCCCCATCTTCAAAACCGTATGTAGGTTACTACATTATGCAGCGAGTTCGAAGCCCCATTTCTGCCAGATTTCCAGAGCGTCGGCATCGGTGACGCACCAATCGAGGAACGCCTGAGCCTCTGCGGAATTGGAAGCCATCGAAGTAATGGCAGCGGGATAGATGATGTTCTTATGCGTGTCGGAGGGAACCGTTCCCACGACTTTCACGCCGCCAAAGCGATACACGTCGGAGGTGTACACGAAGGCAATGTCCACGTCACCGGACTGAGCCAGCTTGCATACGTTACCCACGCTGGTCTGCAGCGAAACCATGCCATCGGCCGCCAGGGCGCCCGAGAATTCACCGCCCGTACCAGAGGCATCCTTGCCCGTGGAGCCGTCGGGCTCGGTGTAGCAGCCCACCGTGGAAAGAGACTGGCAGGCATAGTTGCCAGCAGGAACCGATTCATCGCCCACGCCAATCTTGTACTTGCCAGCGGCGATGTCCTCAAGGGTGCAGCTCGTGATCTCGGTATTGCTTTCGGAAGTAACCATGACCAGGTCGTTCTTGAACATATCGAAGCGCGTGGTGGCATCGATGTAGCCAGCCTGCTCGGCGGCGTCCATCTTGCTCTTGGAGGCACTGATGAGAATGTCGGCCGTAGCGCCACCCTCGAGCAGCTCGTTCAGCTCGCCCGAAGACTTGTACTGCGTATCGGCAAACGTCACCCATTCATGCGTCTGAGTGTAGAGCGCCTCTTCTTCTTCCATGGCCTTGGAAAGAGAATTCGCCGCGAAGATCTGCAGCGTCACAGCTTCATGCGTGCTTTCGGTACCCTGGTCGCTCGAAGAGGAACCAGCATTGGAGCTGGCGTTGTTCGAAGCACAGCCCGCGAGTGCCAGCGCGGCCACGAGCGCAGCACCCAGCACCACGGAAATGAGACCCTTATATTTCTTCATCAATACGAACCTTCCCTTTCCAACCAACAACATCGATTATTCAATGACGGAAATATTATTTCTGTTTATGATTATTGTCAACGAAGAATAAGTAATTCGGCGCCAATTGACACGCGAGCAATACGGAACCCCAACGCGTCAACCATACATGATACCGCTCGCATAAAGAAACGCTCCGCTGCCACACGGGCAACGGAGCGCCTAAAGATACGTTTTTCCTTGCGTTACGCAAGCTCGCTTTCGACAACCACAGCGATGGCCTTGGCATGGCGTGCCGCCTCGGCGTCTTCGGCAGCCTCCACCATAACGCGAATAAGGGGCTCGGTACCCGACGGACGGACGAGCACGCGGCCCGCATCGCCCAGCTCTTCTTCGGCAGAAGCAATGGCTGCCGCAATCGCAGCGTTGCCCGCAAGAGCCTCCTTGTCGGCAACACGCACGTTCACAAGCTCCTGGGGGAAGCGACGCATGACGGAAGCGGCTTCGGCAGCCGTCTTGCCATTGCGCTCGCAGACGGCAACGAACTGGCAGGCCGTCATAAGGCCGTCGCCCGTGGAGTTATGCTCCAGGAAGATGGTATGGCCACTCTGTTCGCCACCAATGACGAAGCCACCCTCGCGCATGGCTTCCAGCACATGCCTATCGCCCACCGCGGTCTGCAGCACCTGAATACCCGCATCGCGCATGGCGTGCACGAAGCCCAGGTTGCACATGACGGTGGATACCGCGGTATTGCCCGCAAGCTTGCCACGATTGGCTAAGTCGATGGCGCAGGCGGCTTCCACCATGTCGCCATCGATCTCGTTGCCCTGGGCATCCACGAACAGCACGCGGTCGGCATCTCCGTCGTGGGCAATGCCGATGTCGGCGCCAATTTCGGCAACGAGCTGCTTGAGCGGAGCAAGGTGCGTAGAACCGCATTCCACGTTGATGTCAGTTCCGCAGAAATCGTCGTTGATTACCGTGACCTGGGCACCCAGACGGCGCAGCGCCTCGGCGGAGGAAACGGAGGACGCGCCATGAGCGCAGTCGAGCGCGATTTTCCACGAGTCGAAGCGAACGCCCTGACGCTCCATAGCCTTCACGGCATGCTGAATGTACAGCTCGGCAGCGTCTTCCACGGGAAGGACCACGCCCACGGCGTCGCCCGCGGCGCGCTGGGAAACGTCCAAGCCACCTTCCGCGACGTATTGCTCGAACTGGGCCTCCAGCGCCACGGGCAGCTTGAAGCCCTGGGCGTCGAAGAACTTGATGCCGTTGTACTCGGGCGGATTATGCGATGCGGAAATGACGACGCCACCATTGGCATGCAGTTCGCGAACCAGGAAGGCCACGGCAGGCGTGGGAATGATGCCCGCGTCGAGCACCGTACCACCCGCGCTCGTGATGCCGGCAGCCAGCGCAGCGGAGAGCATGTCGCCCGAAAGGCGCGTATCGCGTCCCATGACGATGGACGTACCCAGGTACGCAACGGCAGCCTGCCCCAGCTTAAAAGCGATTTCGCAGGTCAATTCAGTATTGGCGACACCACGTGCGCCATCTGTGCCAAAGAGCTTAGCCACTATTTCCCTCGCTTCACATGTTCGGGCTGAAGGCGCACGGCACCCGCAGGGCGCTCGTCTTCGCGCATGCGCATATTGAGTTCAGCCGCGAACTCATCCAGATCGATTCCGTAACGCTCCAAAACGACGAGAAGATGATACACGACATCAGCGGCTTCATAGCGCAGATGGTCGACCTCGGCGTCGCGTTGTTCCTGGCTGGCACGAGCGACATCCTTGGCGGCAAGCGCCACTTCGCCCGATTCTTCCATGACCTTCTTCAAGACGTCATCGTCTTTTCCGGTAAGAAGACCATGCGTATAGCTTTCCTCACCCGCATTACGCCTGGCAGCAATGGTAGCCGCAAGCGCCTCGATGGTGGCGCCAATCTGGCTGGCGGGTGCTACCTCGCCTTCGGGTACGAACGTTTTGGAAGACATGAGTTCTCCTTCATCGCATAGCAATGGGGCGCAGATGAACTGCGCCCCATCTCACGCATGTTATGAGCGGTTATTCCGCGTCGTCCTGCGCATCCTGAGCGTCATCCGATTCTTCGGACTCGCCCATGTGCAGGTTCAGATCGCCGATGCCGCCCAGCAGAGCGTCGAGCTCTTCCAGGTTGCGCTGGTAAGAGCGCGGAGGCAGAGCCTCGCCCAGCATATCCTCGCCTTCGGTGTTGAAGGTGGCAGGCTGATCGCCGCCGATGAGGATGGTGTCGTCGGGCGAGAACACCATGTCGAGCAGCTGGCTCATGTCGTCGCTGGAGGCAACCAGGTCGTCTTCGATGACGCGCAGCAGGTTGTGGGCTTCCAGGCCCGTCTTCAGCTCTTCGATGGCCTTGGCGCCAATACCCTCGATGCGCATGAGGTCGTCTTCGGTGTAGCCAACCAGGTCGGCAACCGTCTCGATGCCCGCTTCGCTGAACTTGTTGGCCCAACGCTGCGACACGCCCAGATCGTCGTAGATGTACAGGCGCGCTTCCTCGTCGGACAGCTGCTTGGTGCGGCTAGCACCCAGGCTGTTGAAGTAGCTGGAGTAGCTACCACCCATGTTCAGGTAGCTGTCGCCGTCGAGCGACCAATCCTGAGGCTGCGGGAGCAGTTCCTCGGTGGTACGCAGCTCGTCGGGAGCGTACTCGGGCAGCGTGTCGGTGCCACCCATGTGAACCGGGCGACCCTTGTAGGTAAGGCCCACGTTGCGATAGCGCTTCAGACCCGTACCAGCCGGGATGGGCTTGCCGATGATGACGTTCTCCTTCAGGCCAACCAGGTTGTCCGTCTTGCCTTCGATGGCAGCGTCGGTAAGAACCTTGGTGGTCTCCTGGAACGATGCGGCCGACATCCACGAATCGGTGGCCAGCGAGGCCTTCGTGATGCCCAACAGCAGCGGCTGACCCGTAGGAGGCTCCTTGCCTTCCAGTACGAGCTTGTTGGCAACGCCCTCGAACTCGTAGCGGTTGACCTGGCGGCCCGGCAGGTAGTCGGAATCGCCAGCGTCGAGCACGGCAACCTTACGCAGCATCTGACGTGCGATAACCTCGATGTGCTTGTCGTTGATGTCTACGCCCTGGGACACGTATACGTCCTGGACCTGAGACACGATGTAGCGCAGCGTGGTGTTCGGGTCGGTGAGGCGGAGCAGGTCGTGCGGGTTCACGGAACCGCGGGTGAGCTGCTGGCCAACCACGACTTCGTCACCGTCGTTCAGGCCCGGCATGAGCTGGGCGCGAGCGGATACCACGTACTCGCGGATGTTGCCATCCTGGTCGTGAATGGTGATCGTCTTCGTCTGCTTGTCGCCACGAACCTGCATGGTGCCGGCAATTTCGGCGAGCACAGCCTGGCCCTTGGGCTTACGGGCTTCGAAAAGCTCCGTAACACGGGGAAGACCGTGCGTGATGTCGTCACCAGCAACGCCACCGGAGTGGAACGTACGCATCGTAAGCTGCGTACCAGGCTCGCCAATGGACTGAGCGGCGATAATACCAACGGCCGTGCCGATGTTGACGGGGCGACCCGTTGCGAGGTCCCAACCGTAGCACTTCTGGCACACGCCATGCTCGGCATGGCAGGTCATGATGGTGCGGATGGTGACTTCGTTCACACCGGAGGCAACGAGGTTCTTCATGTCCTCCATGCCGTTGATGTATTCGTCGGCCTCCATGATGACTTCGCCGTTTTCATTTACGGCAGCAACGGCCAGGCAGCGACCGATGAGGTTCTCGTCGAGTTCGCCCTTCGCATTATGCAGCGGATAGGGAACGCCCTCGTGCGTGCCGCAGTCGATTTCGCGAACAATAACGTCCTGGGCAACGTCGACCAGACGACGGGTGAGGTAACCAGAGTCAGCCGTACGCAGTGCGGTGTCGGCCAGACCCTTACGGGCACCGTGCGAGGAAACGAAGTATTCCAATACGGACAGGCCCTCGCGGAAGTTCGACTTAATGGGCTGGTCGATAATCTCGCCCTTCGGGTCGGACATAAGGCCACGCATACCAGCCAGCTGACGAATCTGCTTGATGTTACCACGAGCACCAGAGAACGCCATCATGTAGATGGGGTTGAAGTGGTCGAAGTTCTTCGCCATGGCATCGCCGACGGCCTCATTGGCATCGGTCCAGATATCGACGACCTGCTTGTGACGCTCTTCGTCGCTTACCAGGCCCATCTCGTAGTCTTCGTCGATGCGAGCGACTTCCTCGTCGGCCTTGGCCAGGATCTCGCCCTTGTTGGGCGGCACCGTGGCGTCGTAAACCGAAACGGTAAGACCAGCGCGCGTAGCGTAGTGGAAGCCGTTGGCCTTCAGACCGTCCAGGATGGGCTCCATCTCGCTGGTGGTGTAGCGACGGCAGCAGTCCTCGATCAGGCGGCTAACCTCGGACTTGTTCAGCTCGTAGTTGAGGAACGGATAGTCGTCGGGCAGCACGGCGTTGATCGTGATGCGGCCGATGGTGGTCTGGATGCGCTCGCCTGCCTTGCGCAGCACGGGCTCGCCAAACTTCTCGGCAACTTCGGTGTCGCGGTCGAGACGCACGACGATCTTGGCCTGCAGGTCGACGTCGGCATGCGCATCGTATGCATGACGGGCGTCGGCAAAGCTTGCGAAGATGCGACCCTCGCCGGGGAAGTTGTCGCGGGCGGCCGTGAGGTAGTACAGGCCGATAATCATGTCCTGCGTGGGAATCGTCAGCGGACGACCATGAGCAGGCGACTTGATGTTGTTGGCGGAAAGCATGAGCACGCGGGCCTCGGCCTGGGCGGCAGAGGACAGGGGCACATGCACAGCCATCTGGTCACCGTCGAAGTCGGCATTGAATGCCGTACATACGAGCGGATGCAGCTTGATGGCCTTGCCGTTCACCAGCACCGGCTCGAACGCCTGGATGCCCAGACGATGCAGGGTAGGTGCGCGGTTCAGCAGCACGGGATGCTCGGTGATGACCTCTTCGAGCACGTCCCACACGTAGCTGGCATGACGATCGACAGCACGCTTTGCAGCCTTGATATTGGCAGCGTACTCAAGCTCGACCAGGCGCTTCATTACGAAGGGCTTGAAGAGCTCCAGAGCCATCTGGCTGGGCAGGCCGCACTGATGCAGCTTCAGCTCAGGGCCAACGACGATAACGGAACGGCCAGAGTAGTCGACGCGCTTACCCAGCAGGTTCTGGCGGAAGCGGCCCTGCTTGCCCTTCAGCATGTCGGAGAGACTCTTCAGCGGACGGTTGCCGGGGCCCGTGACGGGGCGACCACGACGGCCGTTGTCGAACAGGCTGTCGACGGCTTCCTGGAGCATGCGCTTCTCGTTGTTCACGATGATCTCGGGGGCACCGAGGTCGAGCAGACGCTTCAGGCGGTTGTTACGGTTGATGACGCGACGATACAGGTCATTCAGGTCGCTCGTAGCGAAGCGGCCACCGTCGAGCTGCACCATGGGGCGCAGATCGGGCGGAATGACGGGGATAACGTCGAGGATCATGTCGCTGGGGTTGTTGTCGCTCTTCAGGAAGGCGTCAACGACCTTCAGGCGCTTCACGGCCTTGGCGCGCTTCTGCCCCTTGCCCGTGGCAATGACTTCAGCGAGCTCTTCGGCCACGGATTCCAGATCCATGCCATCGAGCAGGTCGCGCACGGCTTCGGCGCCCATGCCGCCCTTGAAGTAATCGCTGTAGTTCAGGCGCATCTCGCGATACAGAGCCTCGTCGGGAACGAGCTGCTTGGGCTCGATCTTCATGAAGGCCTCGAAGGCTTCCGAACGCAGAGCCTTGCGCTCGTTGAACTCCTCATAGATGTCGGCGAGCTCGTCCTCGATTTCCTCGGGGGTCATGCGCTCGTCGTCATCGATGTCGTCGATGATGTCGTCTTCTTCGGGCACGTAGTCGGTGGAGAGGCGACGGGTGGCCTCTACCAGGCGATCGCGCTCGGCATCCAGCTCGTCAAGATCGGCTTCAAGCTCGTCGCGCAGGTCGGCTTCGTCGGCCTCGCGTGCTTCCTTGTCGACGCTGGTTACGATGGCGCTCGCAAAGTAGAGCACCTTCTCCAGGTCTTTCGGAGGAATATCGAGCAGGTAGCCCAGGCGGCTGGGGCTGCCCTTGAAGTACCAGATATGGCTCACGGGAGCAGCGAGCTCGATGTGGCCCATGCGCTCGCGGCGAACCTTGCTGCGGGTGACTTCAACGCCGCAGCGCTCGCACACGATGCCCTTGAAGCGGATGCGCTTGTACTTACCGCAGGCGCACTCCCAGTCCTTCGTGGGACCAAAGATGCGCTCGCAGAACAGGCCGTCCTTTTCGGGCTTCAGGGTACGGTAGTTGATGGTTTCCGGCTTCTTCACTTCGCCGTGGGACCATACGCGAATGTCCTTCGCGCTAGCCAGGGAGATACGCAGTGCGTCGAAGTTGTTCACATCGTACTCAGTCATTTAGCGCTCCTCCCCTTCACTGGTGATATCGAAATCATTACCGTCTTTCAGATCATCGGAAAGCAGTTCGGCAAGGTCGGCTGCGATTGCATCGAGCGCGCCATCCTCTTCGCTTTCAGTCTTCTTGGCATCCGCCACCATGCCGGCGAGCACCTTGGAGTCGTCGTCCTCGGGCTCGTGCGTCTCGGCGACGTCGATAACGCCCTGCTCGCCTTCGAGCTCGACGTTCAGGCACAGCGAACGCATTTCCTTGACGAGAACCTTGAAGGACTCGGGCACTTCCGCGGCGGGAAGGTTTTCGCCCTTCACGATGCTCTCGTAGCTCTTCACGCGGCCGATCGTGTCGTCGGACTTGATGGTGAGGATTTCCTGCAGCACGTTGGAAGCACCGTATGCGTACAGGGCCCACACTTCCATCTCGCCGAAACGCTGGCCACCGAACTGGGCTTTACCACCCAGAGGCTGCTGCGTGATCAGGCTGTAAGGGCCAGTCGAGCGGGCGTGGATCTTGTCGTCGACCATGTGGCCGAGTTTCAGGATGTACGGGAAGCCGACGGTGATGGGCTCGCGGAAGGGCTCGCCAGTACGACCGTCGTACAGCGTGGTCTTGCCGAACGAGTTCAGCTGGGGAACGAATTCCTCGCGCGCCATGTCGCCGTACTTCTTGCGATGGATGTTGATGAGGTTGCGGTTCGCCTTCTGGATGACGTCGGCAATCTCTTCCTCGGTTGCGCCGTCGAAGACAGGCGTGGACACGAAGATGGAATGGTCGACGGCATCGTCGGAATTCTCTTCGTCGGACCAACCCCACTTGGCAGCCCAGCCAAGGTGGCATTCGAGCAGCTGACCAACGTTCATACGGGAAGGTACGCCCAGGGGATTGAGCATGACGTCGATGGGCGTGCCGTCAGCCAGGTAGGGCATGTCTTCCACGGGAAGAACGTTGGAGATAACACCCTTGTTACCATGACGACCGGACAGCTTGTCGCCCTGCTGAACCTTACGCTTCTGGGCAACGAACACGCGAACCTGCTCGTTGACGCCGGGAGCCAGCTCATCGCCGTTCTCGGCGCTGAAGCGCTGGATGTCGATGACGCGGCCACCGGAGCCGTGGGGCACCTTCAGGGACGTGTCGCGAACCTCGCGAGCCTTCTCGCCGAAGATGGCGCGCAGCAGGCGCTCTTCGGCCGTGAGCTCGGTCTCGCCCTTCGGGGTAACCTTGCCCACCAGGACGTCGCCGGGGTGAACTTCGGCGCCAATGCGGATGATGCCGTCGGCGTCGAGGTCGCTCGTCATATCCTCGCTGATGTTCGGGATTTCGCGGGTAATTTCCTCGGGCCCAAGCTTGGTGTCGCGGGCGTCGACTTCGTACTCGCTAATGTTGATGCTCGTGAGCAGGTCTTCTGCGACGACGCGCTCGGAAATGATGATAGCGTCCTCGTAGTTGTAACCTTCCCAGGGCATGTAGGCGATCATGAGGTTCTGACCCAGGGCCAGCTCAGCCGTATCGCAGCTGGGGCCGTCGGCCAGGACGTCGCCGGCCTGGACGCGGTCGCCCTTACGGACGATGGGCTTGTGGTTCATGCAGTAGCCCTGGTTGGAGCGCTGGAACTTGGGAACCAGGTACTCATCGTACTCGCCGTCGTCGGTGAGCACGTTGATGACCTCGCCGTCGACGTAGTCGACGATGCCGGGGTTCTGGGCTACCAGAATTTCGCCGGAGTCAACCGCGATGCGGTGCTCGATGCCCGTACCAACCAGCGGAGCATGCGGGTTGAGCAGGGGCACTGCCTGACGCTGCATGTTCGAACCCATGAGGGCGCGGTTGCAGTCGTCATGTTCCAGGAAGGGAATGAGCGACGTAGCGACAGATACCATCTGACGCGGAGATACGTCCATGTAGTCGACCATATCGACGGGCACTTCGCTCGGGTCACCGAACTCACCACGCGAATTGCGCGTACGGGCGAGAATACGGGTTGCGGGAACGAACTTGCCGTCGACCTTGTGGCCAAAGACGCGCGTTTCGGGGTCGAACGGCTCGTTGGCCTGGGCAATGGTGTGCTTTTCCTCTTCGTCGGCGGTGAGGTACTCGACGTCGTCGGTAACCTTGCCGTTTTCGACGCGGCGATACGGCGACTCAATGAAGCCGTAGGAGTTCACGCGACCGTAGGTAGCCAGAGAACCGATAAGACCGATGTTCGGGCCTTCAGGCGTCTCGATGGGGCACATACGACCATAGTGAGAGTTGTGAACGTCGCGAACTTCGAAGCCAGCGCGTTCGCGGGACAGACCGCCAGGACCCAGAGCGGACAGACGACGCTTGTGCGTAATGCCTGCTGCGGGGTTGGACTGGTCCATGAACTGAGACAGCTGCGAAGAGCCGAAGAACTCCTTGATGGCCGCCACGATAGGACGGATGTTGATCAGGCTCTGCGGCGTGATGTCATCGGGCTCCTGCATGCTCATGCGCTCGCGGACGACGCGCTCCATACGGGAAAGACCGATGCGGAACTGGTTCTGAATCAGCTCGCCAACCGTGCGGATGCGGCGGTTGCCAAAGTGGTCGATATCGTCGGTGACATAGCCTTCTTCACCGTCGTGCAGCGCCACGATGTAGCGCATGGACGCGAGGATATCTTCCTTGGTAAGCGTGGAGGAATCGTTTTCGGAATCAAAGCCCAGCTTCTTGTTGATCTTGTAACGACCAACGCGTGCGAGGTTGTAGCGCTGCTGGTTGAAGAACAGACCGTCGAGCAGCGTACGGGCGGAATCGATTGTGGGCGGCTCGCCCGGACGGAAGCGCTTGTACAGCTCGATGAGCGACTCGTCGCGCGTGGTGGCGGGGTCGCGGTCGAGCGTGCGGAGCACCATTTCGGAATCGCCAAGCAGCTCGACGATTTCCTCGTGCGTCTCGGCCAGGCCAAGAGCGCGAACGAGCAGCGTAGCGGGCTGCTTGCGCTTGCGGTCGATGCGCACGGACAGGATGTCGCGCTTGTCGGTTTCGAATTCCAGCCATGCACCACGGGAAGGAATGATCTTCGCGTTGTACACGGTCTTGTTGCTGGTCTTGTCGCGCTCGGCGCCAAAGTACACGCCAGGGCTACGAACCAGCTGGGAAACGACGACGCGCTCGGTGCCGTTGATGATGAACGTACCGCGCGGGGTCATGAGCGGGAAGTCGCCCATGAACACGTCCTGTTCCTTGATTTCGCCAGTTTCGAGATTCGTGAAGCGAACTTCGGCGAACAGAGGAGCCTGGTAGCTCACATCCTTGCGCTTGCACTCGTCGACCGAGTACTTCGGCTCGCCAAAGCTATGCCCGCCAATTTCGACGCGCATGTCCTTGGTGTTGCTCTCGATGGGGCAAATGTCCTTGAATGCTTCGTCGAGGCCCTCTTTCGTGAACCAATCAAAACTTTCCGTCTGAATGGCGATGAGGTTGGGCACGTCCATAACGGACGGAATCTTCGCGAAGCTTCTGCGGCTCCTATAAAGGCTGGTGGGAGCGGTTGTTTCTGCTTTCGCCACGGGGCTTTTCCTCCTTAAAGAAAATCCGTCTTTTTGCAAAAAGTTGCAACGAAATAGAATACTTGCCCCGCTGTCAAGAGTCAAGAAATATTTTTTTAAGCTATGGAATTATTCTGGAAAGAAGGAGCTTAGTCAATAAATAGGCGCCGTAAGCTCGACCGCGATTATAGCGCATGGATCGCGCCACGATACCGCGACTTTTGCGCGACCTTTCTCATCACGAAATGCACGTGCGTTTCCCCACCATCTTTCGCAGGCAACGTTACTCGCGAAAGGAGGGTGCATGCGCGCGCCCCAAACCATGCGCAAGCGAATCTACCCCTGCATGGCGGCCCTACTTGCCGTGACGCTCTGCCTGCCCACAAGCATTCCGCCCCTCGCGCGCTCCCAGGCATACGCAAACGAAACGTCACGCGCAGCGCACGAACCCATTGGCACCTTCCTGCAAGAGCATGCGCGGCTCGAAAGCCGCCCCCTTACCGAAGCCGACGAACACCCACTGCAAAGCCTGCTAGCCGGAACAGCCGACGAACTGGTTGAAACCGGGGCATACGCGCTCGTGAAATACACGCTGGTAGACAAGGGCGCCCTCTGGGACGGATTCACGCTCGACGATGCGTTCGACCGCGGCGATGACGCCCTCCTCGATTACGTGCTTGCACAACAGGTATACCGTATGCCCATCTACCAAACCGCCCCAAGTTCTCACTACTATATATGTTATGCGTCACCGCAGGCTCTCTGCGGAGGCGACACCATCGTAGATGCCGTATGCGCGCACGCCGACGACACGGGGCGCACTATAGACGACGCTTCCTTCGATTTCGCAACGGGCATTGCCTACGTACCCAAGCACGTCATAGACGCCGAGGGGCAAACGCAGGTGCAACTCGTGGTAGCGCACGACCCCACCGAAGGGCTCACGCGGGGTCACGTCGACGTTCGCGTGCGTAACGAAGCAGATGTTACGGCGACATTCGCCGAAGCCACCGTGGCAACGCCCATCGTGGATACGCAGATCGACATACCCCTTATGCCCCATGACGAAGCGCATGCCATCACCGCGGACAACCTGGCTATACGCGTAAACGATGCACCCACTCCCCTGCCGCGGAGCAATTATTCATACGACCCCGATACGGGCACGCTCCACGTAGCGGGCAGCCCCCTTTCCATCGCCTCGCTCGACGTAACCATTGGCAACGATACGGGCAAGGCGTGGGGCGCCGAGGGTGACGGCAAGGGCGTATCGGGCGCCTGGCAATCCATCCCCAACGTAGAGCTCGCCGATTTCGATGCACGCACGTACCATGCCGGCGACAGATGGGATTACACGGGGCAGACAAACTACACTCGCATAGACGAACAAGGCGACCTGAGCGCAGCAGAGCACGAAGCGGCGAAGTGGATCACGCAATACGGCTATCGTATCAAGGCCGCAGGCGGCAACGAAGACGACGAGTTCTACGACACCATCAAGGACGGCCGCACGCTCGACGACGTGGACGCTGCGCTCTACAGCGGGTACGCCTTCGGGAAAGACGGCGTCATCGGCGAATCCACAGGCTGGAAGTACATGAGCTTCTGCACGTCACTGCCCGTACGCGGCTGGAAGGGAAACAACGACGCCACCGTTCCCGCCTGGGCCTACAGCATAGGCACGCAACTACGCGAGCGAAATCGGTCCCTGTATTGGAACGGCGAAACCAACTCGTACATCTACCCCCTGGTCACACTACTGTGTTGCCACGCATCCTCTCCCTTTCGCGGAGCAGTCTCTACGGGCGACGTCATCGCGGGGAACAACTACAACGACGACACGCCCATACGCCTGCGGCTCATGGCCGTCGAGAAGGACTACATCATCATCGGACTCGTTACGCCCGGCTTCAAGGGCCCCGACGGAGGAAGCTCGCTTGGTGGTGGGCGCTACCAGGCAGGCGCCGGCCTATACAAGGTGCGCATCGCACCACGCGGCAGGATAGAGCTGCAAAAGGAATCGTCGAACGCATCAATTACCGGCGGGAATGCATGCTATTCCCTACAAGGAGCCGAATTCGAAGTGCGGGACGCCTCGGGCAATCATGCCACGACGCTCGTTACCGACGAACGGGGATACGCACGTTCGGGCGATCTGCTCTGCGGCACGTACACCGTACGGGAAACGAAGGCGCCCAGGGGATACGCACTGAGCGGAAGGGAGTTTCGCGTAACCGTTACGCCCAACACCACCACACGCGTAGCGGGAACAGGAGGCGTGATTACCGACGAACCATTGGGAAACCCCATCGACCTGCTTCTGCGCAAAACGGACCCCCAAACGGGCAGCCATCCGCAAGGCGCAGGCTCCTTGGCGGGGGCACGTTTCACCGTGCGCTATTACGATGGCTACTACGACCAGGGAAATCTTCCATCCACCGCCATCCGATCCTGGACGTTCGAAACCGACGAACGAGGAGAAGTTCATTTCAGCGACTCATACCTGAAGCAAGGCGACGCGCTTTATCGCAACGCCAAGAAGCAACCCATCGTGCCCCTGGGCACCATAACCATCCAAGAGGTGCAGGCTCCTGCGGGGTACGCACTCGACGATGGCGCGGGACATGCCACACCACTTCACGTCGTGCGCATCACCAGCGACAACACGAATGCAACATCGACCGATATCGCATGCTACGCCCCATTCGACCAACCCGACAGCGTGCAACGGGGCGATTTCAGGCTCGTGAAAAAGGTCGCATCCGAAGCGGGCATCGACGAGCTGGCGACAGGAGTTCAATTCCAAATCATCAACGAGAACGGCCACGACGTTGCCTCACCAGAGCCCGGCAATGCCCTGGTGAAAAAAGGCGATGCCGTCTGCACCATCACCGTCGATGCAAACGGCCTGGCATCCACGCGCAATGAAGCCGCCAACGGCTGGGCCACGCCAGCAAGCTGGGCTGGGGCACTCGCGTACGGAACGTACCGCATTCACGAAGTCATTCCCAGCGAAGTACAGCGCGCATTCGGCGAAGCGCACGCAGGGGCAACCATCGCCACCGTGCCCGACTGGCGCATCACGATAGGCGCCAACAGGCAATACGACGCGCCCGCACTCGTCACCGACACCGTGCCCCAATCGCCCTTGAAGGTGGTGAAGATCGACGGCGAAACAGGCAAGCCCATTCCCCTACCCTGTTCGTTTCAGCTCTACGACCAGAGTGGATGCCTCGTTACCTACGAAGCGCATTACCCCGAACCAACCACCATGGACACGTGGACCACAAATGACTCTGGAGAGGCAACGCTGCCCATGATGCTCCACGACGGCACGTATACGCTGAAGGAAATACAGGCGCCCGCAGGCTACATCCTCGACCCCGACCCCGTGCCCTTCACCGTGGACAGCACGTCGCGCACCTGGGACAACCCCCTGGTAATCACCATTGCGAACCAACCGGCAAAGGGGACGATTGCCCTTTCGAAGAGCGACGACGTAACGGGTACGGGCATCGCCGGGGCGCAATACAACATATGCGCCGCAAGCGACATAGCAACGCCCGACGGCACCATACGCGCTCATGAAGGCGATATAGTGGCCCAGCTTACATGCGGCGAAGACGGTACCGCACATTCAGACGAACTCTACCTGGGGTCATATCGGTTCTACGAAACCAAAGCCCCGAACGGATACGCACTCGACCCCGAGGAGCACCCCGTAGAGCTCACGAATGAGGGCCAGCACGAAACCACAACGGTCGCCCCCGCAGCAACCACCGACGAACCCACCTCATTGCGCATCCTGAAAACCTGCTCGGAAACGGACAAGCCACTTGCAGGAGCAACATTCTCGATTGCAAGCGAGGACGCAACCACGGAGCCAATGCAACTGGAAACAGATGCTAACGGCGTGGCCTACATCGAACACCTGGGGCATGGCTCGTATTGCATACGGGAAACGAAAGCCCCACCCGGTTGGCTCATAAGCGAGGATGCCGCGCAGGGAACGTGCTTCACCGTAAACGACCAGGGATTCATTTGCATGGAAGGGGCCAGCGAATTAGCAAGCGAGGTCACGCTCAACGTGGAAAACGAGCCAAAACCACCCGAAGCGCCCATTCCAAGGGAACTCCCAAAGCCAGCCCACGCTTCCCCACCTACGCATGACAATGCGGCAGGAGCGGTATGCGCCATCGTCGCATGCATGATCATGACGCTTGCCGTGGCACGTGCCGCCCAACGCGCCGCGCGAAGAGACCCCAAGCCGAAGCAAACGCGCCTACGGAGGAAATAATGAACAACACGGCGAAACGAATACGCACCATCGGGTGCATCTGCCTGGGCATCGCGCTCCTTCTTTGGGCGGGGACCATCGCCATAGATCCCTCGCCCGCCAACGCACCCGCGCCCTTTGCCGAGCAAGCAGAAGGAAAAGCCGCATCCGCGCAAACACATGCCGCCATTGGAAGCTCAACGATCTTCCAGTCGCCTAGCGAAGACCAGACAACATGGCAGGCAAACGCCACCACGCAGCACGTTACCTTGGCAAACCCCGCAGGAAACGCCGTGGACATGGCACCCCATATCCACGTCGACCTTGACGGAAGCGGAAGCTTCGAAGACGGCGAATGCGTCTTCAATCCCATCGTGCGAGACGAAGCGGGAAACGTCGTCGATTGGGGCTGCTTCATAGCGCCCGGCAAGCAAATAGACTCGATCACCCTTTCTCGAACCATCCCCGAAGGAACCTACGCCGCGCGCCTGTCGTTCACCGCATTGGACGTACGCACGCACGGCGAAACCAACCCCATGTCATTCGAATTCACCCTACATGCCCAATAGCACAACCAAGGAGGAACAAAATGGAACACCGAGCAAAGCGCATCGCCCATATGGCAGGAGCGGGAACGCTGGCAGTATGCCTTTCCCTAGGCGCATTCATGCCTTCCCACGCACTCGCCGAAGGCGGCGAACAGGCCCCCGCAACGCAATTCTTCAACTCGGAAACGGGAGCATGGGAGCAGGGGCCACACTCGCAATACGGAAAGATCACGGTCACCTACGACACGACGCAGGGAACCTGGCAAGACCCTGGACTCGACCCGTCGGACGGCAACGATAACGGAACCCATCAAAACGGGACCTACCAGGTTGTCATCCCCACGTACATCTCGCACGAAGGGCTGAACGCAGGCGCCATTCAGACCAGCGATACCTACCAGATTCTTGTTCGGGGCGTCATCCCCGAGGGCAAACTCATTCGCGTAGACGCGGAATGCCAGCCGGAAATCAATTCGGAAGGAAACTACCGTATCCAGCAGACGACCCACCAGGAGAAAACCGTATGGTCGCCCGCGGATTGCATGGGAGCGGTTCACGAAGACGGAAGCCTAAGCGGTACGCCGTCGAACGATACCATCTCCACGGAAGGCACCATGTACGCGGCGGGCTCGTTTACAGGGCACGTCTTCTACACGGCAGAAATGGCAACCCAGGGAAAATAGGCGCATGCGGCCCCGTAGCCTACATGGAATCGCGCAGCTGCTCGAGCTTGCGAAGCGTGTCGGCGTTTATGCGGCCCGCAACGGTGTTCTTACGCGACACGACGGGGCCGGCTTCCTGACGCGTTTCCTCGTCGAGCAGGTCGGCCTCGCGGCTAAAGCCATCAGCGCTCATGCGATCAACGCCCAGGCCAAACACCGTATCCTGGATGGTGGCATCACTCGTGACCACCATGACCTCCCAGCCGCGTTCGCGGGCATCGTGAGAAATCTTCTCGATAACGGAATCGGCGCTTCGGCCTGCAGGGCTGAATATCACGCGCACGCCGCCCACGCGCTCCTCGCGACCTTCGGACTCGCTGTTCTGGCCAGCGTCAAACACGACCACCGCCTCGCGATAGTCGCGCCCCATGTAGGCAATCACATCGTTGATAAGGGCCTCGCGCACGCGATTAAGCACTTCATAGGTGAAGTCCTCCGATTCGCGCAGATGGCGATACCGACTTCCGCTACGCAAAATGTTGTACCCATCAACGATGAGAATTTTATTGCGATGCTTCACTCATACCTCCGCATGCCCGCACAAAATGCGACTGCCCCAAAACCTATGCCGCCTACTGATTCTGCCTCAGCCATTCGTACATAATGGCCGTGGCCGACTGGGCGACGTTCAGCGACGCCGTTTTACCCACCTGCGGCAACGCGGTAAAGAAGTCGCAGCATTCCTGCGTGAGGCGCGCAAGTCCCTCGGACTCGTTGCCCATGACGAGCACGATCTTACCCTTCATGTTGCTATCCCAAATGGTCTGATCGGCCTTCTCGGAAGCGCCAGCCACCCAAAAGCCATTCTCCTTGCAACGCTCGAGCGCCTGCTTCACGTTGGCCACCTGGGCAACGGGCAGATGGGCAATGGCACCCGCAGAACTCTTATAGGTTGCAGCGGTCACGCGCGCGGATCGCTTGTTCGGAATGATGATGCCGGCGGCACCCACCACTTCGGCGGAACGAGCAATGGCGCCCAAATTGCCCGCATCGGTGATATGGTCGAGCAGAACGATCAGGGCCGACCCGTTACCGCGCTTGGCCTGGCCTTCGGCATGTGCCAGCACATCGGAAAGGCCCGCATAGGGAAAGGGCTTTGCCTGGGCCATAACGCCCTGGTGGCTACCGCGCTCGGAACGCTTGTCGAGCTGCGCACGGGGAACCATATCGACCTTCACGCCAGCGGCCTTCGCCTTACGCAGAATGTCCTGCACCAGGCCATCGCGCTGAGCGTTGTCGGCCAACAAGACGCGTTCCACCGGGACGCGCGTGCGCAACGCCTCGATGACCGGTCGTTTACCTTCGATGTATTCAGCCATGGCGCCGTGCCCACCTTCCGCTCGATGCAATGAGAGTGCTCTGTAATCAATAAGGATATTACGGTATCACGCTACAATACAGCGAAAGACCGATGACGCAAAAACAGCATGGGAAGAAGGCCGCATATGAAGATAGGAATCGTAAGCGATTTGCACCGACACGTGCCCGAATCGCTGCACGAGGCCCTTCGAGGCTGCGAGCGCATCATCTGCGCAGGCGACGTGGAACGCGAAAGCGTTCTTTGGGAACTGCAGACCATAGCCCCCATCACGGCCGTGAGCGGCAACAACGACTGGTCGCTCGACCTGCCCTTTAGCGTGACGACCACCATCGGCGGCGTCACGTTCTTCATCGTGCATCGCCCCGAGGATATCGGCATCCCCGCCGACAACGTCGATGTCGTCGTTCATGGACACACGCATATCCCGCGCGACCAGACCATCGGGAACATACGCTACCTGAACCCGGGAAGCACCTCGCGACCGCGCGGAGGCAGCGCGCCCAGCTGCATGACCGCGCTCATCGCAAACGGAAAACTGCTCGAAGTTGAGCTCGTAGAGCTACCCGAAGAATCGCATGGATGGTGGTAGGGGCAGCCGCCACGGCAAACGCTAGTCCCTACGCTGCGCCTCGCGGTAAGCAAGAAACCCAAGAACCACGGCCGCCACAAACAGGACCATGAGCGTAACGACGTGCTTCGCATCCCACGCTTGGTACCCTACGAGCAGAATGCCCAGGGCAAACACGGCAAGCGCAAGGCAGATGCCGCATGCGAATACCAGATAGCGCAGCTTGCTCATGGCGTTACCCCTTCATGATTGCGGCCAAGCTCTGGTCGTATGGCGCGCGGCAGATGCCCTTTTCGGTAACGATGGCCGTAATGAGGCTATGGTCGGTCACGTCGAACGCCGGGTTATAGCAGGGAACGCTCGCCGGAGCCACGGGCCGAGAATAGAACATCGTCTTGATCTCGTCGCCGTTACGCTCCTCGATGGGAATGTCGCCGCCGCTTGCACACGACATATCGATGGTGCTCGTAGGGCACATCACATAGAACGGCACGCCGTAATGATGCGCGATGATGGCCAGGCCGCTCGTGCCAATCTTATTCGCGGTATCGCCGTTGGCAGCCACGCGGTCACAGCCCACCAGGCACGCCTGCACCTTTCCCTGCGACATGACGATGCTGGCCATGTTGTCGCAGATGAGCGTGACATCAACCCCCGCCTTGCTCAGCTCGTAGGTGGTAAGGCGCGCCCCCTGGAGCAACGGACGCGTTTCGTCGGCGTACACGTGAAACTGCATGCCGCGCTGTGCGCCCAGAAGCATGGGGCCCAAGGCCGTACCATATGCGCTCGTTGCGATGGCCCCCGCATTGCAATGCGTGATGAGCCCCCAACCATCTTCCAAGAGCGAAAGGCCCAGTTCGGAAATGCGTTCGCAAATAGACGCATCCTCCGCCTGGATGGCAAGCGCCTCGGCCTGCAGCGCAGCAAGCGTATCCTCGCGGCCCCGCCCCTCGCACGCACCCATGACGCCTTCCATGCGACGCAGCGCCCAGCGCAGGTTCACGGCAGTGGGGCGGCTGCTCGCCAGGTATTCCGAAACCTGGCGCATGCGCGCGAAGAAGACGGCATCATCTTCATGGGAAGGCGATTCATTGCGCGCTATCTGGGCAATCGCGAACGCCGCGAAAATGCCAATCGCAGGAGCCCCGCGAACGCACAGCCGCGCGATGGCGTCGTAGCATTCCTCGGGAGTCGAGAGATGCAGATACACCTCCTCGTTCGGCAGGCGCGTCTGATCGAGCACGCGCACGCAGTTGCCGCCCAAGTCGAAATTCACATTGCTATACATGTTCGCCTAACTCCTTGCCCATCAGGTATCCCATCACGCTCGCCATCATGAGTCCGCGCGTCCAGCCGCTGGAATCTCCCAGGCAATGCAGGCCACCAACATTCGTAACGAACGAATCGTCCATCTTCACGCGATTGCTGTAGAACTTCAGCTCCGGGGAATACAGCAGCGTTTCCTCGGCCGCAAACCCGGGAACCACCTCGTCGACCGACTTCATGAACCCCAGGATATTGGTCATGGCGCGATACGGCATGGCGCTGGTAATATCGCCCGCTTGTGCATCGGGCAAGGTGGGACGCACGTTGGCGCGCACAAGCTCGTTGGGCCACGTGCGCTTTCCGTCGAGGATGTCGCCATAGCGCTGCACCAAGATGTGCCCAGCACCCAGCATGTTGGTAAGTTCGCCCACCCTTTGGGCGTACGCGATAGGCCGGTCGAACGGCTCTCGGAAGTTCATGGAGCAAAGAATGGCCAAGTTCGTGTTCGGCGACTTGCGCGCCTTATAGGAATGGCCATTCACCACTGCCAGGCCGCCATCGTAGTTTTCCTGGCTCACGAAGCCACCGGGATTCTGGCAGAACGTACGCACCTTGTTGCGGAACGGGTTCGGATAACCGATGAGCTTGCTCTCGTAGAGCACGTTGTTCACCGTTTCCATGACCTCGTTGCGTACCTCCACGCGCACGCCAATGTCAACGGGACCGGGCTCGTGCGCAATGCCGTATTCGCGGCAGATGCGATCGAGCCAATCGGCTCCCCTGCGGCCCGTGGCAACGACCGTCTTATGAGCGAGAAGCTCTTCCTCGCCCGCGCTGGATGAAACGCAAACGCCCTTGCACACGCCATCGTCGATGAGCAAGCGCGTGCATTCGCATTCGAAGCGCAGTTCCACGCCCGCATCGAGCAGCGCCTGCTGGATACGACCATACAGCTGCTGCGCCTGCTCGGTTCCCAAATGGCGGATGGGGCAATCGACGAGCTTCAGGCCCGCCTTAATGGCGCGACGGCGAATATCAGCGACCTCATGCGTGGCGCCCAGACCCTCGACGTGTTCATCCGCGCCAAAGGACAGGTACATGCCATCGACGACGGAAATGGCATCCTGCGCACGCTGCTCGCCAATGAGCTGTGGCAAGCTGCCACCCACCTCGCACGAAAGCGAAAGCTTGCCGTCGGAAAAGGCGCCCGCGCCCGAAAAGCCCGTGGTAATGCGGCATGGCTGACAGCCAACGCACCGTCCAACCTTCTCCTTCGGGCATGCACGCTCCTGAATGGGAAGCCCCTTTTCCACCATGACGATACGCGCCTGGGGACGAGCTTCCAGCAACGAAAGGGCACAGAAAATGCCCGCGGGACCTGCGCCCACGATAATAATGTCGTATGCAGGTTTCGGCATAAGTCTATTTCATCACGAGAACGGGAATGTCAACCGAGCGCAGCACGGCATAGCTTACGCTGCCCAGCGCACCGCGCAGCGCGCCCAAGCCACGGCAACCCATGACCACCAGGTCGAAGGAGCCGTTATTAGCCATATCCGAAATGACGTCCTGGGGCTTGCCCGAACCGGTACGATACACCACGTTATCGGCTTCGCCCACAATGGGGGCAACCGTGGCAATGAGCGACTCGCGCTTCTTCTCGTAGAATTCACGCTGCATTTCCAGCGTCGTTTCAGCAGAGGGGCTCGTTACACCCGCCATTTGAACAGCCATGGCAAAGGTGGGGTCGCCGAAATCGGGCATATCCACTACGTAAAGCACGGTAATGCGCGAATCGTCTTCCAGCTTCGAAATCTCGAGAGCGGATTTCAACGCATTGCGCGCATGTTCGGAATTATCGAACGGAACGAGGATCGAATGGTACATGACAGCCCCCTAACCTCGGGTATCGGATGTCTTCACTTTAGCACACCAGCAGGCGTAATACGCCCAGACGCGCATACGAAAGCCCCGCATGCGACGACTTGACGCATGCGGGGCTGCAAAGCTATGGGACAAGCGATTTAGGCTTCGGCGAAAATGAACTCGTCAACCTCTTCCGGCTCGATGCCGAACACGACGGAAAACTCGTCGCGCACGCGCTCTTGCGCAGAACGCAGAATACCATTGTCGCTCGACGTGGCCTTCTTTCCGGCCTCAAGCACCTTCTGCTTGTGAAGGTAGAAGCTACGCGCAAGCATGAGCAGCTCGTATTCGGTGCCGCTTTCCAGAATCTCCTTCGCGCGTTCCTTGCGCGCATTGGCATCGGAAATCCAACAGGGCTCTGCGCTGAGGGCAGCCTTGATAGACTGCTTGGCATCGGCTTCCGAAGGAATAGCGCGAATGCGATTGAGCAAACGCTCGTTGTTCGCAGGTACCATGAGCTTGGTATGAGACTTGTGAACGGGACGCAAGATGTAATAGGTTCCCATATCGCGTTCCTCGATGGCATCCACCTTGCAAACGCCATTCGAGCCGTACAAAACAATGTCATTGAGGGCAAAATTTAACATTTATATCATCTCCGCTTTTCATTTTACCCCGCGTGTTTTTCTATCCACTTTTTCCACACACAGAGCCAAACAATCCCCATCAACTGTCCAAATCCGTTACCCTCAGATGCCAGATGATGTGGAAAACCCGCCCGCATGACACAATCGCAACGTGATTTTGGGTACAAAAAAGCCCGCACCGAAACCGGTGCGGACGTGATTCGTGGTGGGCGATGCAGGATTCGAACCTGCGACCTAATGCTTGTAAGGCATTTGCGCTCCCGCTGCGCCAATCGCCCGAATGCTGAGGTATTGTCCCATAGCAAATCGGATTACGCAAGACGAATTAGACGATTCACACGACCTCGTTTTCTTTTTCATCATGTAAACGCTTTTGCCTGAGCAGACGTTCGCGCAAGGCGTCACGACCCGCATGCATAAGGCCCAGCGCCATGACGGCCAGGATTGCGTAGCAGAACAACGCCGACATCCATGCCCCGTCGAGCCCCCAGAACAGCGGCAGCACGATGGGAAACGCAACCATGAGGACCACTTCACCCACGATGAGCGCAAACGACCCGCGCGCATGTTCCACGGCATAGAAGAACGAGACGACCACATGGGCGATTGCGTAAAACGGCAGGCACAACGCGAAGAGCGTAACCCCATGGGCGAAGACGGCAGCGCCTTCGGGCGACGCGCCAAAGAGCGCGGCAATCTGCCAACGCGACATATACAACCCTACCCAGCCAAGCACCGCAACCAAGATGGCAAGCACGTAATTGATATGGCGCAGGCGGCGAACGCTACGCGCATCGCCCGACCCATAGCACAAGCTGATGATGGGCTGCGATCCATCGTGCACGCCCTGGATGACCCACTGCACCGCAACCACGGTATACGACATGATGGCGAACGACGCCTGGGCGGTAACGCCGCCATACGTAACGGTGGCGATGTTCATGACAACGGTCGTCACCTCGGGCAGAAGTGTAAGCGCCGCCGGAGCGAATCCGATCTTGAACATGCGTCCCACGATGCTGCGGTCGACACCCAAGTCGGCACGAGACAAGCGCCCGCCACGCAGGAAGAAGACAATGAAGAAGACGGAGGCGATCGCCTGCGCCGAAACCGTGGCAACAGCAGCCCCCACGATGCCCCAGCCCAGGACCATCACGAGCAGCCAGTCACCCAGCACGTTCACGAGGCCGCCCACCATCTGCGCCACCATGGCGAACTTCACGTGCCCCATGTTGCGCACAAGAGGAACGCAGCCACCCTCGACCATCTGGAATACCGAACCCCAGGCAATAACGGAAAGATAGGCTTGCGCCTGCACCAGAACCTCTTCGCGGCCGCCAATAACCCACAGCAGCGGCTGCCCTCCCAAGAGCAACACCGCCATCACAACGGGCGTTACCGCAACGAGAAGGGCGATTGCGCAGCCGATGGCACGACGGGATGCCACTTCATTCCCCTCGCCCGCGCGAATGGACGACACCACCGCGCCACCCATGCCAATGCCCGTACCCAGGGCCATCACGAGCGCAACGATGGGCCAGGCGACATTGATGCCTGCAAGGGCCACGTCCCCCGCCATCTGGCCAACGAAAAAGCCGTCAACGATGCTGTACACGCCTGTGAGCACGAAGGCAAGCGTGGATGGGACCACGTAGCCAAAATACGTTTTCAGCATGCGCACATCGAGCATAACCCCTCCAGAACGAAAACGAGGGCCGCAGACGCGGCCCTCATCATACCCTCTTGTATACCGCTTACGCTACTCGTGAACCACTACGGCATTGCCGACGGCGATGATGTCGTACAGGGACGCCGCATCGGAAAGCGACAGGTTCACGCAGCCATGGGAGCCATAGCCATCCTTGTAGCGCGTACCGCCAAAGGCAGACTGCCACGTGGCGTCATGGAAGCCACAGCCCGAATACGTGAAGGGCATCCAGTACGACACCTTGGTCTCGTACTCCGGCTGGCCCGTAGCCACCGAGATATCGCCCGTAAGCGTGTAATTCGTCTTCTTGTTCAGCACGCGCCATACGCCCGTGGGGGTGTCGTGGCTGCCGTCGGGCTTGCCGGTAACGCAATCGGCCTCCCACACGAGCTCGCCTGCTTCGTTATAGAAGCGAACGTGCTGCTCGGAGATATCGACATCGGCATATGCGCCCCAGTCCTGCACGCCCGAGCCATTGTAGGTGTAGCCCTCGAGCGTGGTGGCAACGGTAAGCTGCCCCACCAGACCATTGCGAATGGCATCCTCGACGTCGGCGACCATGGCGTCATCGTCGATCGTCCAACCGTACGTACCACCCGAAACGGTGAACGTCTGACCGTCGGGACGCGTGTAGGTACGCTCGGTGCCCACGGTGTTCAAGCTGGCGGCAAGCTCTTCGACCCAGGCATCCATGGCCTCTTCGTCGAAGCTGACGGCAAGGTCGTCGCCAATGACAACCCATTGGGAAATCTCGTTCGCGCCAATGTCGGCGGCATGGATGGCCGTGGTGCCCAAAACGAGCTCGATATCGGCCGTAAGGTAGCTGTTCGCCGTATCGGCAGCTGTCGTAAGCGCGGGGTTGCTGGAAAGCACGGTGGGCTGCACAAGCTCGCTCGTGCCCAGCACGGCCGAAGACGACATATCGAGCACGGCATCGTTGACCTTCAGGATAACGGCATCGACGTCGAGCTTCGTGCCTGCCTTCTCGGCGGTCACCTCGAACTGACCCGAAGCCGAAGAATACTGCACCGAAGCGTTCACCGGGTCGGTAGCGGTGGCGTTGAACGTTTCCACCTGCTGGCGAACGACATCGCCCAAACCGCTCTCGCTGTACTCGGAAGACAGGTTGGCGCTTTCGTCGTGCGCGCGGAAGACCTCGATGGGCCACAGCCAGATGTTGTTATCGGCAATGGACTGCTCGGCAACCTCTTGGCCGTCGACTTCGAGGCCAGCCTGCGAAGAGGACACCGTAAACGAAAGGCCATCGCCCGTAACGGTAACGGAGTAGTCGCTTCCGATGTCGGTAGCAACCTCGGCAACGTCCGACGTGGACTTCAGGGAGATATCCTGAGAACCAAGCGTGGTGTTCGGGAAGAAATGCCCCGAGAAGAAGAAAGCGCCAGCAATGTAGACCACCAGCAACACGGCAGCAATAACGATGCCGACCCTCATAGCAAGGCGCTTGTTGAAGCCCTTGCCCACTTTCGGATCGGAAACACCTGCCGCCTGGAACGCGGAATTGAATGCACCCGGCTGCGCTTGCTGAACCGGAGGAATCTGCTGTGTCTGGGAAGCGTCTTGCGGGCTCTGAGGTGCTGCCGCGTGCTTGCCCATAGTTTCTTTTTTGCCTGACATCGCCCCTACCTAAATCCATTCATTCGCATTGTAGCAACATCGTTCGTCTATGATGCCGCGCAAATGAACGGGATATCTCTAATTCATCGAAATGCTACCGCTATCTACATATAGCTTAAGGGATTCTTAAATATGTGACTGCAACTGTGCCATTCTTCCCAAAATATACGCGAGCTCTTGAATCGCCCTGCATAACCGCACGTAGACGCGCACGGCACCACGGTCGCCGTTGCGCAACCCCGTGAATCAATGATGGAAGCCGCCTCCCCACTTGCGGGCCAGGGGCTTTCAGGTATAATCGCATTCTGCGCCCGAGTGGCGGAATGGCAGACGCGGCGGTCTCAAAAACCGCTGTCCACAAGACATGCGGGTTCGAATCCCGCCTCGGGCACCATTCACACGCAAACAGCCTCCCTATGGAGGCTGTTTTCATTTCTAGGATGCTGTACGCAACAGCTAGTTTCTCTTCTCGGAAATCATGTCCATGACGTCCTGCTTGCTATGGACGTCGAGCTTACGATAGATATGACGCGCATGGCTGCGCACCGTGTTCTCGGAAATAACGAGCGTTTCGGCGATATAGCTCTTCGAACGGCCCTTGCACAGCAGCTTGAGCACTTCCACTTCCCTACCCGTAAGCTTGTATCGGGCGCCAAGATGCTCGCAGCCCTCGTCGATGCTGGCATACATGGAATGACCCGTTTCCGGCATATCGAGATCGCGGAAGATCTGGCTTTCGATGAAGTTGCGCTCGTTGAGCGACAGGATGCCCGTAACGGTAAGGGCGTACGACAGCAGTGCGATAACGAACACCACGTTATCGAGATTCGCAAGCACCCCGCCAGCCAGGCGCCCCAACGCAAGAGGAAGCGCATAGCAAACCCACGCGAAGCCGAAAACGGTGAAGCGATTTGCGGAGCTATGATGGGCCACGTCGGCAAGCATGCACCAGAGCACTGCCACCAGAATGGCCTGCGCCACGCCTACGAGCACGAGCGCCCAACCCGCAAGCTCGGAATCGATGTTGGGCAGGAACAGCAGCGCCGTGGATACGATGATGACGATGGCGCGCCACGTATTGGTGAAATGCAACTTGCCGCGATAGGCGAACACCCACCACAGGACAGCCAAGGCCGCAAGAACGCTAATGGATTGCTGCGCAAAGGAATACAGCGCAACCGGCTCGGTTACCGCATTGGGCGAAACGGCGGGCGCCACGCCAATGACGAACGCGCACACGGCCACGCCAAGAAGCACCAAATACGGGAACGACTGACGCGCGGAACCAAAGTAGATGAGCGGCGTATCCTTCGGCGGCATATTGGCAGAAGCCTGATTCAGAAGGTAGGGCAAGCACAACGGCAACGCGATAAGGCACACATTGCCAAGAAGCAGCGGCATGACATCGAGTGCGAACTTCAGCACCGAAGAAACGACCATGGAGGCAAACGCGCAGGCCACGGCAGAGCGCAAGTCGACGCTCGAGTAGAACGGCACCCAAGACAGATACATAAACGCACCGGCGACGCCAGCTACGGCAAACCCCACGACATCGGGAATAACGGTTACGCCCAGATGGGGCAAGCTGATAAGCACGATGGAAATGGCCGCCAGAATGGCCATGGGCCAGTGAAGGAGTTTTTCGACGCCGCCCTTCGAAAGCTTGCGCAGCGCAACGAAGAAGAGCATGCCCGCAGCGAGCATAAGGAAGAGAACGGCCGCGTTATCGTACGAAAAGGAAGCAGACGTACGGCGATGAGCTAGTTCGAAAACCCAAGCCCAGGGAATGGCAAAACCGACATAACCGAGCCTGAAATGTTCGAATACGTACGGCTTATTCGAATGAGCCTGTTCTTCTGCCGCCACCGCGACCCTCGTCTCTCTACCATTACGCGCCTCTACGCGTATGCACTAACCTCATTCCCCCCTGTAGAGAATATAACCGAGGCCGAAAGCAATGACGGTGAACGTGCGCAAGATACACAAACACCCCGCCCTTGCAGACTGGCAAAAGGCGGGGTGAAAGAGCTAAAAGCCGGAGAAGGACTAGCGCGTCATATGCTCCGCGACGTTCTTGACCTCCTCGACCGTGGGGCCCTCAAGCGGCAGGTCATCGGCTACGGCAGCATTTTCCACATGCCCCTGCACCTTCGTACCGTCGATGCCGTACACCGTTTCCTTGCCGGGCAGGACCATGTTCACCACGATGCCCACGAGCGAGCCAATGGCCAGACCGGAAAGCGAAATGGTAATAGAGCCCGCGGGAATGACGATGGCACCCGCCGTGCTGTAGGCGATGCCCACGGACAGCACGATGATGAGGGCGGTCACGATGACGTTGCGGCTCAGCGTGAAGTCGACATGGGCTTCCACCAGGTTGCGAATGCCCACAGCGGAAATCATGCCGTACAGAATGAGCGAAATGCCGCCGATGACGCACGCGGGCATGACCTCGATAACCGCAGCAAACTTCGGGCAGAACGAGAAGACGATCGCAAACAGAGCAGCTAGGCGAACGACGCGCGGGTCGAACACCTTCGTGAGCGCCAGAACGCCCGTGTTCTCGCCATACGTGGTGTTGGCCGGAGCACCAAACAGCGACGCCAGAATGGTAGCAAGGCCATCGCCCAGCAGCGTACGGTGCAGGCCGGGGTTGGCGATGTAGTTACGATTGCAGGTAGAGCTAATGGCCGAGATGTCGCCGATGTGCTCAATCATCGTGGCGAAGGCCAGAGGCATGATCGTGATGACGGCGGTGATGGCAAGGCCGGAATCCATGCCATTGGTGAACAGGGAGAACACCGTGTTGTCATACAGCACGGGCAGGCCGAACCACGCAGCGTCGGCAACGGGAGTGAAGTCGACCTCGCCCAGGATGGCGGCGAAGATATAGGACACGATAACGGCCAGCAGGATGGGGATGATGCGGATCATGCCGCGGCCCCAGATGTTGCAGGCGATGACCACAATGATGGCCACCACGGCAACGAGCCAGTTCGTGGAGCAGTTGGCGATGGCCGAAGACGCAAGCGTAAGCCCGATGGAGATAACGATGGGGCCCGTTACCACCGGCGGGAAGAAGCGCATGACGCGCGCGGCGCCAAACACCTTGAACAGCGCGGAAAGCACCAGGTAGAGCAGGCCGGCGCACGCAACGCCCAGGCAGGCGTACGGCAGCAGCTCGGGTTCCCCTGCAGGGGCAATGGCCGCATAGCCGGCAATGAACGCGAACGAGGAACCCAGAAACGCGGGCACCTTACCACGCGTGAGCAGGTGGAACAGCAGCGTACCCAAACCGGCGAACAACAGCGTTGCGGAAACGGAGAGACCCGTGAGCGTGGGGACCAGAATAGTCGCGCCGAACATGGCGAACATGTGCTGCAAGCCGAACACGGTCATCTTGGGAGCGCCAAGAGTGCGGGCGTCGTATACCGCATCCTCGCTATCCTTCGCTCCCATCGTGGGAATAATCGTCTTATCTTCCGCCACTGCAGTCCCTTTCCTTCCATCCTTGCAGAAATGTGCATAAACGGTTGCGAGATTATCACAACCATGCGAAACGGTACACGCGCGAAACATGCAATTCACGTTGAGCACAGCGAAATGCACGACACGCGCCCACCACATGAAAATCCTCCCAGCAGGAACGCGCGGTGCGCGACCCACTGGGAGGATTGATCATGCGATGCGTTTCACGATACGCCTACTCGCGAGCGCTTGGTTCCTCTTGCTGCTCGCCCGCTTGGAATCGCCGCCTTCGCTCTTCGAGCGCAGCAATCTGACGTGCCGTTTCCTCGTCCTCCAAGCGTTGCTTTTCCTTGTTGCCGCGATAGTCCTCGCGAATCTTGGAATTGCTCGCAAGCAGAAGGTACAACGCAATGCCAGCCACCAAGCCGACGCCGCCACCGCGGGCTAGGATGAAGCCGGCCATCATGCCCGCCACGCCCTGGTCGAGCTTGTCGTTGGCCAAATCGAAGCAGATTTGCGTGCATACGAAGCCCTGGATGCACAGCACCACCACGAGCATAGCGCCCGCCGCCGCGGCAGCGGCTTCGTACAGCGGATAAATGAACAGGCCAATGACGGTGAAGATGAGGTTCGTGCCCGACCCGTCGTAGATGCTGTCCATACCCTGGCGACCCGAAACCTTGTAGCGCTGGTACGTGGCAACGCAATACGGAGCGGAAAGCGGGCCGGCAAGTGCGGGGTACGGAGCGAACAGGGCCAGCACCAGATTACGAATACCACAGATGACATTGGTGCGGTTGGTATCAAACTCGATATACTCGTCTTCGCGCTGCGCCTGCATGCCCAGCTGCTGCACGGTGATGAAGTCACCATAGGCAATGACCCACGCGATGAGCGCGATGGGCAGGCTGGAGATCCAAATAGTGGGAGCCGCCCAGCCAATGAAGAACGGGGAAACCGCCATGAACAGGGCGCCGAAGTCGGGCACCTTGAAGATTTGCCCGCTGAAGTTGTAATTGAACTCGCCGGAGATGCCACCCGCAATGAACATGACCAAGACGGCCCACAGGAAGCTGTAGTTGCCCAGCACCTGCAGCACGCGGTTCTTCTCCATGCGGCTACGGATGCGCTGGCTGAACATCAGGAAGAACACGACGATGAGACCGGCCATGCAGCCCACGGTAACGGTGTCTACGGCGCCACCCTGCTGAAGGCGCGCATACACGGCGTTGACGCCAGCGCCCAACACGATGCCCGCCTTGACCCCTGGCGGAACCAGGGTGTTTAGCTTCTTCGAAAGCCCCGTGAGGCCCAAGAATATGAACATCGCGGCCAATTCCAATTGAACGGCAGTAAGCGCCTGCAATCGCACGACGCCCGGATCGAACCCTTCGAGGTACACAATGACGATAGCCATGGCGGGCGTAATCCAGCCGCAGATGGACGGTTCGCCCAGCAGCCAATTCAGCGTATACATCATGGTCTCGAACACCACGAGCGCCCAAGCGACTTCCGGGTCGAGGCCCAACGTGGTGATGAGAACGGCAAGCGCGCCATAGCTGGTGCACGCGTTCATGAGACCCGTAACGATTTCGGGAGGTGAAATCTTGAAATGAATGAACGGGAGCCTGATGCGCAGTAAACCGCAAGGGATATAAGGCTGTACACCGCCATACGAACGCTTCATAAAAGCCATGTAGACTCCCTCCTCGATGGCCGCCGGGTCTCCCTATTCCCAGCGAAGGCACACACGAACTGGGCACGAGCCCCTATTTCATGCCGCAATCCACCGCATGCGCATATCTAGTTGGATAAAAATGTACCAGTCTTTGCCCCATTCGTCGCTGGTCAATTTATTACATTTAGCCGAGCGGCAAGGGCCTAAACATTCAAATGCAATATGGCAAAAGGATGGCAAGATCGGTGGGCATGCGGAAAAGGGAGTATAGTGTAGGAAATGGCACACCAAAAGCATCATTAGGGGGACCTGCGGATGACGCTCGAAGAATTCAACCACTATGGCTATTCTCGGCGAATCTTCCGCGAGACCCTCCGTGACGTCTCCATCAACAACTTCAACGCGGGATATCACCTGAACACGTGGTTTCTCGCCATCATGGCTGCACTGACTCTCTTCTCGGGCATTGGCGTCTTCCCCACCGCGTTCTTCCCCGTATACGCATTCTTCGCCGCGCTGTCGGTCGTCTGCGAAGTTGCGTCGTTGCGCATCAGAAAATTCGACCTCGAGACAATGGGCGACGACGGCAACCGGATCATTCGTACGCTTTCCCACGGCATCATGACAAACCTGCTCGCCTTCGGCGTAGCGGCCAGCGTGGTCGACCCCGCCATGGTGGCGACCAGCTTCTTGGTCATCATGGTCATCGTAGCCATCGTGTTCATGGAAACCATGGTCATCATGAGCTTTCGACTTGCGCTATTCGGCAGCATCCTGGTCATTTCTTCGTTCGTTACCAAGGAGCCCGTATTTGCCGCGGGAGACGCCGTAAACGTCATCATCTTCCTAGCAGGCGCGCTCATTCTGCACTTCATGTTCCAACGCGAGAAAATGGAGCGATTCATAACGGCACGCATGCTCGAGGAAAGTCGCAGAGAGCTCAAAGTGCAATCTACGTTCGACTCGCTTACGGGGATGCTCAACCGGCCCGCATTCTACGAGCTCGCAAGCAGCATCCTTCGTGACGCGCAGAACGAACGAGTGGCTTTCCTTGCCTTCGACCTGGACGATTTCAAAAACGTCAACGACAGCTTCGGGCACAAACGCGGAGACGCAACGCTCGCCGCCGTGAGCGCCGCCTTCCGCGAGGAAATTGGCATGAACGAAGAATCATGGGACTTCATGAACCAGACGCTCAACGACGGCAGCAACTTCGCGGCACGCCTGGGCGGAGACGAGTTCATCATCGCCGCACGTGGCCTGTCCAATGAAAACGCTGCGCACGAAATGGCGCAGCGCATCATCGATCGAATTGGGCTCATTTGCGTCGACTGGGAGTCGGGTCTGTACGTGAGCGCGTCGGTGGGAATCGCCATGTCGCTCGGCGGACGGCCCACCACCGTCGACGAGCTATGCCAACTTGCCGACGAACGGCTCTACAAGGACAAGCGAAACAACTTACGCTAGCTACGCCTACGCCAGCTGCTCGCGAATGGCGGCCAGGAGCTCGTCATACGTTTCCAGCGCGGGAATCTCGGGGTGCTCGGCCTTGATGCTTTCGGGGGCGCAGAACAGCCAACCCGCCTTGCTCGCCTCGATCATACCCAGGTCGTTATAGCTATCACCGCTGGCAAGCGTTTCGAAGCCGCAGCTCTGCAGCGCACGTACCGTGGTGCGCTTGGAATCCTGCACGCGCATAACATGGCCGCACAGCATGCCCGCCTCGTCTACCTGCAGCGTGTTGCAGAAGATGGTAGGCCAGCCAAGCTTGCGCATAAGCGGCTGCGCGAACTGGTCGAACGTATCGCTCACAATGATGACCTGCGCGATGGAGCGCAGCTCGTCCAGGAATTCGGCAGCACCGGGAAGCGGATCCATTCCGCTAATGGTCTCCTGGATATCAGCCAGGCCCAGGCCTGCCTCGCGCAGGATGTCGATGCGATAGGCCATGAGCTTATCGTAATCGGGCTCGTCACGCGTGGTCTTCATGAGCGCGGGGATTTCGCGCGCCTTGGCGAATTCCTGCCAGATTTCGGGCACGAGCACGCCTTCAAGGTCGAGGCAGACAACATGCATGGGCATGGGGATTCCTTTCGGTCGTAAAAAGTATTGGCGCCATGCTACTACGAACATGACGCCAAGGATTCTAGAATTTCGCGAAACGCTCCTGTCGCTGCGCTACGAGCTCGTCGGGGGTAAGATCGGCGAGGTCGTTCAGGCTGCGTTTCAAGTAATGCCGCAGCTCACGTGCAGCTTGCTCGGGATTTTCATGCGCCGGGGCATCGCCTTCGGCAAGCACCGCATCGATGATTCCCATATCGTAAACCTGGTTCGCGTTCATGCGCATAACCGCGGCGGCTTCCGCAGCGCGCGAGCGATCCTTCCACAGGATGGACGCGAAGCCTTCAGGCGAAAGCACCGAATACACCGCATGCTCCTGCATGGCCACGCGATTCGAAACCGCCAGCGCCAACGCGCCACCGGAACCACCCTCGCCCAGCAGCACGCTCACCACGGGAACGCGCAAGCCAGCCATGGCCTGCAGGTTCTCGGCGATGGCGTTGCCCTGGCCACGCTCCTCGGCTTCCGCACCGCAGAACGCGCCCTGGGTATCAACCAGGCAGATGATGGGACGCCCGAACTTCTCGGCCTGGCGCATAAGGCGCAGGCTCTTTCGGTAGCCCTCGGGCTGCGGGCAGCCGAAGTTACGCGCGATGCGTTCCTTCAGGTTCTCGCCCTTTTCCTCGGCGATAACGGTCACGACCTGGCCACCCAGCCAGCCAATGCCACCCACGATGGCGCCGTCGTCGCCAAAGGCACGGTCGCCGTGCAGCTCGATGAAGCCATCGATCATGTTGCGGATGTAGTAAATGGCGGTGGGACGATGCGTGTTCCTGGCAAGCTGAACGCTCTTCCAAGCGGCATTCGGCTCTTCGCTCGACAACGTGGCATCGGCCACCGGGCTCGGCTCCTTGTACAGGGGCACGCCATCGGAAAACGCCACGGCATCGCGCGCACCCAGCGCCTCCTGCAATTCGGGAATGCCCAGCTTCTTGCGAAGGGCATCGAAGAACCCAGGTTCGGGCTCCTCGATTTCGGTTACGGGAACGCGGCCGTAGGTAACGTGGTTATACGAATTACGACCCGTCTCCAGCGCGTCCTTCACGCTGCCATACGTAAGGATCTCCGTGGGCGTGCCAGGCTCCACCGAGCTGGTGGTTGCACGATGCATGGCCAGCAACTGGGCCAACGTGCGACGCAGCTCATCACGCGGGACGATGGCATCGATAAGGCCATGCTCCAGCGCGAATTCGGCCGTCTGGAAGCCCTTCGGAAGCTCCTGGCGAATGGTGTCCTGGATAACGCGCTTGCCAGCGAAGCCGATGAGGGCATGAGGCTCGGCAAGAATGATATCGCCCTGCGTTGCAAACGAAGCCGTCACGCCACCCGTAGTGGGATCGGTGATGATGGAAATGTAGAGCAAACCGGCACGCGAATGGCGTTCCACCGCGCAGCTGACCTTGGCCATTTGCATCAGCGACACCAGACCCTCCTGCATGCGGGCACCGCCGCTGGCGCAGAACACGATAACGGGAAGCCCCTCTTCGGTAGCGCGATCAAAGAGCTTCGATACCTTGTCGCCCACGACCGAGCCCATGGAGCCCATGAAGAAACCCGCCTCCATGACGCCAATGGCGCACGGAAGACCAGCAATGCGGCCACTGCCCGTACGCACGGCTTCGTCGAGGCCCGTCTTCTCGCGCTGCTTTTCCAGCTTCTCCTGATAGCCGGGGAAATCGAGCGGGTCGGTTTCCGTGCAGGTGGCATTCCACTCCTCGAAGCTATCCATGTCGAGCAGGTCGTTGATGCGCTGCGTGGAGGAAAGGCGGTAGTACGTTCCGCACGAGGGGCACGTGTAATAGCTCTTCGCCAGCGAAGACTCCGCGAACGTGAGCTTGCAGTTGCGGCACGTGCACCAATGCTCGTCTTCCACGAAATCGCGCTCGGTCTCGCAAAGCTTCCAGCCCAGCAAGTTGGCCGTCACGTCTTCGGTGGCGTAGACGCTGATGCCGTGACGCTTCGCACGCGCCAGGAAGGCGTCGACCGTGGCGAGAGGCAGGGCTTCCTCGCACAGCAAGATGACCTGAGCTTCAGCTTCAAGCGCTGCGCCCAAGACGGCGTAGGCGTTCGAGAAGAGCTCGTCGGAGTACTTCTCGCCCAGACATACGCGCTTTTCGGCGAAGCGAAGGTACGAAGCCGCCTTATGGTCTTCGGTGTACACGGCGCAAGGCTGCATACCGGCGGAAGCCACGTCCTGCAGCACCGTACGCGCATCCTTCCCATGCGTCATGACCAGGGCGACGGGAATCGTCGCAGGCGCCTCTTCCGTAATGCGGTCCAGGCGATAGAGCACCTTGCACGCATCTGCGGCATCGGCATTGGAAGCGACCGATGATCGCCCATAGGTATAGTAGTTCTCCATGTAAACCCCCTCCGTGCGTTACGCCTGCTGAGCAGTGGCAAGCACGTACTTCTGCGTGGCCTGGGCGCACACTTCCCCATCGACGGTGGCAACGACCTCGGCCACCACCATGCGAGAGCCAGCCTTTACGATCGTGCCTTCTAGGCGCACCGTTTCACCCGGCAGCACCTGACGGCGGAACTTGGCCTTGTCAATGCCCGTGAGAAAGCCCACAGTGCCCTCGATGCCACGGCCAGCCAGCACGCAGAACGACGCAGCCTGCGCCAGGGCCTCCATGAGGATGACGCCCGGCAGCACGGGATGCGTGGGGAAATGCCCCTTGAACAGCTCGAGTTCGGGGTCGACATCCAGCTCGGCGACCACATGCTCGCACGGCGTGCATTCGAGTACGCGGCTAACCCACACGAACGGCTCGCGATGCGGCAGTACGCTCTTGACTACAGACGCATCTGCGGGAAAGGTGATATCCATCTTGTACACTCCTTTTGCGCTATGCGCATTATGCCTTATACGGCGAAATGGCCAAAGCCGCGTTATGCCCGCCAAAGCCCAGAGAGGTGGTGAGGGCAACCTTCTGCTCGTAGCCCTGCATGGGCTGGGAAACCACGTTTACGGGGCATTCGGGGTCGGGCTGCTCGAAGCCAGACGTGGGCGGAACCGCATCGCGCATGACGGACAGCGCGCAAACGATGGCCTCGATGGCTCCCGCAGCGCCCAGCGTATGGCCAATGCATCCCTTTACGCTGGTGACGGGCACCTTCTTGCCCGCTTCTTCGCCGCACAGGGCAAGCAGGGCCTTCGATTCGGTGCTGTCATTGGCCGCCGTACCCGTGCCATGGGCATTCAGGTGACCCAGGTCGGCAGGCGTAAAGCCACCCTCCTGCAGGGCCATGCTCATGGCGCGCATGATGCCTTCGGCGCTGGGGTCGGGAGCGGTCATGTGGTAGGCGTCACCCGTGGAACCATAACCCGTGACCTCCGCCAGAATGGTGGCGCCACGCGCGATGGCGTGTTCGAACGACTCGAGCACCACGGCACCTGCGCCTTCGCCAGCCACGAAGCCGCCGCGACGCACGTCAAACGGCAACGACGCCTGCGTGGGATCTTCTTCCTTGGAAAGCGCACCCAGGTTGCTGAAGCCCGCAATGCAAATGGGGCTGATAGCCTCTTCGGCACCGCCAGCCAGGGCCGCGTCGATGTAGCCATGACGGATATCGCGCACAGCCGTGCCAATGGAGTGGGCACCCGTGGCGCACGCCGTGACGATATCAAGGCACTCGCCCTTCATGCCGTAGCGAATAGCCAGGTTACCTGCGGCAATATTGCTAATCATGGTGGGAACGAACAGCGGGCTCACGCGCTTGGGGCCCTTGTTCTCCAGGTCGTGGAAGCCCTTCTGCAGCTCGTCGATGCCGCCAATGCCCGAACCGAAGATGACGGCAACGCGCGAGGCGTCTTCCTCTTCCATCTTCATGCCGCTCATGGCAAGAGCCTCATCGCTCGCCACGATGGCATACTGCACGAAGCGCTCGAAGCGACGGGCCTCCTTCTTGGTAAGGCCATGCTCGGTGCCGTCGAAATCGCGCACTTCGCCTGCGTTATGAACGGGGTATTCCTCGGTATCGAAGCGCTGGATGGGGGCGATGCAGCAAGAACGCTCCATGAGCGCATCCCACAGGGCGTCGATGCCAATGCCCGCGGGGGAAACGGCACCCATGCCCGTAATGGCAACGCGATGGGAACCGTCGGGTCGACGGGTTGCGGTGTTCAGTTCGCTCATTCGGAAAGACCTCCGTCCACGCATACCACCTGGCCGGTGATATAGCTCGATTCTTCTTCAGCAAGGAATGCGACCAGATGCGCCACGTCCTCGGGCTGGCCCAGGCGACCGCAGCCGATGCGGTCGATAATAGCCGTGCGCTGCTTTTCAGTGAGGGCATCGGTCATGGGCGTTTCCACGAAGCCAGGAGCCACGGCATTCACCGTGACGCCGCGACCGGCAAGCTCCTTTGCCAGGGACTTGGTAAGGCCGATGATGCCCGCCTTGGAAGCGGCATAATTGGCCTGCCCCGCATTGCCGTATACGCCCACCACGCTGGAAAGGCTGATGATGCGA
This sequence comes from Denitrobacterium detoxificans, assembly GCF_001643775.1. Classification (NCBI taxonomy): domain Bacteria; kingdom Bacillati; phylum Actinomycetota; class Coriobacteriia; order Eggerthellales; family Eggerthellaceae; genus Denitrobacterium; species Denitrobacterium detoxificans. Next base: position 516,370 of record NZ_CP011402.1, on the reverse strand, counting down.
CCGTAGCGCTGCTTGGTCATGGCACGGGAAACCGCCTTGCAGCAGTTGAACGCACCCTTCAAATTCACGGCGATAACGCTGTCGAAATCCTCTTCCTTCATGCGCATGATCAGGCCATCACGCGTGATGCCGGCATTGTTCACCAGCACGTCCACGCGACCGAACTCGGAAAGCACCGTGTCAACCATGGCCTTGGTCTGCTCCATGCTGGCAACGTTGGCAACGGCCACGATGGCACGTACGCCAAAATCGCGCTCGATCTCGGAAGCCACGTCATTCGCGCTCTCCAGAGACGATTCGCTCGAGCAGTTCACGCATACGTTGTATCCCCTGGAGGCGAATTCCAGGGCGATGGCACGACCGATGCCGCGACCCGAACCCGTTACGATAGCCGAACGGGTAATGGGGGTTTCCTGTTCTTGCATTCCTACTCCTTCATATCTACGCCCACGCAAATAGCCCAGGGCTACCGCGGGCGCTCTGAGTACTCCCAGAAATTCGGGCGCCGGTTCGGCCCGACGCCCGCTTGTATCTAAGCTTGGTTCTGGATGAGGGCTTCCATGCTGGCCCTATCTTGCACGCACACATGATCCAGGTTGGGATCTATGCGCTTCACCAGATTATTCAGCACTCCACCAAAGCCCACTTCCACGAAGCTGGTTGCGCCCGCCGCGGCAAGCTCCTGCACGCTTTGCATGAAGCGCACCGGATGCGTAAGGTGCGCGGTAAGATGCGCCGGCGCATCGGCCGCCTTCAAGGGCTGGGCGTCGGTGTTGCAGATGAGCGGCACGCGAGGATCGGAGAACTGAACCGTTTCCAGGTACGCGGAGAATTCGCTGGCAGCCTGCTGCATAAGCGGACTGTGGAACGCTCCCGACGTGGCAAGACGGCGGGCCTTGTAGCCACGCTCCTTCCAGGCGGCTTCCGCGCGCTCGACGGCGGCAACTTCGCCGGAGACAACGATTTGGGCTGCGCTGTTGTAATTGGCGGGAACCAACACCTGCCCCTGCGCACAGCTGGCGCACACCTCCTCGACCTCTTCGGGAGTGCCCTTCATGAACGCGCTCATAACGCCCTCGTTTTGCTGCGCTGCCTTCGCCATGACCTCGGAACGAACCGCCAGCAGGCGAAACGTGTCTTCCACCGAAAGCATGCCGGAAATGGCAAGCGCGCTAATCTGACCCAGGGAAAAGCCCAACACCGCCTGCGGCTGCACGCCACGGGCAATAAGCGCCGTGGCAATGCCAATGGACAGCGTGGCGATGGCAGCCTGCGCATTGCGCGTCTCGTTGAGCTCTTCTGCCGGGGCCTGCGTGCACAGATTACGCACGTCTACGCCGAGTATGTCACTGGCGCAATCGAACACCTGGGCAACTTCGGGCACGTCAATGAGGTCGGCACCCATGCCAGGCTTCTGAGAGCCCTGACCCGAGCACATGAACACGCATGACAGCGTCTGGTTCAGTTCCATGAAATCACTTCCGGTTCAAAGCGCGTTCGGCGCTTTTCGCGGCGCGCTCTTCGAGCGTAAGGCCGCACAGTTCTTCGGCCTGGGTCATCATTTCCGCAAGGACGGAAGCCGCAGTCTCGCGCTCGTGCACGATAGCGGCAATCTGGCCAGCCATGATAGTGCCATTGTCCACATCGCCCTCAACGGCGCGACGCAGACTGCCCACGTACATGGCTTCGAGTTCGGCGCCCTTCGAAGGGTCGACTTCGAGCTTGCGCGCCGTACGCGCGAACTTGTTCTTCAGGCAGCGCACGGGATGGCCCGAGCCACGACCGGTAACAACGGTGTCGGCGTCCTTGGCACCCAGGATCTTTTCCTTGTACGCATCGGAAACGGTGCACTCCTCGACCGTAAGGAAACGCGTGCCACACTGCACGCCTTCGGCACCCAGGGCGAACGCAGCCGCCAGACCGCGGCCATCGGCAATGCCACCAGCGCCAATAACGGGAATGTCCACCGCTTCGCAAACCGAGGGAATAAGGGCCATGGTAGTCAGCTCGCCCACATGTCCACCCGATTCGGTGCCTTCCGCCACAACGGCATCGGCACCCAGGCGCTCCATGCGGCGGGCAAGCGCAGCGCTGGCCACAACGGGAATGACCTTAATGCCAGCTTCCTTCCACATTTCCATGTAGTTAGCCGGGCTACCGGCACCCGTGGTGATAACGTCGATCTTCAGATCGACCAGGAGCTTCGCCAGATCGGCAGCCTGCGGGTCCATGAGCATAACGTTGGCGCCAATGGGGGCGCTGGTCTTGGCGCGAGCGGCCGCAACCTGCTCTTCCACCCAGGAAAGGGGCGCACCGCCACAGGCAATAATGCCCAGGCCGCCCGCTTCGCTCACGGCAGACGCAAGGCTCGCATCGGCGATGCGAGCCATGGCGCCCTGAATAATGGGCACGCGAATGCCCAAAAGCTCAGTTACGCGAGTATTCATACGCGCGCCTTATTTCAGAGAGTCGATATATTCCACCATGGCGCCGATGGTATCCAGGCCTTCGGGCTCGCCGAACTCGATGTCGAGCTTCTCTTCGATGTCGCAGGTCATCTCTACCATGTCGAGGGAATCGATACCCAGGGATTCCAGAGTGGACTCCGGGGTAACCGTCTCGGGATCGATGTCGAGGTTGTCGGAGAGCACTTCTTTGATGACGTCGATGGTAGCCATGAACATCTTCCTTTCCTTCGGAATCTAATTCCTTAGATAATCTAACTATTTACGTATGGTAGGGATATCCCCAGGAGAACGCAACCGTCTTCACAGTATTCGCGCGGCACTTCTCAGCGCCGCGCGAGGGAAAAACCAAGCTTGCTTAGGCCACGACAGCTTCGTAGCCAGCGTCCACGATGGCGGTCACGAGCACGTCATCGGCAACGTCGGCAGACAGGTGCGCAACGGCGGTCTTCGCATCGAGGTCGACATCGGCCGACGTGACGCCCTCAACGCTCTCAAGGGCCTTCTTCACGTGGGCGACGCAGTGCTGGCACATCATGCCCTCGACGTTGAACTTCTTTTCCATGTGTATCTCCTTCGAACGAGATTGCTCCTTCACCGGCTCGTCATTCTGGCCGGATGGTTCCAATTCACCTTCCCCATCTGCGGGTTGCGTGACTACAGGCGAGGCAAATCGCGGTCGCCACGCACGCATGCGCAGGGCATTGCCCACCACGAAGATGGAAGAGCAGCCCATGGCCGCCGCGCCAATCATGGGGTTGATAACCAAACCCGCCCAGGCAAACAGACCCGCCGCAATGGGAATGCAAATGACGTTGTAAATGAGCGCCCAGAACAGGTTCTGACGAATGGTGCGCAACGTACGTCGCGAAAGCTGCACGGCCGAAACCACGTCAATAAGGTCGCTGCGCATGAGCACCACATCGGCGCTGTCGATGGCGATGTCGGTACCGTTGCCGATGGCGATGCCCACGTCGGCGCGGGCAAGGGCCGGGGCATCGTTCACGCCATCGCCCACCATGATTACGTGACCAGCTTCGGAAAGGCGTGCGACCTCACGTTCTTTGTCAGCCGGCAACACGCCGGCAATGACGCGATCCACGCCTGCCTGACGTTGAATGGCAGCCGCGGTACGTTCGTTGTCCCCCGTAAGCATGACCGTCTGCACGCCCATCGCACTCAGTTCGGAAATGGCATGCGCGCTCGTGGGCTTGATGCGATCGGCCACTGCAATAATTCCCGCCAACACGCCGTCGCAGGCGACGAACAAGGGCGTTGCGCCCTCATCGGCATACTGTCGTGCCACGTCATCGGCCGATTCGACGGCAATGCCACGATTGGACATAAGACTGGCATTGCCCGCGCAGACGGACCTGCCATCAACGAGAGCCGCCACGCCGCCGCCGGGAATCTGCTCGAACTCCACGGCATACGACTTCGAAAGACCCCGCTCGTCGGCATACGCCATAATGGCCTGCGCAAACGGGTGCTCGCTCTTGGCTTCAAGAGCGGCCGCCAGAGTCATGAGCTCATCCTCGTCCACCCCCATGGGATGGACTCCCACAACCGAGGGCGTGCCCGCCGTAATAGTGCCCGTCTTGTCGAACACCACGGTATGGGCGCTACCCGCCGCTTCAAGAGCCTCGGCGGATTTCACCAGAATGCCACTGCGCGCACCACGCCCCGTACCCACCATGATGGCGGTAGGCGTAGCGAGGCCCAGGGCACAGGGGCAGGAAATGACGAGCACGCTGATGGCGTAATTGAGCGCCATGGAAACCCCCGCGCCCAGCGCCATCCATGCCACGAACACGATAAGGGCAATGGCGATAACCACCGGAACGAACACGCCGGCGATCTTGTCTGCCGTCTTCTGAATGGGGGCTTTCGAACTCGTGGCCTCGTCGACCAGGGCAATAATCCCCGCCAGCACCGTCTCGTCACCCGTCTTCGTGACGCGTATGGTGAAGTAGCCCGACTTGCTCATGGTGGCGCCCGTCACCATATCGCCCGGAACCTTGTCCACGGGCACGCTTTCGCCGGTAATCGCCGACTCATCGATGGAAGCAGAGCCCTCCAGCATCACGCCATCGAGCGGCACGGCCTCACCCGCGCGCACCACGAGCACATCGCCCACGGCCACCTGCTCGACGGGAAGCTCGACTTCAGAACCATTCCGCAAGACGCGTGCCGTCTTGGGGGCAAGGTCGATAAGCTTCGAAATGGCATCCGTCGTGCGACCCTTCGCACGGGCCTCGAAGTACTTTCCCACCGTGATAAGCGTAAGAATCATGCCAGCGGAGTCGAAGTAGAGCCCCGAAAACGCCTGGTGAGCAGCTTCCATATCGCCAACACCCATTGCAAGCGCCATGCCGTACACCTTCACGATGCTGTACCCCAGCGAGGCGGTGGCCCCAATGGCAATGAGCGCATCCATGTTGGGCGAAAGGTGGAACAGGCTTCGAAAGCCGCCGCTGAAGAACGGACGACCCACGAACACAATGGGCACGACAAGCAAAAGCTCGGTAAGCGCGACAACCATCATATGCTCGTCACCCAAAAACACAGCGGGAAACGGCCAGCCAAACATATGGCCCATAGCCAGGTAAAACAGTGGGACGCAGAAAAGCGCGGACACGATAAGTCGCACACGCATGCGCAGTTCCTGCTCGGCGGCAAGTTTCTCCTGGCGCTCGTGGGCAACGCGCGCGGCGCTCTTTCGGCCCGGCGCAGGCACAGCCTCCTCACGCAAGATAGCCCCGTACCCCGCCTTGGAAATCTGCTCGGCTATGGCATTGTCGATAGCCGACACCTGCTCGGGAGCCACATCGGCATCATATTCGACTTCCATGCTGTTCTTCAAGAGGTTCACGGCGCAATCGGCAACGCCCGGAACCTTGCGCGTAGCCTTGTCGACGCGCGACGAGCATGCGGCGCACGACATCCCCGTCACATCAAAGGTATGTTTCACGTTTTGCACTCCATTCTGCATAATCGCAGCGGCCAATGACTTGTATCGGGGTCATTGTACTCCATGAAGATAGCCATGATGCAAGACGGGACGGCAACCGCCGCGTGCACACGCAGCTGTAACCGTCCCGCAATGTTTCCCGCAGGGAACGCCTAGTTGGAGCGCTTGGTCGTCGTTGTGGTTGTGGTCGTAGTGGTGACGTAGTCGTCTTCGTCGCTGGAACTGGAAGAAGAGCTGTCCACAGCGCCCGTGGCTTTCAGCGTTGCAAGCACGTTATCCGACACGAATTCGATGTCGGGCGTGCCAATGGCGCTCTTGCTCATCTCGGAGACATCTTCATAGGTAAGAGTGCCACCCGAGGAAAGCCGCACCAGATCATCCAGCACGCTCGTCGACACAATGGGGTCAACCGAGCCCTGGGCCATAAGCGATGCGTAGTACGCCCAGTTCGTCGTCCACACCTCCACGCGATAGCCATTCCCCTGCACCGTACCGGCGATATGGTCGACGTTGTCTTCCTCGTCGCTTTCCCCGCCATCCTTCACGCAGGTAACCGTCATGAGCTCCAGGCTGCTATAGCCATCGAGATACACGGTTACCGTGGGAAGACCGTTGTTCTTGGTGGTCTTGGTGCTCACCTCGTCACGCCACAGCGAGGGAATGGTGAACGTGAAGTAATCGGTTTCCACAATGCTGCCCGACGCCTCGGCCTCTTCCTCCTGCGCGGTGGTACGCGCATTGGTGATGGCATCGACGTACTTCTGAATCGTGGCGTCTTCGAGCGAGGCCTCGGTCATCCACTGCTTGATGGCCGCAATCTGATCGTCGGTGGCGTCGATGGGCTGGATGGCGGAATACGACAAGGACACGGTTGCACCCTCGGTGGAGCCAACGGTGACCCCACTGGAAGTAGCGGATACATTTACCGCAGCGGGGACGGCGTAGGTAATGCCGGCAGCCGTAACGGGCGAGCCAGCAGGAACGAACGAATACGTGCCCGGCATGAGCTCAACGGTGTTGTCGGCCAAGGTCATAAGGTGCAGCTCGTCGACGGCGTTGCCATCGATATCGGTTCCCTGCACGCGAATGGGAATGACCGAAGAGGAACCCGCCTTGTATTCGGGCACGTCGAACGTGACCTTTACCGTTTGCTTCACGTGTTCCGCGTCGTAGGCCGCCTGGCTCACCTTGTCGTTCTGAAATGCCTGGAAGGCCGAATACACGCCGAAGATGACGCCCACGATTACCGCAACGGCGACAACGAAGATGAGGGCCTTCTGATACCAGGGCTGGCGACGCTCGTACAGGGGAACCGCCGAATAGGCGCCACCCTGGGGCCGCATCTGGCGATCGGCTAAGCGGCTGCGATTATGATGCACCTGAACGGGCACGACGCGCCCGCCCGTCTGCATGAGCGGCATACCGCATGCATGGCAGCGCTCTGCCTGCTTACTGTTCCTTGCTCCGCAACGAGGACACTGCATGTCTATCCTTTTCCGTTTCAGCTACGATATGCGACTGCCTGGCCGCGATGCGCCCCATTTTACCACGCCCCCACCAGCGCGTCTTGCGCAGGCATGCAGGCGCCCTACGCCTCGAACAGGACCGCCCCGGAGGTAAGGCCACCGCCGAAGCCCGCCATGACGACGTTGTCGCCCTGCGCGATGCGACCCTGGCAATAGGCGTCGCACAGCGCCATGAGCGCGCTTGCGGCACTGGTGTTGGCACTTGAGCCGATGGACACCTGGAAGAGGTCGAGCGGGGCTTCCATCTTCTTGGCGACGTGCGCGATGATGCGCTCGTTCGCCTGATGCGGAACGATGCGCGCCACCTGGTCGACCGTCATATCGCCGCGCTCGAGCACGGCGTCGATGGCCTCGCGCATGGCCGCCGTCGCAAACTTGAACACGGTGCGTCCGGCCATGCCAATGTACTCCGTAACGGGAATGGCGCAATCGTAAGCCGCATCATTGGACTGCGCGGCAACGCCCGCCTCGTCGAACGGGAACAGGGCGCGATTGAACATGTTGGCGCGGGAGAGCGTGAGCTCCACGTCGTCGGTGTTCTTCAAGAACGAGCTGATGATGCCCTTGCGCGATTCGTTCCATTCCAGCAGCACCGCGCCAGCGCCGTCGCCGAACAGCACGCACGTAGCGCGGTCGGTCCAATCGACGATGCGGGACAGACGCTCGACGCCCACCACCAACGCGCGACGAATGGGATTGCACGCCCCCGGCGCGCTCTGCGATGCACGCATCATGTTCTCGGCAACGGTGATACCGTACACGCACCCCGAGCAAGCGGCATTCAGGTCAAAGGCGACCGCATTCGAAAGGCCCAGGCGCATCTTGATGAGCGAGGCCTGGCACGGAATGGTGGCATCGGGCGTGATGGTCATGCAGATGAGCAAGTCGATGCTTTCGGGATCAACCTGGCCAAGATTCCAGGAAGAGGCTTCGATGGAGCCACCTTCCGCACCCAAGGCAGCAGAGCATGCCGCCGACGCAAGGTCGGTACTCGATTCCGAAATGGCGATGCGGCGCTCGTGGATGCCCGTGCGCTTTACGATCCATTCGTCGCTCGTGTCGACGATCTTCGCCAGATCATCGTTGCTCACCGATAGCTTCGGGAGCGCCTTGCCGCATCCAATAACCGTGCAACCCACGTATGCCTCCTTCACGCATCGTTCGCGCATGGTCGTATTGTGCAGCATGCGCGCAATGCCTACGATGCGATAAAATACTTTGAAACTCTAACAAAATTATCCAATGCCCCACAGCGTTGCAAGCGGATACATGCAACGCCCACGGCAATGAAGGTGGGACCATCTATGGCATCATCTGCATATCCGGCCATGGCCGCGCACAATCTGGAATTGGACGACCTGTTTTCGGGGACCTTCCAATCGGTCATGCGCATAGAGGAACGCGCCTTGGATAACCGCTATACCCAAGGGCTCACCATCACCGATATCCATACTATCGTAGCCGTGGGCCTCTACGAGCGAAATCCCATGAACGTCTGCGCAACGCGGCTCGACGTCACGCTCGCCACGCTCACCACCGCCGTAAACAAACTGGAAAAGCTGGGGTACGTGCGCAGGGAACGCTCGCAGGAAGACCGCCGGAAGGTCCTGCTTTCCCTTACCACGCAGGGGCGCAAGGCGTATCGCGCCCACTTGCTCTTCCACAAGCGCATGATCTCCGAGGCGCTCAATGGCCTCACCAACGAAGAGCAGCGCGTGCTCGCCCACGCGCTTGCCAAGGTCAAGGGCTTCTTCGACGCACGAGCATAAGCCACGTAACAACTTGATTAGGCTTCATCGCCCTCAATTGCGTGTGCATGGAGTGCGCGATACAATGGCCTTCCATGAATGATACAAGTTACATATCATTTAACCCAGGGCGCCGACGCGTGGTAGCTGGTATGGGCGCTCTCGCTGCTGCGGGAGCGTTGGGGTGCGCGCTACCACGCCTTGCCCACGCCGATGAGCTGACGGAGCTCAAAACGAAGCAATACGACATCCAACAGCAAATCATCCAAATGCGCGGCGAAGTGGAAACGGCCGCCGACAACTACCAGAAGGCCCTGGAAGAGCACACGGCGGCTGAAGGCGAGGTCGCCGAGGCCCAGAAACTCATCGGTGTGAACAACAAGCGCATAGGCGAGCTGCAGGATCGCATGGGTGATCGCATGCGCCTGGAATACAAGACCGGCCTGGCGGGCATATACGACCTGCTCTTCGGCGCAAGCACCTTCGAGCAGTTCGTCACGCAGATCGACATGTACGACTACATCAACAAGGCCGACGCCGACATGGTGCAGGAAACGAAGGATCTGCGTGCGCAAAACGAGGAAGCCAAGCGGAAGAAAGAAGAGCAGGAGCAGATCGCCCGCTCGAAGATGGACGAAGCGAACCGCATCAAGACGGAGGCGGAGCAGAAGACCGCCGAGCTCCAGTCGCTCTACGATAGCCTGGACGCCCAGGCGAAGGAGCTGCTGGAAGTCGCCCAGGCGCAGGCTATGGCCAGCGCCGATTGGCCCGTCGACATCATTGGCAATCCGCGCAACATCGAACCCTTCCCCGACATCATCGACTATGCGCTCTCGCGCGTGGGCTGCCCCTACGTATGGGGCGCCGCCGGACCCGACACCTTCGATTGTTCTGGCCTGGTGATTTGGGCGTTTGCACAAGCAGGCATCAAAGGCATGCCCCACTACACCGGATCCCTCTACGAACTGGCGCATGCGCGGGGCGCCATCGTGAACCTTACCGACGTGAAGCCAGGCGACATCCTCTTCCGCCCTGGTCATTGCGGAATTGCACTCGCAGACGGCGGACTCCCCTACGTGCACGCACCCAACACGGGCGCGCTCGTGCGCACCACCGATTCGCTCTCGTATTCGAAATTCGTCTGCGGCTTGCGCTTCCCACACTAAACGCGGTCGGTAATATCCGAGAAGTACCCCAGAAGGCCAACGATGTGGCCACCCTGGTATACGGGCATCTTGCTCGCGACAATGGCCCGCTCCTGGCCATGCGCCATGCAGAACCCATGGGCATCGTGAATGCACTCGCCTTCCAGGACGCGCTCCTCGTCTGATTTGAACGGGCCGGGATCGCTATGCCACCCCATATCCTCATCGGTATTGCCAATGAGGTCCTTTACGCTTCCGAAACCGTAATAATCAATAAACGCCCTGTTCGCACCAAGGAACCTGCGCTGCTCGTCCTTCCAGAAAACCTTGGTCTCGGTAGCGCTCAAAACGGCATCCACCAGCGAGGTGGTGGCAAGTCCGCCAACAATGGAGGAAACGCCCTGGTCGACATTGGGAACGCCGACTACTTTGAAACATACGGCAACGCGCTGATCGCCCGAAGCGGCAATGGGCGTAATGACGGCGCGCATCCAGCGATACCCCTTCATGCGCAGACGCATGCGGAAAATGAGAGAGATGATCCCGCCATTGGAACGCAGCCGCCGACGCATGGTCTTCAGCTCGAAAAACGCTGCGAACAGCTGGCGCTCATCGGGATGCACATACCCTTCCGAAACGACCTGAATGGCCATTGAAACCTTCCCGCGCGCAAAGGGATTCTTGTCGATTTCCGACATGAAGCGAATGTTGTCGAATTCACCCGTGGCAAGGTCGATGACGTCTATGCGCTCGAACAGGCTATACACGAACGAACGAACGGTAACCTGGTTGTCCCAGCTGTCAGCGGAATCCAAGCGCGTCAAGTTCACGGCGCGCACAAGGTACGCGTCCAGATGATTCGCCTGAGCAACATGGCGTACGCTCAACGCGCACAGCTCGCCCCCGAAATTGAACTCAACGGCACGGTCGGATTGCTCGGTCTTCGCCTCGAGCGCCGTATGCAAGAAGCGATCGCGCAGCACGCTGCCGAATTCGCGATTTTCGCTCATAAGGTCCTCGAAGTAGTGCACGCCCAACGCCGCAAGAAAGCCCCCGAACGGACGGTTCTGGGAAATGACGCGCACGCGACCGCGATCGACTTCGACCACGGCAAGCGGCACCGTGCCCGCAATGAGCATGTCAGACGCGGCCATGGCGTCGGCCAAGCCACCCGCCAGGCTCACGCGACCAATATCGCTGAAGTAGCCGCTTTCCACATCCGTTTCCGCTTCGATCCCGCCCGTTTGAACCAGTTCGACGATTTCACCTATGGGAGCGGGCTTCGAGAAGAGATAGCCCTGAGCTTTCTCGCAGCCAACGGACCTCAGGAACTCAAGCTGGCGTTCCGTTTCCACGCCCTCGGTGAGCGTGTGCGCGCCCAGGCGTTTCACCATGCCGATGACCTGGGAAAGCACGGTTCGCGTAGCCGGGTTCTTGTCGATATCGCGAATAAGGCTCATGTCGATCTTCACCGTGTCGAACGGAACGGCGGTAAGTGCCGATAACGACGAGTATCCACTGCCGAAATCGTCCATCCAGATCTTGTAGCCAGCGCGACGAAAGCGATCAATTCCCTCATGCACGAGCGTGAAATCGCTGGAAAACGCGCTCTCGGTTATTTCGATATCCAAATCGGATGGGTCCATGCCGTTCCTGCGTACGGCGGAATCAACGATTTCGAAAATGTCGCATAGTTCGAAGTCCAAGCGCGACAGATTGACCGAAACGCTTGCCGTGGGAACGAGCTCGCGAATACGATGGAACTCATCGCACGCCGTGTTCACGACGAAGGCATCGAGCTTATGGATGAATCGGCTCGCCTCGAGCGTAGGGATGAACGTTGCAGGCGAAAGCATCCCATGCAGAGGACTACGCCAACGCACAAGCGCCTCGATCCCACATATCTTCCCCGAGATAACGCGCACGATGGGCTGGTAGTACACCTCGAGATCGTTAGCCGCGATGGCATCTTCCAAGCTGTTGAGCACGTACCCCTCGCGGCTCAGCTTCTGCGCAAGCTCGTCGTCGAAATAACGAAGGTGAACGCCAAAGCGATCTTTCACACTCCGGCACGCAAAGAGAGCGCGGTCGATAGCCTGCTTTTCGCTTACTGCCGGGTTGTCGAGAACGTAGACGCCCGCGATGATTCCCAGGGAAGTGCGTTCGTAATGCCAGGCCATATGGGAATGAATGGCCACAATGGCCTGCTCGATGCGCTCGTTGCGAACGATTCCGCAAAAATGGTCGGCATACAAACGACCCAGTATGGCATCAGGGAAAATGCTGCGGAGAACCTCGCCCATGGTACGCAGGCATTCATCGCCGCGCATATAGCCATGACGACTATTAATGGCCTTGAAATTGCCGATATTGAGCACAATAAGGCAATGCGACCCGGGCATTTCCATCTGGGAAATGAACGCGGCCGTATGAGAACGAAAGGCGGGCTCGCTCAGCAAACCCGTCACGCTATCTTTCGCCGTATATAGACCCACAGCTTCTGGCACGGCAATACCCTTCGCAACATGGAGCCCATGCAATAGGCCCCAAACTGCGCCCCCAAGTAGCTATTAATTATAGCAAAGGACTAATTGATACCGCCCGTGATGCATTGAAAGATGCGTTTGCCGCCCCATCCGTCAACTGCCCGTTGCTCAGCGTGCGAAAAACGGGTACGTAGGGCGGCACTCGAAGCCAATTCACGAAGCGATGCGGTGATTCCGTCGAAGTCGAATGGACGGTCGAGCGGCACATGCGGCCCCAAACCCAGATCCTGGAAGCCAAGGGCGTGGCCCGCCTGGTTTTCCGCGGTGGGAAGCGCAACCGTGGGAACGCCCATGCATGCAAGCTCGTAGAGCGTAAGCCCCGAGGCGGAAAGCGCGATGTCGGCCGAGCGCATGAGCTCGGGCATGTTCTGGGCGTTGCGCAGCAAGTGGACGCGACCGGCAACTTGCGCGCCGAACGAACCCAGCGAAAAGGGAGCGTCGCCACCCAGCACGACCTGCACGCGCGCGGTTTCATGTGCCTGCAGGCAGCATTCGGCAAGCTTTTCCAAGATACCATCGGGGTTCGCGTAGCCGCAGGTAACCAAGATGGTTTCCACGTCATCGCGCACATGGTCGCCAGAACGCGCCTGCCCAAACGAAGCGCGCACGGGCGCATATTCGGGCCCAATGCACAGCATGGTGGAAAGGCCCTCGTACGCATTGCGATACTGCGCTTCCGTAAATGCGAAACCGTAATTGATAACGACGTCGGCCTGAATGGGCGCCGGATGCGACGTAAAGCCTTCCTTGAACGTAAAGGCGTCGTCGATGTAGGCAACCTTCGTATCGCGCGCGGCCAGAAGGTTGGCTAGCTCGTCAAAGAAGCCATTGGTAACGGCATACGAGTCGATGAGGATGGCCGAAGCGTCTTCGTCACGCGCAACGCGCGCAAGATTGATGGCGTCGACGCGCATGAACAGATGGGGGTCGCCCCCGACCATTTCGCAGGGGAACCCAAAGGACTCCACGATAACGGCCGACTCTTCGGTGGAGACCAGGAACAACACGCGTTCGCCCGCGTTTATGGCCTGTTCGGCAACGGCGGCACAACGCATGACATGCCCTACCCCGATACTGGCGTCGGCATTCGCATCGGTGCGAATAAGCAGCATATCGTGCAACCCTCCCGTCGTCTGACGCGTCTTTCCAGAGGGGATTATACCCCAGAACGGACGAGGCGCAGCGCGAACCGCGCCCCGCATCGCGTCTGCAACCAGGAAATGGCAAGCCCGAGTGCAACCCGTCCTACAAGCGTTCCAGAGGCTCGGCGCTATCGAATGCCGGTTGGCCGCCCTCAGCAAGCTCGTGCGCATATTCGCGATCGATGGCGGCGCTCGCACGCGGCGGAATGACCTCGAACGGAACGGCGGGAGTGACCAGGCTTACCAGTGGAACGATGATGATGGAAAGCAGCATGGCCGCCGCGCCCGCAACGATGGAAGAGCCCATGAACGGAACGATCATATTCGCCGTGGTCAAACCCACGCCGCAAATGAAGCTCGCCCATACCGCCGCCTTGGAAATGCGCTTGCTAAACAGGCCCCACAGCAGCGGGCCCAGGAAGGCGCCGGCAAGCGCGCCCCAGGAAATGCCCATGAGCTGGGCAATCCACGTAATAGTGCTGTGATACTGCACGAGCGCGATGGCGGCAGAGATCACGACGAAGAACACGATGAGCGCGCGCATCCACGTGAGCGAGGCCGCATCGGACATCTTCTTCACCACGTTACCCTTGATCAGGTCGAGCGTGAGCGTACTGGAGCTCGTGAGAACCAGCGAGCTAAGCGTGGACATGCTCGCGGAAAGCACCAGTACCACCACCAGGCCAATAAGCGCGTCGGGCAAGCTGGAAAGCATCGTGGGCATGATGGAGTCGTAAATGGGCGTTCCGTTTGCGGCAAAGGCGATGTCGCCCTCGTACAGGCGCCCGAAGCCGCCCAGGAAGTAGCTGCCGCCCGCCACGACCACGGCGAACAGCGTGCTGATGATGGCGCCCTCCTTCACGGCGGGGCCGCTCTTGATGGCGTAGAACTTCTGCACCATCTGGGGCAATCCCCACGTGCCCAAGCTGGTGAGCACGATGACGCACAGCAGGTTGAACAGGTCGGGACCGAACATGCTGGTGAAGGCACCTTGGAAGCCGCTCGCGTCGGCCTGCACCTGGGAAAGCGAAATGACTGCCTGGCTGAACCCGCCATTCGAGAGCATGACCGCCACGATAACGGCCACGATGCCCACGAGCATGATGCAGCCCTGCACGAAGTCGTTCACCACGGTGGCCATGTAGCCACCCAGCACCACATAGACGCACGTAACCACAGCCATGCCTATGACGCACCATTCGTAGGGAATGCCAAATGCCATAGTGAACAGGCGTGATAGGCCGTTGTATACGGAAGCGGTGTAGGGAATGAGAAACACGAAGATGATTGCCGCGCTTGCTACGCGCAACGCCTTGCTGCCATAGCGCTTGCCAAAGAATTCGGGCATGGTGGCGGCCTTCAGGCGCTGCGTCATCTCGCGCGTGCGCGGACCAAGCACCCACCAGGCCAGCAAGCTGCCTAGAAACGCATTGCCCAGGCCAATCCAAAACGCGGAGATACCAAACTTCCAGCCAAACTGGCCTGCATATCCCACGAAGATGACGGCGGAGAAGTAGCTGGTTCCATAGGCGAAAGCCGAAAGCCACGGGCCCACGTTGCGGCCGCCCAGCACAAAGCCATCAACGCTCTTCGCATGATGGCGCGTGTATATGCCAATCGCCACCACGATGGCAACGAAGACGACGATCATGAGGAGTTTCGCTATCACGAGTATTCCTTCCAAAGAGTTGACACGACAAATGGGCAGACCGCCCTTGCAGGCGCGCACGACCCCCGCTCGGCCAGGATGGAACCAGGTGGCCCGGGACCCGTACGCTACAGGTATCGATAGGAATAGGAATAGCGATACGCCACGGCATATGCGGCCGTGCGGCAAATGTTCGCGCTATGTCCCTGTTCGTGATGCATAGGGGCACTTTACCACAGCAAAGTGCCCACGCATACACTTTTTTCGGCGTGACGCGTATTTAGACGCCAGGCGTAGCGTCGCTGGCCCCGTGCACGGCTTGCGCCATGCGCGAAACGTACGCCTCCACCTCGACAGGAGCCTGAGCGCCACGCGCCGCCACGATCTTCATGATCGCGCTGCCTACGATGGCCCCGTCGGCCACCTGCGCCATGGAACGCGCCTGTTCGGGCGTAGAAATGCCGAAGCCAATCGCTGCCGGAACGTCCGAAACTTCGCGAATGTGAGACACAAGCTCCCCCACATCGGTCGTGATCTCGCTGCGCATACCCGTAACGCCCAGCGAGGAGACCACGTACACGAACCCCGACGCCTCGCGCGCAATGGTGCGAATGCGGTCCTTCGAGGTCGGTGCCACCATCGACACCAGGTCAAGACCACATTGCTGCGCCGGATCGGCGAACTCGCCGCGCTCCTCGAAGGGCACGTCGGGAAGGATAAGGCCATCAACGCCCGCTTGCGCGGCGCGTTCCATGAAGCGCTCCACCCCATAGCTGAATACGACGTTCGCGTACGTCATGAACACGAACGGCACCCTCACGGCAGGGCCGCCCTCCCCTTCACGCAAGCGCGCGACCATGGCAAACACGTCGTCAGTTGTGACGCCGCCCGCCAGGGCGCGCTCGTTGGCGGCCATGATGACCGGCCCCTCGGCGGTAGGGTCGGAAAACGGAATGCCTATCTCGATAAGGTCGGCGCCCGCACGCGCCATGGCCCTTATGCACTCTTCGGTAACGGCCACGGATGGGTCGCCCGCGGTGATGAACGGAATGAACGCCTTGCCGTCCTGAAAGGCTCGCGCGATGTTACTCATGGATATCCTCCCCTCGATAGCGCGCAACCGACGCGCAGTCCTTGTCGCCACGCCCCGATACGGTAACGACGATGCTCTGATCAGGCGTCATCTGCCGCGCGAGCTTCATGGCATACGCCAGCGCATGAGAGCTCTCGATGGCGGGAATGATTCCCTCCATGCGCGAAAGGTACTCGAACGCATCGACCGCCTCATCGTCGGTTACGGGCACGTACGTCACGCGACCCACGTCATGCCAATGCGCGTGCTCGGGCCCAATGCCCGGGTAATCAAGCCCCGCGGAAATGCTGTACACGGGCGCGATCTGGCCGTATTCGTCCTGGCAGAAATAGCTCTTCATGCCATGGAAGATGCCCAAACTACCCGTGGAGATAGTTGCCGCGGTCTCGAACGTGTCGATGCCACGCCCCGCCGCCTCGCAGCCATAGAGTGCCACGTCCTCATCGTCGATGAAGTCGTAGAACGTGCCTGCCGCATTGCTTCCACCGCCCACGCACGCCACCACGGCATCAGGCAGGCGGCCTTCGGCCTGCAGATGCTGCTGCTTGATCTCGCGCCCGATAATGGCTTGGAAATCGCGCACCATGGCGGGAAACGGATGAGGGCCCATGGTGGACCCAATGCAGTAATGCGTATCCGCCATGCGACCCGTCCACTCGCGCATGGCCTCGCTCACAGCATCCTTCAACGTGCCCGTACCCGTTTCTACCGATACGACCTTCGCGCCAAGCAGGCGCATCTTGTACACGTTAAGAGCCTGCCGCTCGATATCCACCTTGCCCATGAAGACCACGCATTCAAGGCCGAGCAGCGCCGCCGCCGTTGCGGCAGCCACACCATGCTGCCCCGCACCCGTTTCGGCAATCATGCGCGTCTTGCCCATCTTCTTGGTGAGCAGCGCCTGGCCCAAAACGTTATTGATCTTGTGGGCACCCGTATGGTTCAAGTCCTCGCGCTTCAGATATACCTTTGCCCCGCCCAAATCCTGCGTCATCTTACGCGCGGGATACAGCAAGCTAGGCCTGTTGGCATAGCCATTGAGCAGCGCCGTAAGCTCCTCCTGAAACTGCGGGTTCTGCCTGTAATGCTCGTACGCCTCCTCGAGCTCGATGACGGCGTTCATGAGCGTCTCGGGCATGTACTGCCCGCCATGCACGCCATAGCGCCCCTTCGCATCGCTCATTACAACTCTCCTTCCGCGCGCACTGCCATCGCAAATGCGCGCATCTTCCGTATGTCTTTCGTCTTGTTCGTTTCGATGCCGCTGCTCACGTCCACGGCGAATGGGCGCACGGCCCGAACGGCCTGGGCAACGTTTCCGGAATCGAGGCCGCCCGCCAGGAAGAACGGACGCTGCACGTTGGCCACGAGCGACCAATCGAACGCCCTGCCATCGCCTCGCCCGGCATCGAGCAGGACGTAATCGGCACTGCAGGCAAGGGCGCGCTGGACATCCGCGGCATCACGTACGACGAACGCCTGGATGATGGGGGCGGACACGCGCTTGCGAAGCGCCGCGACATATGCCTCGTCCTCACGCCCATGCAGTTGGACCATGCGAATCGCCCCCACGTCGCACGCTGCGGCAACGAATGCAACGGGCGCATCGAGAAACACCCCGACGGGGCATATCACTTCGTCGAGCAACGCGCTCAACGCGCGCGCCTCGTCAAGCGTGACGCCCCTATGGGAGTTTGGCACGAATACGAACCCCGCGTATTCGGGAAGCACCTCGTTGACGGCCTCGATGTCGGCACGGGAATGCAAGCCGCACATCTTGATACGCGTCATAGGGGCTCACCCCGCAATGCGCTCAGGGCGGCTCGTTTGTCAGCCGCGCGCATGAGCGCCTCGCCCACGAGCACCGCATTCACGCCATGCCCCTCGAGCTCCCTCACCTGGCTCGGTTCACTCACGCCGCTTTCGGCCACGAACAGCACCTCGGGGGGAACCATGTCGCGCAGGCGCAGGCAGTTGCGGAAATCGACGCTGAAATCGACAAGATTGCGATTGTTCACGCCCACGATACGCGCACCCGCCCGCAATGCGCGATTTACCTCGCGCTCGTCATGGGCCTCCACGAGCGCACTCATGCCCAGCTCGTCCGCCAAGGCGATAAACTCTTTCAGCTGACCGTCGTCGAGAATCGAGCAGATGAGCAAGATCGCCTGCGCGCCCAAGAGCTTCGCCTGGTAAACCATGTAGGCATCGACCGTGAAATCCTTCCGCAAGCACGGCACGGCCACGGTGGCGGCAATCTCGCTCAGATACGCATCGCTCCCCAGAAAACGCGTTGGCTCGGTGAGCACCGAAAGCGCGCTGGCCCCCGCCTGCTCATATTCGCGCGCTATCCGGAGATACGGAAAGCTCTCGCTTATAAGGCCCTTGCTGGGAGATGCCTTCTTGCATTCGCAGATGAAGGACATGCCCGGCCCGGACAACGCACGCTCAAAGGGAAACCCGTCTGCGCACGCTAGCGAACGAGCACGGGAACGCAACTCCCCTATCGGCAGCGCCTCCTGCTGCACGGCAACACGCTCTCGAGCCGCCTGCGCAAGTTCGTTCAAAACGCTCGTCATGGCGCACCGCTTAGTTATTGCTCGCACGGATATACGCATCGAGCGTTTCCAGCGCAGCGCCGCTATCGATCTGATGAGCCGCAAGCTTCACGCCTTCGTCGATATCGCTTACCGCCCCGGCCGCAAACAAGGCCGCACCGGCATTCAACAGCACCACGTTACGCTTGGGACCCGCTTCGCCCGCAAGGATAGCGCGCGTGATGGCTGCGTTTTCCTGAGGCGTTCCGCCCAGCAGGTCTTCCTTGCGGCACCGCTCCAGGCCAAAATCCTCGGGCGCAATGCGGGACGTGCGATAGTAGCCATCCCTCAGCTCGCACGCAACGGTCGGCGCGCTTGCCGACACTTCGTCCATGCGATCGGAGCCGTACACCACGAGCGCGCGCTTCACGCCCATGGCGTCGAGCACCTTCGCGATGGGCTCCACAAGGTACTCGTCGTACACGCCCAGCAGAAAGTATTCAGGACGCGCCGGATTGGTAAGCGGACCCAGAATGTTGAACACAGTGCGGAATCCCAGTTCGCGTCGAATCGAGCCAACGTACTTCATGGAAGCGTGGTACATCTGCGCGAAGAAGAAGCACATGCCCACCTCGTCCAACAGCTGAAGCGCCTTTTCCGGGCTTTGCTGCAAGTTCACGCCCAACGCCTCCTGGCAATCGGCAGTGCCCGACTTGCTCGATGCAGCGCGATTGCCATGCTTGGCAACCTTCACGCCCGCCGACGCAACCACCAGTGCCGCTGTGGTGGAAATGTTGAACGTATTGCTGCGATCGCCGCCCGTTCCCACGATTTCCAGCACTTCCATGCCAGGATGGGGAACCGGCGTTGCGTGATCGCGCATCGCGGCGGCGCACCCGGCAATTTCGTCGATGGTTTCTGCCTTCGCGCTCTTCGTAGAAAGCGCCGCCAGGAACGCGGCATTCTGCGTAGCCGACGTTTCGCCGCTCATGATCTCGTTCATCACGGCATATGCCTCGTCGTACGTCAGGTCCTCCTTGCGGACGATCTTCTCGATGGCTTCCTTAATCATGGTTTCCTCCTTGCGGGCAAGCCGTCTTCGTAAGCTGAATGAAATTGGCAAGCATACAGGCGCCGTCGGGCGTCATGATGCTCTCAGGGTGAAACTGAACGCCCCACACGGGAGCATCCTGGCAGGCAATGGCCATCACTTCCCCGTCGTCCGCGCGAGCCGTTACGCGCACAGAATGCGGCAACGTGTCCTCGTCCACGGAAAGCGAGTGGTACCGAGCCACGGGCGCTGACGCGGGAACATCCGCGAACAGAGGGCATGCCACATCGAACGCGGTAACCGATTGCTTGCCATGCATGAGTGTGGAGGCGTATCCCACGCGTGCGCCACAAGCAACGGCAATGGCCTGATGACCCAGGCATACGCCCAATATGGGAATGGAATGACCCAGTTCGCGCACTACGTCAACGCACACGCCCGCATCTTCCGGACGACCCGGCCCCGGCGACAGAATGATTCCCGCGGGACGCAAGTCGGCGATTTCCTCCACCGTAAGAGCGTCGTTGCGCACAACGCGAATGTCAGGCTCGATGGCACCAAGCATCTGAAACAGGTTGTAGGAAAAGCTGTCGTAGTTATCAATAAGCAGAATCATCGCAGCTCCTCCGCATCCTCCAGGGCACGCACGACCGCCGCCGCCTTGTTCACGCACTCGCGGTACTCCTTTACCGGGTCGCTATCGGCCACGATGCCCGCGCCGCTGCGCACGAACACACGCCCGTTCTTCTTGTAGGCGATGCGGATCGCAATGCACACGTCCATGTTGCCCGCAAAATCCAAGTACCCCAGCGCACCACCGTATATGCCGCGCTTGTTGTCTTCGAGCTCGTTGATGATCTGCGCCGCGCGAATCTTGGGTGCGCCCGATAGCGTACCCGCCGGCAACACAGCCTCGATGGCGTCCAGGGCATCGCACCCTTCACGCAAACGGCCTCGCACCACGCTGCCGATATGCATCACGTGGCTGTAACGCTCGATGGAATGCAGGCGCTCCACTTCCACCGAGCCGAATTCGCTCACCTTGCCCAGGTCGTTACGCCCCAGGTCAACGAGCATGTTATGCTCCGCAAGCTCCTTCTCGTCGGCAAGCAGCTCTTCTTCGAGCATACGATCCTCTTGGGGCGTCTTTCCCCGAGGACGCGTGCCGGCCAGGGGAAACGTATGTAGCACGCCATCCTCCAGCTTCACAAGCGTCTCGGGACTCGCGCCCGCGACTTCCATATCGCTGCCGCTGAAATAGAACATGTACGGAGAGGGATTTATGGCACGCAGCACGCGATACGCGTTCAGCAGGCTTCCCTCGTATGGAACCTCCAAACGGTTGCTGAGCACCACTTGGAAGATGTCGCCCTCGCGAATGTAACGCTGGGCCCTGCGCACCATGTCGCAGTAGGATTCCTCGTCGAACAGCGCCTTTGCCGGCCCGAGCACATGACCAGGAGTCTCGGTCGCAGACGCGCCATCTTGGATGATTCGCGCCATTTCCGCCAGCGCGCCCTGCGCCTCGGCATACCCGGAATCACCGCACGACAAATCGGCGTGAGCAATAAGGATGATCTTCTGCCTCACGTCGTCGAAGCAAATCAGACGATCGAACAACATGAGATCAAAGTCCTGAAAATTCTCGGTGTCACGCGCATCGAGTCGCAACGTGGGCTCCGCGTACTTCAGGTAGTCATAGCCGAAATAGCCCACCAAGCCGCCAGCGAACGGCGGCAGCCCCTCGACGCGCGCCGTACGATATGCGTGCAAGATGGCGCGCAATTCGGAAGCGGGATCGCTGGTGGCGTGCGCCTGGCCGTCGATGACCATCACGCCATCCTTGCAGGCAATTGCCATGCAAGGCTCGAACCCCAGAAACGTATACCTACCGCGCTTCTCGCCTCCCGCCACGCTTTCCAATACGAAGCAGTGGTGCGAAACCGCTTTGAGCTTGGAAAGCACGCCAAGCGGCGTATACGCATCGGAAAGCAATTCCGCCGCAAGGGGAACACGCGAAACGCCCTGCTCGCGCGCTATCGCCTGCGCCTCCTCGAGCGAAGGTGCAACGCGCAGGCGCGCCTGCCCCCTAGGCGGACCATTGCGCACGCCATCCGCGATATCAGGTACTTCAGCAACACCCATGGAAGCCTCCTTCCGCCATGCCCACCTTGTTGGAGGCGAGCGCGTCGGGGCAATAAAAAACGCCCCGACGGAACCTATGTTCCATCAAGGGCGAATCGATAGATCCGTGGTGCCACCTTGATTCGCGACCTGGGCCGCGCACTTTGCAGAATGCCAACACATTCCCGGCAACTAACGTATGCCCACACGTCGCGTGCTACTTGGCCAAGGCCGTTCACCGCGCCCTCAGCGGTCCATTTGACGAACTGTGTTTTACCCGATTTCCAGCATCGCGGGCTCTCTGTGAAAGCATATTCGCCGTTACTTCCGCTTCAACGGTTTGGCTATTCAATTGTGAATGGGGTCATACTAGCATGCACGCTTTAGCGCGCGCAAGTAACTATTCGTTGCGCGCGCTAAATAGTACGTACACGCACGACTACTTGCGATTGCCCAACATGCCAAGCATGGAACCGTATACGCCGCCCAACTCGCTGGCATCATGGGCGTCCACAAACGCCTCGAGCGCATTCAGCTCGGCAAGTTCGTCGGTCATGGCCACGTATTCGCTGCTGATTTGCGCCATCTTACGCGCTTCCTCGGCCAGGGCCTCGTCCTCGGTCTGGGGCATCGCTTCGCTCTTGTTCTCGTCAGTCATCGTTCATCACATCCAATTCAAGCAGCTTACAGCTGGACTCCAGCGCACGCTGCACAACACGTTCGCCGCGTTCGGCGGCAACAACCTGTGCCACGCCAGCCAAACTGCGGTAGTACCCATCATAATCCATCTTGCTCTGCGGCGATGAGGGAAGATCGGTTTCCAGCAGCAGCCGGTCTTCGGGAATAGCCTGCAAATACGCTCGTCCGCGCTTCGTGGCAAGCATGCGCTCCCCCACGCTGAAATACCAGCCAGAGCGCCGAGCACGCATGAGCTCGTCGGACGAACCGGAGAACCAATGGAAAATGCGTATGGCATCGGATAAGCCCGCGCGCTCGACCTCGTCCATGACCACGCTTGCCGCAGAGGACGAATGAAACGATATGACATGCGGAACACCCGGCTGCGCGCACGCGGCAAGCACGCGGCGGAAGACCATACCCTGCTCTTCGCGCTCCCCTGCGAAACGCTTCCCAAAATCCAAGCCTATCTCGCCGATGTAGCGACATTGGGGCGCCAGCTCCTCGAAGAGGCGCACTTCCCGGTCGTCCGCCTTCCCCTGCGCCACCCACCAGGGATGAAGGCCCAAACCCAGGCGCATCCCCCGAAAGGATTCCACGGAATCGCGGGCGTCAACATATTCCGAAGGCAAGACGGTGTTCGCAAACATACCCACGTGATTGCGCGAAGCACGTTCCAGCAATGGACTCATGGCGTCTAGAAACGACGGATGGCAATGCATGTCGACGTATTGCATGAACCCTCCTTAGTCGCAAGCTCGCGTCATCACGCGCAATGCAGGCAAGCTACTTCCGACGCGCCAGCACGTCCTCGCGCGATTCCACGCCGGCAATGGAGCGAATGACGTACCCGGCAATCATCTGACCCATGATGGGCGGAAAATACGGCATGGTACCCAGCCCCGAACGCTCGCCACGCTCCGTGCCTGGGCGAGCCGTGGCCGCCGCGGCTTCCTCGCACGAATACAGCACGCGCAAATGGGAGATGCCCCGCTTACGGCATTCCTTGCGCATGATGCGACACATGCGACAATTGACCGTGTCGTAGATGTCGGCCACCCGCAGGTACTCGGGATGCAGTTTGTTGCCACCACCCATGGCGCTGATCAGGTTGATGTCGCGTTCCTGGGCAGCCGCCGCAATAGCAAGCTTCGTGGAAATGGTATCGATGGCATCTACCACGAAATCGGCCTTGACGGCATGCTCATCGAGCAGCGCATCCAGGTTTTCGGCAAGAACGAACGAGTCGACGACCTCCACCTGAGCCTGCGGGTTGATATCGAGCACCATCTGGCGCATGACATCGATCTTCTTGCGGCCGATGGTGCTATGAAAGGCAATGGCCTGGCGATTGATGTTCGTGATATCCACCACGTCGTGGTCGACCAAGATGAACTTGCCCACGCCGCCTCGTGCCAACGCCTCTACGCAGCTCGAGCCCACGCCGCCCAGTCCAAGCACCATTACGCAGCTCGACGCGAGCGCGGCAACGCCTTCGGAACCCAGAATGCGAGCGCATCGGGTCATTTCGTTATGCAGTTCGGAAGCCACTATTCGGAATCCCTTCGAGACTGACGGTCGCGCAATGCCCGGCGCGCCCTGAAGCGCGGATCGACTTCCCCACCCTCACGTGCAATGCGCTCGAGACGCGCAGCTTCACGCGGGGAAAATTCCTGCGTTCCATCCGATGGAGCAGCATGCTGCGCGCGTGCACGCGGACGCGGAGCTTCATGAGCGGGCCTATCCGTACGCGCCTCGCGGCGAACGGAATGCGGCACGGATTCGCCATGCGACTCCGGCGCCCGTTCAACATCCAGCGTATCGGGCTCGTTATCGGCAGGGCGCGCAGTGTCCCCTTCGGCATTACGACGCGCACGCGCCTTTGCAGCCAAATACGTGGGGTCGTCCTCGGGGTGGCGCTTGTACATAAGGCGCACGCTCACGTATTCCAGCACGAGCAGCGCAAGCAAGATCGCCATGACGATGAGATAGCCCATGATAGCGCCACGCAGGCCGCTCACGTGAATGAGCATATAAGGAATGGCCAGGGAGAAGGCAAAGGTGATGAGGTACAGGCGCAGGACCGACTTCTGACGGCGCATGACCGTCATAACCTGATACAGGAAGTCGATGCCACCCGTAATGCCGCCGGCAATGACCATGAGCAGGCCCATGGAACGATACGGCTCGAAATCGAGACCGTACAGAATGGTGAGCAGCGGAATGCCCAGCCAGTTCATGAACAGCAAAACCACCACGGTAACAGCCAAGACGATGAGCAGCATGGCAACGATGAAGAAGTCAAAGCGTTTGCGGCGATCGAGGTCGTTCCATGCATCGGCCATGCGTGCGAGCAGCGGCTTGTACACAAGGCCCACCGTAATGAGAATGGCCTGGGCCGGGAAATACAGAGCGTTGTAATACAGCTGATTGTCGTAGGAGAGCGTACCCTCCATCATGAACTTGGGAATGTTGTCGATGAGCGCATAGAGGAACAGCGCCAAGAACAGCGGGAAGCACTTCGTGAACAGGCGACCGATACTCGCAAAGCTCCTACGATTCGACGTGGGCGTTTCGAGCAGGGCAAGCGGTGCCGTGAACAGCACGAGGGACACCACCGCCACGATGGCCATGGCAATGCTGGCTACTTGCAGGCTGTGCGTAATGAGCAGCAGAAGCGCGAACACCACGAACACGCCCGCCGAACGAAGCACCTGGGAAATGCCCGCCAGATACAGCTTGTCCATCTGCTGCAGTCGACCCTCGTACACGTCGGCGAAGCCATCAACGGTCTTATACACCACAACGGCCATAACCATAGTGCGCATGGCTTCGTCATAGCCATGGAAATCGCAGAAGAGCGAACCAGCCACTATGGCCAGCAGACACGTTATGGCGCGCTGAATCTGATATTCCGCAAAGGAGTGTTCCTCGTCGCGGTCGGAGACTTGATACGTGCGAACGCCGTAGTTCGCCAGGAACATGAGCAACTGCGCGGCCACGAACGCCAGCGAGAACATACCAGCTTGCTCGCTGCCCACCAACTGCGTAACGATGATGGTAAGCAGGGGGAAGATAACGCCCCAGGAAGCCAGACCCGCCGTGTTCCACACGTAATCGAGCTTCGTCTGATGGCTTTCGTATTCGGCTTCCTGCGCGAACGACCGATTGGATACGACACCCAGCAGTCTTTCGCCCCACGCATCAATACGACGACGAAGTGGACCCGGCTGGCGCGGCGCGGAGTTGCGCTTGCGCTCGTCGAGCATCTGCGAAATCGCGGCAAATGGACGGGGTGTATTCACGAGTAGCCTTCCTTGGTTCCCTAACTCGAGCTTTGATTATATGGCTCGATGGGCGCACCAGGCAACGCGATACAAGAAGCGGACAGAATAAACGATGCCCGCATCTGGCCTTACGGCAAGACGCGGGCGCAAGAGACACGCAGCTGCGTTAGACCATCTTGTGCGAGGCGAACTGCGGGTCGTCTTCCCAGAGAACTACCTCACCCGAGGCAAGCGACGCGGGCACGTCGATGATACGCTGATTGCTGCTACCCCGAAAGCGCAGCGAGATATCCTTCAGGTCCTTCGCGTAGGGTCCGTCGACGAGGACGTCGATGCAATCGAACAAGTCGGCCGTTTCCGGACAGTTCCTGCCACCATAAAGGAGGTTCTCGTACACATCGCCTGTGTAGACCCAGATGCTCTTCCCCGGGCATTCGCGCTTGACGCGCTGCAGGAACGGCAGGAGGCCCGCTTGGTTCACCGGCTCCATGGGCTCGCCGCCCAGAACGGTGATGCCAGCCACCCAGGGTTCATTCAGACTCTGGATGATTTCGTCTTCCACTTCCTGGGTAAACGGGCGACCGAAGGAGAAGCTCCAGGTTTCGGGCTGGAAGCACTCCGCGCAATGGTGCGTGCACCCCGAAACGAACAGCACGGTACGGACGCCAGGCCCATTGGCGATATCGGAGTATTTTATGGCTGCATAATTCACGGCTGCCTCCCTGCGCGAAGAGAAGACGAGGCGAACGATCGCACGACCATTCGCCTCGTTCCCTTGTAGATTCAAGCGGTTCTACAGATGCAGAACGCGGTCTTTGATTTCCTGGGTACGACCCTGGTTCCAGAACTGGGTTCCAATGTAGCCGCAGGTACGACGGGCCACATTGAGCTTGTTCTGGTCGCGGTTGCCGCACTTCGGGCATTCCCACACCAGCTTGCCATCGTCTTCGATGATCTGGATTTCGCCATCGTAGCCGCACACCTGGCAGTAGTCACTCTTGGTGTTCAGTTCCGCGTACATGATGTTGTCGTAGATGTAGCGCATGACCGTGAGCACCGCCTGCAGGTTGTCCTGCATGTTCGGGACCTCGATGTAGCTGATGGCGCCACCCGGCGAAAGCTTCTGGAACTTGCTCTCGAACTTCAGCTTCGTGAAGGCGTCGATCTTTTCGGCCACGTGCACGTGGTAGCTGTTGGTGATGTAGCCCTTGTCGTTGATGCCGGGAACGATGCCGAAACGACGCTGCAGGCACTTGCTGAACTTGTACGTGGTGGATTCCAGCGGCGTGCCGTACAGGCTGAAGTCGATGTCGGTGGCTTCCTTCCATTCGGCGCACTTGTCGTTCATGTGCTGCATGACTTCCAGCGCAAACGGCGTGGCCTCGGCGTCGGTATGCGACTTGCCCGTCATGAACTTCGTGCACTCGTACAGGCCAGCGTAGCCCAGCGAAATGGTGGAATAGCCGCCATAGAGGAGCTTGTCGATCTTCTCGCCCTTCTTCAGGCGCGCCAGAGCGCCATACTGCCACAGGATGGGGGCAGCGTCGGACGTGGTGCCCTTCAGGCGGTTATGACGGCACATAAGGGCCTTGCGGCACAGTTCCAGGCGCTCGTCGAAGATGGCCCAGAACTTGGAGAAGTCGCCTTCGCTGGAAAGCGCAACGTCGACCAGGTTGATGGTGACCACGCCCTGGTTGAAGCGACCGTAGTACTTCGGCTTCGTGGGGTCGTAGTTCTTCGCATTGGCCACGTTGTCGTAGCCATTGCCCGAGCGGTCGGGCGTAAGGAAGGAACGGCAGCCCATGCACGTATAGCAATCGCCTTCGCCTTCCACTTCGCCCTTGGAAAGCTTGTACTCGCGCATCTTCTTTTCGGAGATGTAGTCGGGCACCATGCGCTTGGCCGTGCACTTCGCTGCGAGCTTCGTGAGGTAGTAGAATTCCGTGCCCTCGTCGATATTGTCTTCTTCAAGCACGTAGATGAGCTTGGGGAACGCGGGGGTAATCCACACGCCCGCCTCGTTCTTCACGCCTTGGAAACGCTGGCGCAGCATTTCCTCGATGACCATGGCGAGGTCGTGCTTCTCGGTTTCGTTGCGTGCCTCGTTCAGGTACATGAACACGGTGATGAACGGAGCCTGGCCGTTGGTGGTCATGAGCGTAACCACCTGGTACTGGATGGTTTGCACGCCACGGCGAATTTCGTCGCGCACGCGGCCTTCGACCACGGCATCCAAACGCTCGGGCGAAGGCTCCACGCCCAGCTCGTTCAGCTCGTCGATGGTAGCGCGACGGATCTTCTGACGGCTAATGTCAACGAACGGGGCCAGATGCGCAAGCGAGATGCTCTGGCCGCCATACTGGCAGCTGGCAACCTGGGCGATGATCTGGGTGGCGATGTTGCAGGCCGTGCTGAAGCTATGGGGCTTCTCGATGAGCGTGCCGGAAATAACCGTGCCGTTCTGCAGCATGTCTTCCAGGTTCACCAGGTCGCAGTTATGCATGCGCTGCGCGTAATAGTCGGAGTCGTGGAAGTGGATGATGCCCTTCTCGTGGGCGTCGACCACGTCGGCGGGAAGAAGCATGCGGTGAGCAAGGTCCTTCGAAACCTCGCCGGCCATGTAGTCGCGCTGGACGGAGACGACGGTGGGGTTCTTGTTCGAGTTCTCCTGCTTCACTTCCTCGTTGTTGCATTCGATGAGCGAGAGAATCTTGTCGTCGGTGGTGTTGGACGTGCGCTTCAAGCCCTGCACGTAGCGATAGATGATGTACTTGCGAGCGACTTCGAACGCACCAAGGGCCATGATCTGGTCCTCGACCATGTCCTGGATTTCCTCGACAGCAGGGGCATGACCGCAGACGTCGCATTCGGTGGTGACGTTGTTTGCTGCGGCGATAATTTGATCGTGCGTAAGACGGTTTTCCGGCACTACCTCACTATTCGCCTTCGATATGGCGTTCACGATTTTCGTGACGTCGAAAGCGACCTCAGAGCCATTGCGCTTGATAACCTTCATATGCCCAAACCCCTTTCGTATTTCTGCTTCATTTCTTGTCTGAACATAGTTTTGCATCTAATTTTTATTGTTCACAAGGCTTGACTTTAGCGCTCCTTACGTTTTCGCACGTGAGCACAAAACAATAAATATTGTCGCTCATATTTCGACCACACACCATATCTTGTGGTTTCTAATGATACACCATATATCCCATTTTCACACCTTTAGCATAAGCGCAGTTCGTATGGGAAGCAGGTCGAATCGAGCCAAAATCAAGCGGAAAAAGCGTGGAGAACGGTAAAAACACTTCCCTATAACGGGGAAGAAATAGAGGCTTCCACACTAGCTCAGACGAAAGAATGCGCACGTTCTTGAAAGCGGTTCGTATAAACCCGCGAACGGCGCAAAAAAGGAGCCGCCCCATAAGGGACGGCTCCCGCAATTCGCAAGAAGCGAATTTACTTCAGGGTTACAGCAGCGCCGGCTTCTTCCAGCTTGGCCTTCATTTCCTCGGCCTGCTCCTTGGCAACGCCTTCCTTGATGGCCTTGGGAGCGCCCTCGACGACTTCCTTGGCATCCTTCAGGCCCAGACCGGTGAGCTCGCGGACAACCTTGATGACAGCGATCTTGTTGTCGCCGAAGCCCTCGAGCACAACGTCGAATTCGGACTTCTCGTCGGCAGCAGCAGCGCCATCAGCGGCAGGAGCAGCAGCAACAGCCACGGGAGCAGCAGCGGACACGCCGAAGGTCTCTTCGATCATGGACACGAGTTCGCTAGCCTCGAGGAGGGACATCTCCTTCAGAGCCTCAATGATTTCTTCCTTGGTCACAGCCATGTTAGTTTCCTTTCAAAGGGGCCGGGTTCTTCCGGCCATACATTCTTGCTACGCGGCGCGGGCGCCGCAGGGTGCTGCTAAGCAGCGGGCTTCTGCTCGGCGACCTGCTTGATCGACTGAGCCAAGCCAGACGGCACACCGTTGATGGTAACGGCAAGACCGCGAGCAACGCCGGAGATAAGACCAGCGATCTGGCCGATGAGAGCCTCGCGAGAAGGCAGAGAAGCGATAGCTTCCACCTGTTCTGCGCTGTACTGAACACCGTCCATCATGCCGCCCTTGATTACGAGGTTCTCGTTATCCTTGGCGAACTCCTTGATAGCTTTCGCGGCAGCAGCCGGATCGCCATCAGCGAACACGAATGCGCTCGGGCCAGCGAGAATGTCCTCCATTTCGGGGAGACCAGACTCGGCCAGGGCGATGCGCACCAGCTTGTTCTTGTAGACCGTCAGATGAGCACCGGCTTCGCGGATGGAGCGACGCAGCTGCTGCGCCTCCTTCACGCTCAGGCCACGGTAGTCGACGACCCACAGAGCGGACACGCCTTCGAGCTCTTCCTTGATCTTTGCGAGCGTTTCGACATTCTGTGCGTTGGGCATATTGTGCACCTCCTTCTTTCCCATTCCGGGTTCCACCCCAGGGGAAGGTCGCACGAATAAGAACGACCCCCTGCACCAGAGAGCGCAGGGGGTCGTGAAAGCTTGTGCTTTACAACCACCTCGGCGGGCCGCTTACGCGATTAAACCTTGCGGTGCCTGCTGTCTCTGGCAGCGGAACTACTGTTCATTGCTACTGCATTTCTGCAGCCGTTACACTATGCCAGACTCACACGGCGAATGCAAGGAAGCGCACGCGTCCTCCACATTGGGGCTACGCAGAAGCACTGCCGCCAGCATCGGCCGATGCAGCTTCTGCGACAGGCTGATTCGAACTCGCATCAACAGTCGACGAGGACACCGAGGAAGATTGCCCCACCGCAGCCGACGCGGCTTCAGCGCTCTTCACCTCGAGCGATTCCACCGTGCACGTGGGATCTCCCTCGATGTAGGAAATCGTCACCGTATCGCCCTGGCGCACGATCACGGCATTCATGACCGTGGGCAGCGGACAGTCAAAGATAAGCGAGCTGTCCTCGAGCGACAAGTACACGTGAGAGTTGCCATCGATGACGGCTTGCATGGACGTGCGCACCACACCCGTAACCTCGCTGGCAACTGAATCGTCGCCCGTAGTCACGCCATTGGTGGCAAGCAGGGCCTTGTACGACTTCTGGCATTCCTCCACCGTGTCGCCCACGGCTACGTTCTGGTAGCGCTGGATGTCGATCATGGCGAACTTCTTCACCAGGCCCGCGGCGTCCTTCAAGGCCATGAAGTACGTAGGCTGGCCATTGATGTTCAGCAGCAGCGGGAAGGTAGCCTTGTACTGCAGGTTCTGCACCTGGCCCTCCGCCGAGCTCATCGCGCTTTCCTCGGTGGCGCCCGCCACGCTGTAGTAGTGCGCCTCCGCCGTACGCTGGTTCACGAGCACGAAGCCCACAATCGCGTTGTCGCTCGTAGCGCTGGTGACACCCGTGTATACCCAGACGTCATCGTCTTTGGCAATGTAGTTGTAGCCCAACTCGCCATCGGTGCCCGGAGTGGTCTGCACCACGCCGCTCTGCCCGAGCCAACTGTTCAGCCAGCCATTATGCAGACTGCCATACCAGTTGTACTGCTGGATGAGCAGATTGCTGGGATAGGCGCGGTCTACCCATTCGGGGCACTCGTCGATGGCGCAATCCTGGCATTCTCCCGTGCTGGCGTTCACCAGCACCACGCGATCGATGGTCTCGCCGCCAAATAGGCCAATGGTGCGCGTTTGGACGGGACACACCCACCAGGGAGTGCCGTCCTCGTCGATTTCGAAGCTCTTCTCCTCGAACATGTAGAACGGGTAGCGCAGCTGGACGTAGCGGTCGATATTGCGCTCGAGCGGCTCGCTTTCCGAGTAGTACATAGGCGAAGACAGACGTACCACCTGGGTATTCTGGCTGGCCATATCAACGATTACATAGGCGGGAATTCCCGTGTCCTTGTTGTAGAACCATTTGAACAGGTCGGCATAATTCAGCGGGCTCACGCGGACGGGGCGCCCCTGATAGTTGATCTGGGAATACAGGCTGGAAATCTCGAACTGACTCACGTATTCGGGAATCTCACCCAGCGTGCGGTTGCCCAGGAGCACGGCGCTATCTCGATCGATAACGGGGATGGTGTCGTAATCAGGCTCCTGAATGTCGGTGGCGAAGTCGGTATCCTGAATCTGCAGGATACTCGAGTACTTCTCAGCGTTACCCGGCCAAATGCTGTACGACGCGGCCCAACCCAGCACTGCAACCGCAAAGACGGCAACGGGAATCCAGGAAAGCCACTTGAAGCGCTTAGCCTTGCCCGCATTCTTCGGGCGCGCGTTCGAGCCCGCCTTATACGAGGCCGAAAGCGCGCGGAAGGTGATGAACGCCGGAAGCAGCACGAACACTACCAAGAACGTCCAGGTGTCGGCAGAGTGGATGTTGATGGGTGGATGGAACCACCAGTACGCACCAGCAATGACCAGGATCAGCACGAGAATCGCAATAATCAGCGTGCGCTTGCGCCAACTGGGCAGCTTGATGGCTTCGAACACGCTGGAAAGGCCTTCGCCATCTTTGCCATCGGATGCAAAGGGATTCCTCTGCCCATGCGATGCCTTGCGCTTCTTCGATGCGCCCTGCGAAGAGGCGTCAGAGGCTTTCTCCTCGGCCGAAGAAGCATGGGAGGCACCTTCCTGGGGAGGCACAAAGCCTACCATCCTGAAGAATTCGTCCATCTGGTCTTTATCCACGGTTACATCCCCTCATACACTTGCATTTCGCGATAGTATACCAGCGCAAACGGGGCGAGCACTAGGCCCGCCCCGTCTCGTTTTCGTTTGGACAATCAGCCGCGCGAGCGCAACGCCTACTGTGCGGCCAGATTGCGAATCACGTACTGCAGAATGCCGCCGTGATAGTAGTACTCGCCTTCGGTGGGCGTATCGATGCGCACGAGCGCCGTGAAGTCGATGACCGTTCCGTCCGGCTTGGTGGCATGCACGCCAACATGCGCGGGATTGGGCAGGCCCTGGCTGAAGTCGATCTCGTCGATGTCGAACGTCTCGGTGCCATCGAGCCCCAGCGAAGCCGTGCTCTGGCCCTCTTCGTACTGCAGGGGAAGCACGCCCATGCCGATAAGATTACTGCGGTGGATGCGCTCGAAGCTCTCGGCAAACGCAGCACGCACGCCCAGGAGCATGGGGCCCTTCGCAGCCCAGTCACGCGACGAACCACTGCCATACATCTTGCCAGCCAGAACCACCAGGGGCACGCCAGCCTCGCGATAGGCCTCGGAGGCGTCGAAGATGAGCTTGATGGCGTCGTCGGTCATATCGCGCGTCCAACCGCCCTTGCGGCCTTCGGCAAGCAGGTTCGCGAGCTTCACATTCGCAAACGTGCCGCGCGCCATGACCTCGTGGTTGCCACGACGGCTGCCATACGTGTTGAAGTCGGCCTCGTCCACGCCACGTTCGCGCAGGTAGCGGGCAGCCGCGGAATCGGAGGCAATGGCGCCTGCCGGGGAAATGTGGTCGGTGGTGATGAAGTCGCCCAGGTTGACGATGGCGCGAGCACCACGCACCGGCTCGGGAGCCACAGGGTTCGCCGTCATGCCATCGAAGTACGTCGCACGGCGCACGTACGTAGAAGCATCATCCCACGCAAACAGGTCGCTCGGCTCGCGACCCAGGCTGCGCCAGGACTCGTCGCCCTCGAACAGGCCCTCTGCCCCATCGTCGAACAGCGCACGATTCACAACCTGCTGCTGCAATGCGGCAATTTCGGCATTGGTAGGCCAAATGTCCTTCAGGAACACGGGCTCGCCCTGTGCGTTTTCGCCCAGAGGCTGCGTCTCGAAATCGAAGTCGAGCGTGCCGGCAAGCGCGTAGGCGATAACGCCTGCAGGAGCCGACAGATAGTTCTGCGCCACGTCGGGAGAAATGCGGCCCTCGAAATTGCGGTTGCCGGAAAGCACGCTGGCGAGCTCGATGTCATCGGCCACGTCATGCAGCGCGGGCAGAACGGGACCCGAATTGCCAATGCAGCTCATGCAGCCAAAGCCGCACGTATAGAAGCCAAGCTGACGCAGGCCATCCATAAGCCCGGCACGCTCGAGCAGGAGTTCGGTCGCCTTGCTGCCCGGCGCAAGAATGGTCTTCACCCAAGGCTTGGGCGCAAGGCCCGCCTGGGCGGCGTTCTTGGCAACGATGCCGCACGCCAGCATCATGGCGGGGTCGGTAGCCGTGGTACAGCTGGTCACGGCAGCGATGGCGATGGCGCCATGCGTGAGCTCGTAGCTTGCGCCGTCGATGTCGACGTTTACGGTCTTGCCCGCTTCGACGTTGCGCTCGGCACAAATGGCCTGGAAGCGATCGCGCGCACCCGCAAACGAAATGCGGTCGTGCGGACGCGACGGACCGGCAATGCTGCGCTCCACCGAAGACAGGTCGATGCGAAGCACCTTGGCATACGAACGCTCGCGGCCATCGTTCCACAGGTTCTGCTGCTTTGCATAAGCCTCCACCAAGGCAATCTGCTCTTCGGTGCGGCCCGTAACGCGCAGGTACTCAAGCGTCTGCTCGTCGACCGGGAACAGCGTGCAGGTGCTGCCATATTCGGGGGTCATGTTGGAAACGCACGCGCGCTGCGTGGCGGTCAGGTTGGAAACGCCCTCGCCGAAGCATTCCACGAAGCAGCCCACGACGCCTTCGGCGCGGAGCATCTGCGCGAAACGCAGCGAGAGGTCCATAGCGGAAACGCCATCGGGCAGCGAGCCGGTGAGCTCGACGCCAATCACGCGCGGCACAAGCGTAGTGATGGGCTGACCCAGAGCGGCAGCCTCCGCCTCGATGCCGCCAACGCCCCAGCCAAGCACGCCAACGCCATTGGCCGTAGGCGTATGGCTATCGGTGCCCACCAGCGTGTCGAAATACGCGAGCGTGCCCTCTTCGGTTTCGCGCGTCATAGCGACCTTCGCGAAGCGCTCGATGTTTAGCTGATGGCAGATGCCCTGTCCAGGCGGCACGATGCTCACGTTCTGGAACGAGCTCTGCGCCCACTTCAGGAAGTCGTAACGCTCGCGATTGCGCTGGAATTCCAACTCGATGTTCTCTTCCAGGGCGCCCGAGCAACCCGCCTTGTCGGCAATGACCGAATGGTCGATGACCAAGTTGCAGGGAACCTGCGGGTTGATCTTCGAGGGGTCGCCGCCCAGGGCAGCACAGGCCTCGCGCATAACCGCAAAGTCAACGAACACGGGCACACCCGTGAAGTCCTGGAACAGAACGCGTGCAGGGCTGAACTCGATCTCGTCGCCCGCCTGGCCCTTCGTGCCAGCTTCCACCAGACGATCGACCAGAAGCTGCGCCGTTTCCTCATCGGGAGCGCAGCGCAGGATGTTCTCGAGCAGAACGGTGAGTGCGTAGGGCAGGCGCTCAGCGCCCTCTACGGCCTTCACCGGGTAGTAACGATATTCCTTGTTCGCAACTTGCAGCTGCGCGGTTGCTTTCAATTGTGACATCTATGCTTCTCCTGCCAACAACGCGGGGCCGCGCTGGCGGCCCCGATTACATTCCTACAGTGCAGCGATCAGGGCGTCGGTGAACTCCGTGGTGCTGCATGCCGGCTTGCTGGAACCCGTGGCCCAGCGAATGTCGCCCGTAAGGTGCTCGCCCTCCGCGTACACGGCGCGCACGGCGGAGCGGATGCGCTCGGCGCATTCCTGCTCGCCCAGATAGTCGAGCATCATGCAAGCGGAAAGAATCTCGGCCGTGGGGTTGGCCTTGTTCTGACCCGCAATATCGGGAGCGCTGCCATGCACGGCCTCGAAGATGGCGTATTCCTTGCCGATGTTCGCGCCAGGGGCAATGCCCAGGCCGCCCACCAGACCAGCACACAGGTCGCTCGCAATGTCGCCGTACAGGTTCGGCAGCACCACGACGTCAAACTGGCTGGGGTCGATGACCATGTTCATGCAGAACGCGTCAACGATCTTGTCCTCGAATTCGATGCGGCCCTCGTACTCCTTGGCAACTTCACGCGCAACGCGCAGGAACAGGCCGTCGGAATGCTTCATGATGTTGGCCTTGTGCACCGCCGTAACCTTCTTGCGGCCCTGGGCAATGGCATACTCGAACGCGTACTTCACGATGTTTCGCGAACCGGTAACGGAAATGGGCTTCACGGAGATGCCGGCGTCCTCGCGAATCGTACCCGCGTTATGAGAAGCGCAGAATTCGATGAGCTCGGCAGCTTCAGAGGAGCCCTGCTCGAACTCGATGCCCGCGTACAGGTCTTCCGTGTTCTCGCGGACGATAACCAGGTCTACGTCGTTGTAACGGCCACCCGCACCTTCGATGCTGATGTTGGGACGCAAGTTCACGTACAGGTCGAATGCCTTGCGCAGGGCAACGTTCACGCTGCGGAAGCCCGAGCCCACCGGCGTGGTAACGGGGCCCTTGATGGCAACCTTGTTGCGCTTCACCGCATCAAGCGTGCTCTGGGGCAGCGGCGTGCCATGCTCCTCCATCAGATGGGCGCCAGCCTCGGCGATTTCCCATTCGATTTCCGCACCTGCAGCTTCCAGAACGCGCTGCATGGCCGAGCTCGTTTCGGGACCAATGCCATCGCCGGGAATAAGGGTAACGGTGTGCTGTGCCATCGAGTCTCCTTCGGATTCGCTCTGTACTTTAGTATGCAAAAGTGTCCCTTATTCCTACCATACATATCCGCTAAATAGAAAAAGGCGCGGAAATCACCGCGCCAATTCCGTATATGGTAGCCGCTTACCGAAGCGGGGGCTACGAAAGGTTATCGATAATCTGCTGAGCCCTATGCTTCAACGCGCCCTTACCGTTCTTCGAATCGAACTCCATGCGAGCCTTCAGCTCTTCCTTCACGGCAGGGGCAAGCTTGCCTTCGGAAAAGCCGATGACGGCAACGAGCATTTCCTGGAACTCGATGTCACCGTGATAGCACTGTATGGCTTCGTCGATAAGGGGCCACGTCTTCTCGGAACGATTTTCCGTGGTGGAGCCCAGCTTGCAGAGGAAGCGCATGGCAGCCAGATGTGCAGGGCCGCTGTCCTCGTCAAACAGCGCCGTTTCGGCACCGGGAATGGCCTTGTCGCACACGCGCGACTCGAGCGCAACGATTTCCGTAAGCGCATTCAGGCATTCCCAACGCGTTTGGGCTTCGGGGCGATTCAGGGCATCAACGATCTGGTCTACGTAGGGCACGACCTTGCTGGGATTCTTCTTGGCAACGCCCGCCACAACGGCAGCAGAGTTCTGCCTTGCGCGGCGCGATGAACCGGAAAGCTCGTCAACGACCTTCTTCAGCATGCCGTCACGGGTGGATGCAATCTTAATTGCCTGCTCGATAGCTTCCTTATCGCTCACGTAGTCTCCTTTGGCAACGCAGTTTTAACCATAAGATTTTACCTCATTATTGAAAATTTGCCTAAAACCGCAGTCGGATGCCATAGTGCAGCAGGCCGAGCACATAACGCACCCTAGCTATTTCCGCACAGGCAAAGACATGCGCAGAGCATCCTGGGCGGGATTTCCGGATTTCCAGCCTCACAGATGAACCCAACGGATTGGACCCTCCATTCGAGAGGGCCAGCCAGCGCCCTGACGAGAGTGGGCATACGCAGGCCTTCCGCAGGCTCCCGACTTCTCTCCCACGGCGGAGAACACGCACGGGGCCTCCGCCGCGCCCGGCGAGAGCGGTCATGCGCGGGGCCACCACACGCCCGGCGATAGCGAGCACGCGCGGACTCCCGGAGCCACCGCGATGCCCGAACGCAAAAAGGGGCCGCCCGGCGGCACGCGAGTGCTGAACTGCACCCCCGAATTTGGACTAGGAAAAGAAAGTCCGAGTTCGGGAGGTGCAGTTTCGTTTTGAAGAGATACAGCCTGGAGACGAGAGCAAGGGCGGTCGAGCTCATCGACCGAGGATATGGCAAGGGGTCGCTCTCGACAGCGCTTGCCATACCGATAAGCATTGCGGAAAAATGGACCCACACGTACAGGGCGGTAGGCAAGGAGGCGTTTCTGGGCATGGGGTCCAAGCACAGGCGTTACGACTACGAGACGAAGCTCGCCGCCGCGCGCGACTTCGTCGACCTCGGCATGACCAGGCAGGAGGTCATGTCCAAGCACGGAATCGCGAACCTGACGCAGCTGAAGAATTGGGCGAAGGCCTACCGCGAGGGCGGTCCGGAGGCCCTGAGGCCCAAGCCGAAGGGGCGGCCGCGGAAAGACGGGGGTGACCCTCCGGAACCAAGGAGCCGCGAACAGGAGCTGGAGGCGGAGAACCGCAGGCTAAGGGCCGAGGTGGCGTACCTAAAAAAACTGCGTGCCCTGGAAGCGGCAAAGCGAGC
Source organism: Denitrobacterium detoxificans (assembly GCF_001643775.1). NCBI lineage: Bacteria > Bacillati > Actinomycetota > Coriobacteriia > Eggerthellales > Eggerthellaceae > Denitrobacterium > Denitrobacterium detoxificans. The sequence continues at coordinate 478,077 of NZ_CP011402.1, read as the reverse complement.
GCCTGGGAGAAATGCCAGGTGATCAGGGAGCTTTCGGGGCAGGGGCACGCGCTTGCGGACCTACTGGCCGTGTCGGGCGTTCCAGCATCGACTTACCACTACAACAAGTCGAAGCCGGCCAAGGCGCCGACCAGGCCGGAGCTTTGGGGCAAGGCGATCGAGATCTTCTCGCGCTCGCCAAACGGCTGCGGCCATCGCCAGATAGCCATGTGCCTGCGCGCCGAGGAAGGGGCGACGATCGCCGACAAGACCGTGCTCAAGATGATGCACGAGATAGGAATAAGCTGCGGCATACGCCGGGAGACGGACTACCACAAGTACAATTCCTACAAGGGCGTGGTCGGCAAGACCTTCGAGAACGTGCTGGGGCGCGACTTCGAGGCAGATGGGCCGTGGCAGAAGCTTGGCACCGACGTCACCGAGTTCAAGCAGGAATGGGGCAAGGCGTACTTCGCGCCCGTCTACGACTTCGGCAGCAAGGAGATCGCGGCGTGGTCCATATCCCAGCACCCGGACATGTCGCAGCAGAAGGAGATGCTCGACATGCTCATCCCGAAGATTCCGGACGGTGCTCACCCGGTCATGCAGTCGGACATGGGCTGGCAGTACCAGCACATAGGGTATTGCGGAAGGCTCGAGGAGGCAGGCATCGTGCAGAGCATGTCACGTAAGGGCAACTGCATCGACAACGGCGCGACCGAGCAGGTGTTCGGCCATTTGAAAGACGAGTTCTTCCGAGGCAGAAAGTTCCCCGACTTCGAGACGTTCAAGAGGGAGCTTGAGGGATACATCGAGTACTGGAACACGCAGAGGAGGCAAGTTAAACTAAAGGGACTGACCCCGGAGGAGTTCCGGAGCCAGTCCCAAGCCGCCTAGGTTCTTATTTATCGCGTCCAAGTTTTGGGGCGCAGTTCATGCCAGCCGGGCGGCCCCATGGCATGGAAATGCCCCCCATGAGCGCGACGCCCTATCCTCCCACGGACTACACCGCAGTACTTTCGGCGAGGAGGGGCTTAACTGCCGAGTTCGGAATGGGATCGGGTGATCCCCCTCTCCATGGTCGCGCTCATGGGGGGCGTTCCCCCAAATCGCTCGTTATGCGATTGTCAGGTGCTGGCGGGAGCCGGCTACCCTGGGTGCCGCATAGCGTTCGGTTGATCTTTGACTAGATATGCGCGATGTGAATAGAAGAGCTCGGGCTATTAGTACCGCTCGCCTGAACGCCTCGCGGCGCTTGCAGCTGCGGCCTATCGACCAGGTAGTCTACCTGGGCCCTTACCGAAAGGAGAACTCATCTTGGAGACGGCTTCCCACTTAGATGCTTTCAGCGGTTATCCGTTCCGGACGTAGCTAGCCGGCCGTGCCGTTGGTCGACAACCGGGACACCAGAGGTCCGTCCACCCCGGTCCTCTCGTACTAGGGGCGGATCTCCTCAATTCTCCTGCGCCCGCGGAGGATAGGGACCGAACTGTCTCACGACGTTCTGAACCCAGCTCGCGTACCGCTTTAAATGGCGAACAGCCATACCCTTGGGACCGACTTCAGCCCCAGGATGCGATGAGCCGACATCGAGGTGCCAAACCTTGCCGTCGATGTGGACTCTTGGGCAAGATCAGCCTGTTATCCCCGGAGTACCTTTTATCCGTTGAGCGACGGCCATTCCACGCTGTGCCGCCGGATCACTAGAACCTGGTTTCCCATCTGCTCGGCTTGTGGGCCTCGCAGTCAAGCCCGCTTGTACTCTTGTGCTCTGCGAACGGTTGCCGACCGTTCTGAGCGGACCTTGCGCACGCCTCCGTTACTCTTTGGGAGGCGACCGCCCCAGTCAAACTACCCACCTGGCACGGTCCTCGCGCCGGATCACGGCCGCGAGTTAGGCCGCCAGTGCGCCGGGGGTGGTATTCCAAGGATGGCTCCACCGGGGCTGGCGCCCCGGCTTCGAAGCCTCCCACCTATCCTCTACGCGCCGCACCAACGGCCAATGCCAAGCTGTAGTAAAGGTTCACGGGGTCTTTCCGTCCTTCCGCGGGTAATTCGCATCTTCACGAATAATACAATTTCACCGGGTCCATGGTTGAGACAGCGCCCAAGTCGTTACGCCATTCGTGCAGGTCGGAACTTACCCGACAAGGAATTTCGCTACCTTAGGACCGTTATAGTTACGGCCGCCGTTTACCGGGGCTTGGCTTCGGTGCTTCGCCTTGCGGCTAACACCTCCGCGTAACCTTCCGGCACCGGGCAGGCGTCAGACCCTATACATCGCCTTGCGGCTTCGCAGAGTCCTGTGTTTTTGATAAACAGTCGCTTGGGCCGTTTCGCTGCGACCCCCATGGGCTTGGGGAGCAAGTCCCTTCACCCTCAGGGGCACTCCTTCTCCCGAAGTTACGGAGTCAGTATGCCGAGTTCCTTAACCATGGTTCTCCCGATCGCCTCGGTATGCTCTACCCGCCCACCTGTGTCGGTTTTGGTACGGGCACCGTGTGCCTGCTTAGGGGTTTTTCCAGGAAGCATGGACTCGGCGGCTTCACCCATTCGCTTCGTCTCGCGTCTCGGGCCCCATGCGTCGCTGGTTTCCATGCGACGCGCCCTACGCGCTTTCACGGGGACGTCCAGAACCCCGCCCGCCTATCCTTCTCCGTCGCCCCATCGTCGTGACGGCAACACGATGGTACGGGAATATCGACCCGTTGTGCATCGGCTACGCCTGCCGGCCTCGCCTTAGCTCCCGACTGACCCTGGGGGGATTAGCCTTCCCCAGGAAACCTTGGGCATACGGCGGCAGAGTTTCTCGCTCTGCTCTCGTTACTCATGCCAGCATTCTCACTTCCGAGAAGTCCACAGGGCGTTACCGCGCCTGCTTCGCCCCTCTCGGAAAGCTCCCCTACCACTAGAAATCTAGTCCGCCGCTTCGGTGCCGTGCTTAGCCCCGTGAATTGTCGGCGCATGTCCACTTGACCAGTGAGCTGTTACGCACTCTTTAAATGCATGGCTGCTTCTAAGCCAACATCCTGGTTGTCTAGGCAAACGCACATCCTTTGCCACTCAGCACGAACTTGGGGACCTTAGCGGGCGGTCTGGGCTGTTTCCCTCTCGAGCACACAGCTTAGCCCACATGCTCTGACTCCCGGACTCTGGTCCGCCGGTATTCGGAGTTTGGTTCCCCTCGGCAGGCGGTGAAGCCCCCTTGGAGATCCAGTGCTCTACCTCCGGTGGATAACGTCCGAGGCTAGCCCTAAAGCTATTTCGGGGAGAACGAGATATCTCCGGGTTTGATTGGCCTTTCACCCCTATCCTCGGGTCATCCCCTCCGTTTTCAACCGAAGTGGGTTCGGCCCTCCACGCGGTCTTACCCGCGCTTCAGCCTGCCCGAGGATAGCTCACCCGGCTTCGCGTCTGCGGCGCGCGACTCATCGCCCGTTTAAAGACTCGCTTTCGCTGCGGCTCGGTTCCTCCTTAACCTCGCCGCGCACCGCAACTCGCTGGCTCATTCTACAAAAGGCACGCCGTCACACCCCCGTAGGGATGCTCCGACTGCTTGTGGGCGCACGGTTTCAGGTACTGTTTCACTCCCCTCTCGGGGTGCTTTTCACCTTTCCCTCACGGTACTGGTTCGCTATCGGTCACAGGAGAGTGCTCAGCCTTGGAGGGTGGTCCCCCCTGATTCGCACCGGGTTTCACGTGTCCGGCGCTACTCGGGTACGGGACTCGCGGGGGATGCTGATTCGGGTACGGGGCGCTCGCCCTCTTCGGCCCGGCTTCCCAGCCGGTTCCCCTTCAACATCCCTTTATGACCGCGCCAGGCGTCTAGGGCCGCCTGGATGTCCCGCCCCACAACACCGCATGCAGCATCGCCCCTGGGCTGTAACGCATGCATGGGTTTGGGCTGGGTCCGCTTTCGCTCGCCGCTACTCGCGGAGTCTCGGTTGATTTCCTTTCCTCGGGGTACTTAGATGTTTCAGTTCCCCCGGTTGCCCCCGTCCGGCCTATGTGTTCGGCCGGCGGTGCGCGGGTATGGACCCGCGCGGGTTGCCCCATTCGGAGATCCGCGGGTCATAGGCCATTTGCGCCTCACCGCGGCTTATCGCAGCTTGTCACGTCCTTCGTCGACTTCCTGTGCCAAGGCATCCACCGTGCGCCCTCGATATCTTCTTTCCATCGTTCGGATAATCTATCCTATGAGATATAAAAAGTATCTCGGGTATTGCATATCTAATCGTATGCGATCGTGATGCGAATCACCCGCTAGCTTTTCCGCATTGAATTGAAAATTCGATTAGGAGAATCTAGTTTGATGATTCGTCAAAATAGAACGCTATGCAGCTCTCAAGGTGCCGGCGGGTCTCCCCGCCTCCGGGGAGGGCCCCGGAAACCGGATGCTGCGATTAGGAATTGTATTTGAATCTCCCTAGAAAGGAGGTGATCCAGCCGCACCTTCCGGTACGGCTACCTTGTTACGACTTCACCCCCCTCACCCTCCACACCTTCGGCCCCTCCCTCACGAGGTTGGGCCGGGGACTTCGGGTGCAGACGACTCGGGTGGTGTGACGGGCGGTGTGTACAAGGCCCGGGAACGTATTCACCGCGGCGTGCTGATCCGCGATTACTAGCAACTCCGGCTTCGAGGAGGCGGGTTGCAGCCTCCTGTCCGAACTGGGGCCGGCTTTGGGGGATTCGCTCGACCTCGCGGTCTGGCAGCCCTCTGTACCGGCCATTGTAGCACGTGTGCGGCCCAGGGCATAAGGGGCATGATGACTTGACGTCGTCCCCACCTTCCTCCGGCTTGACGCCGGCAGTCCCCCATGAGTCCCCAACCTAATGCTGGCAACATGGGGCAGGGGTTGCGCTCGTTGCGGGACTTAACCCAACATCTCACGACACGAGCTGACGACAGCCATGCACCACCTGCGCGGGCTCCTCTCGGCCACCGGGTTTCCCCGGCTTCACCCGCATGTCAAGCCCTGGTAAGGTTCTTCGCGTTGCTTCGAATTAAGCCACATGCTCCGCTGCTTGTGCGGGCCCCCGTCAATTCCTTTGAGTTTTAGCCTTGCGGCCGTACTCCCCAGGCGGGGCACTTAATGCGTTAGCTGCGGCGCGGAGGAAAGGCTCCCCCACACCTAGTGCCCATCGTTTACGGCCGGGACTACCAGGGTATCTAATCCTGTTCGCTCCCCCGGCTTTCGCACCTCAGCGTCAGTCGCGGCCCAGAAGACTGCCTTCGCCATCGGTGTTCTTCCCAATATCTGCGCATTTCACCGCTACACTGGGAATTCCGTCTTCCTCTACCGAACTCGAGCCGGCCAGTTCGGGATCCGGCCGGAGGTTGAGCCCCCGGATTTGAGATCCCGCTTGGCCAGCCGCCTACGCGCGCTTTACGCCCAATGAATCCGGATAACGCTCGCTCCCTACGTATTACCGCGGCTGCTGGCACGTAGTTAGCCGGAGCTTCTTCTGCAGGTACCGTCATGTTTCTTCCCTGCTGAAAGCGGTTTACAACCCTAGGGCCTTCATCCCGCACGCGGCGTTGCTGCGTCAGGGTTTCCCCCATTGCGCAAAATTCCCCACTGCTGCCTCCCGTAGGAGTCTGGGCCGTATCTCAGTCCCAATGTGGCCGATCGACCTCTCAGTCCGGCTACCCATCGCGGGCACGGTGGGCCGTTACCCCGCCGTCTACCTAATGGGCCGCGACCCCATCCCCCGCCGCCTGGGCTTTCCCGGCCCCTCCATGCGGAGGGCCCGGAGTATTGGGTATTAGCCGGGCTTTCGCCCGGTTATCCCCATGCGGGGGGAAGGTTGGTCACGTGTTACTCACCCGTTCGCCACTCTATGACCGCCCGAAGGCGGGTTATTCGTTCGACTTGCATGTGTTAGGCACGCCGCCAGCGTTCATCCTGAGCCAGGATCAAACTCTCCGTTGAAATGCAGCGGGGTTCGAGAACCCCGCGTCAAGTCTCCGTGTGAGTCGGATCTTGTATGTGCGAATCCTGATGGATTCAAAAAGTTAAGAATTGAATTCGAGCTCGCCTCCCCGTTGGAGGCGAACATGCTCGCTAGCTTGATTCTTCCTATCGCAGTATCCGGTTTTCAAGGTCCTCCGGCGGCTTCCGCCGCCGCCGTTCCGAACTTGCTCCGTTCGAAGCGGCGAAGAATTACTTTACGCTAACCAGTGGGGCGTGTCAAGAACTTTTTTCGAAAAAGTTTTTTCGAGCTGAGCTCCCGGCTCGCCGCCGCCGGACGGGCCCTCTGGGCCCTCGGAAGCAACTCCCCGCTGCAAATGCAGCTTGTGCATAGTACCTCCCCCGTGGGTGCCGTTCAAGCGTATTCGGAAGGCTTCACAAACCACCCACAGACAGGGGCTCATGTTGTGTTTTCACGTGTGTAAAGCACTATTTTGACGCGCAATAACAAGAGGACCGAGCACGTATGCCCGGTCCTCCATTCTGCTATGCATGTATGCGCTATACCAGTTTCACGAAGTGGCGCTTGCCAACCTGGATGACGGAACCCTCCAGTTTCGCCGGCTCCACGTTGTAAGCCTTGGCGGGCAGAGCCTCGCCATTGATCTTCACGCCGCCACCGTCGATGAGACGACGGGCCTCGCCGGCGCTCTTCGCCAGGCCGGCATCCGCCAGCAACTTGGCCAGGTACACCAGACCTTCGTCGTTAGGCGTAAGGTCGGCAGCGAACTCGGGGATGTCCTCGGGAATGGCATGCTGCTTGAAGACGCGATCGAACTCGGCCTCGGCTGCAACCGCAGCCTCTTCGCCGTGGTAAGCGGCAACGATATTGCGAGCCAATGCGCGCTTTACCTTATTGGGATGCAGCGAATCGGAGGCGAGGCCCGCCTCGATTTCGTCAATCTCGTCGACGCTAGCGGTGGAGGCCAAGCGGTAGTACTTCACGATCATCTCGTCGGGGATGCTCATGACCTTGCCGAACATATCGGGAGCCTCGTCGGTGAGGCCAATGTAGTTGCCATAGCTCTTCGACATCTTGCGTACGCCGTCGGTGCCCTCGAGCAAAGGAAGCGTAAGACAGACCTGCGGCTCCATGCCCATCTTCTCCATGAGCTCGCGGCCGGCAAGCAAATTGAACAGCTGGTCGGTACCGCCAAGTTCAACGTCGGCCTTGATGACCACCGAGTCGTACGCCTGCATGATCGGGTACAGGAACTCGTGCACGCCAATGGACAGGTTGTTGGTGTAACGCTTGTGGAAGTCGTCGCGCTCGAGAATACGTGCAACCGTGAACTGGCCCGTTACCTTCAGAATATCCTCGAGGTTCATTTTCAGGAGCCAGTCGGCGTTGTGAACCAGGGTCGTTTTCTCGGGATCGAGAATCTTGAACGCCTGATCGATGTACGTCTGAGCATTGGCGGCCACCTGCTCGGGCGTGAGCTGCGGACGCGTGCTGTTCCTGCCAGACGGATCGCCAATGAGCGCCGTGCCGTCGCCGATGATGAGCGTAACGCGATGGCCAAGATCCTGGAACGTGCGGAGCTTACGCAGCGGAACGGCATGGCCAATGTGAATGTCGGGAGCAGTCGGGTCGACGCCCAGCTTCACGTTCAGGGGCACCCCACGCTTCAGCTTTTCGAGAAGCAGCTCGGAGGGCACGATCTCGGCCACACCAGATTGAATGATTCGTAGTTGTTCTTCCGCAGGTAGCATCAAATAGCCTTTCACTTATATGTAGCGATGCATTGTAGCATAGTTAGGAAATGCCCCGGAACAGATGCCCCGAGGTGGTATCAGACGTCTTCCCCACCGCATTGCCGCTCTTCAAGGCGATATCACGAGCGCGCACGGCACGAGCCGTCGCCTTGGTGGTCTCTTCGACGTTCATCATCGTGGCATCGACCATGAAGGAGCTGACGCCAGCTGCAATGAGGTCGGGGGCAGCGTGCAGGATGTCAAGGGGCACTGCATTATACAGATGGCTGCGCCCCGTGCAGTCAGTGACAACGGGCATCTCGTAGCCCTTGCGATCCTTCAGGTAATGCGGGCTCTTGCGACGCGGGCATACCGAGCAGTCGCGATTGCAGGGGCCCTGGCTCATGAGCATGCAGTGCTCGGTAACCATGAGCTCGGTTGCCCCGCTTACGAACAAACCCAGTTCAACATCGGTTTCATCGCCAATCTGCTGAATCTGCCCCAGCGTGAGCTCGGGAGAGAGCCACACGCGTTCGGCGCCCATCTGCGCAAGCGCCATGGCCGACAGCGGGTTGGACACGGGAACGTGCGGACCAACCTCGACATGCGCACCCATTTCATGAGCGCGCACAAGCTGACTGAGGTTCTCGACAAACACCGGCTTGTCGGCCTTCACGTATTTCCAAGCATCGAAGCCCAAGCGTTCTTCGCGCGTGCCGGGAAGCGGATCGTGGTCGACCACCGGCATCGCGATAATGGCCTGCTTGGGATAGCCCGTCTGCGCAACGGTGCCCGAAATCTGGCCAGCCACCAGGGATTCTCCGCGCTTGTAATTGAGAGCGGGCACGTAGATGGCATCGGCGCCGGCGCGCTTGGCGGCACGAGCGCATGCGGCATTCGTAGCCCACACGGCTACTTGGCAGGAATTGCGACGCGGACGACGCGGAACCGGAGGCTTTGCAGGAGCGCGATGAAGCGTGCGAGCGCGATAATCGGCGAGCAGAGCTTCCTCAAGCTGCTCGGCGGCGGCAGCACGCAGCTTGTGAATCTGCGAGAAGCCCATGCCCACGCCCTCGTCGAGCTGGATTTCCAGGTTCTGAAGCGCGAAGGGCGTATTGCCAAAACGGTCGATATGGTCGCGCACATCCTCTTCGAGCAGGGCCTTTGTGCGAGCGGGCTCTGCAACGGGACCCTGCGCGCACACCGATGCACCCGACGGCGCGGTAAGCGTAAGCGAAATGGGCTGGCCAAGCTGAATGACCACCGAACCCGAAACGGCAACCTTCGGCTCGAAGGGCACGTCTACGAACTGGGCTTCCGCGCTGCGCACGCGAAAGACGCGATCGCCCTTGCCAACACGACGGTCGAGTGCGAAACGCACGCCGCCACGCACCGCTTCGATGCCGGAAACGGTGTGCGCGAAATGACCGCGATTGGTCCAGAATTCGAGTACGTCGCCCTCATGCAGGGTTTCCTCGGGATCGACGGCAACCCAGCCATCTCCCACGGAGGACACGCGGCCAATGAACACGCCACGATTGTTGGGGCGGCCATAGCTCATCATCTCGTTATCATCTTCGCCCATGAGGTAGCCCTCGGTGAAGCCACGGCTGAACGCTTCCTCCAGCACGCGCATCTCTTCGGGCGTAGCGCGCAATTCACCGGGGATGACGTCATCATCGCTAGCGGCCTGGCCGCTTTCGACCCAGGCAAGCACGCGGTCGAGCACGGAGCGATACACGCCCACCACGGCGGAGACGTATTCGGGCGACTTCATGCGACCCTCGATCTTCAAGGAGGAAACGCCGCAAAGCGCCAGTTCCGGAAGGCGATTCACCAGGCACAGGTCCTTCGGGGAAAGCAGATGCTCGCCCGGGGAAGGAAGGTCCTTGCGAACCGCGCGATTATGCAGCTCGTACGGCAGGCGACATGCCTGAGCGCACATGCCGCGATTGGCCGAACGTCCGCCAATCATGGAGGACATGAGACACTGCCCCGAATAGCACACGCAAAGCGCGCCATGCGCGAAGATCTCGACCTCGAGATTGCGCGCTGCGGCTTCGGCGCAGATGTTAACCACCTCGGAAAGGGCCATCTCGCGTGCGAGCGTCACGCGAGATGCGCCCAACGAAACGGCGGCGTCAAGGCCGGCAACATTGTGCGTGTTCATCTGAGTAGAGATGTGAATCTCGGCTTCGGGGAGCGTACGATGGACCTCGGCGGCCAAGCCCACGTCCTGCATGATGAAGCCGTCGACGCCACGACGATACGCCTGGCGAACCAGCTCGAGCGCGGCTTCGCGCTCGCCCGGAAGGATAACGGTGTTCACCGTGAGATAGATGCGGCGGCCGCGCACATGCGCGTAGTCGCATGCCTCGGCAAGCGACTCCAACGTGAAATTATCAGGCTCTTCGGTGGTTTCTGTGGGAGAGATTCCGGCATAGGCCCAGCTCAGCGGGCGAAAACAACGATCTGGAACTGAAACGGCCCCGGGAGGGGCCGTTTCCGCGTCATCCGCCTATGATTGCTAAGCCAAATTCAGACAACCGAAGAGGTGTGACGCATGAAGAGTCTACTACTTCTCGCCCTCGGTCTGGCCCGCACGGTCGTCCTGGGCGCGCGCATCGAGGCCGAGCGCATCGTCGTGAGCGTCCGGCCCTACAAGCGCGAGCAGCGCCGCTGCCCCGTATGCGGCAGGGCCTGCGACTTCTACGACATGGCGAACCGCGGGGCCCCCAGGCTGTGGAGGGCGATGGACCTGGCGCGCTCGGCCTGCTACCTGGAGTACGCGCCCTGCAGGGTGCGCTGCCCGGAGCACGGCGTGCGCACCGAGGCCGTCCCCTGGGCGCGGCACGGGGCGCGCTTCACGCGTGACTTCGAGGACTGGGTGGCGTGGCTGGCGGTCCGCTGCACCGCCTCGGCGGTCTCCGAGCTCGCCCGCGTCGAGTGGCACAGCGTGGGCGGCGTGTGCAGGCGCGTCTACGCCGAGCTGGAGGCCGCGCGCGGCGCCTCGAGGTTCGACGGCGTGCGCCGCATCGGCATCGACGAGACGTCGTACAAGAAGGGCCACAAGTACGTCACGGTGGTCGTCGACCACGACCGCGGCTGCCTCATCTGGGCGCACGAGGGCACCGGCAAGGACGTGCTCAACCTGTTCCTCGACGAGCTCACGCGCGAGCAGAGGCGCGCCATAGAGGTGGTGACCGCCGACGGCGCGAGGTGGATAAGGCAGCTGGTCAAGCGCCGCTGCCCCAACGCGAGGTGGGTCATGGACCCCTTCCACGTGGTCCAGTGGATGAACGACGCGCTCGACGCCGTGCGCTGCGAGGAGTGGAACGCCGCCAGGGCCGCCGCCAGGGCCGCCAGGCCCAGGCCCGAGGGCAAGCGCGGCAGGCCTGCCAAAGGCGAGCTGCCGCCCGAGGAGGTCAGGGCGCTCGAGGAGGAGGCGGCCTCCATCAAGGGCAGCCGCTACGCGCTCGTGAAGAACCCCGAGGACCTCACCGACGGCCAGAGGGCGAGGCTCGAGGCGCTCAAGAAGAGGGCCGGCTCGCGGCTGGTCAGGGCCTGGGAGCTCAAGGAGGACCTGCGGGCCGTCTTCCGGGCAGCCGACGGCTCCGAGGCCGCCGAGCTGCTCGACGACTGGATGCACAGGGCCGCCTACTGCAAGATCGCCAAGGTCGTCGCCGTGGAGAAGAAGGTGCGCCGCCGGCGCGACGACATCATCGCCGCAGTCGAGCTCGGCATCAGCAACGGGCGCGTAGAGGCCATCAACAACAAGATCAAGGTGACGGTGAGGATGGGCTACGGCTTCCGCAACACCGACAACCTCGTGGCCCTGCTCATGCTCAGGTGCGGCGACTGCCAGCCCCAGCTCCCGGGTCGCCCGGTGAAGGCGAGGAAGAAGGGCGTGAAGGGAGCGAAGAGCGTTGCTGCCTAGGCTAGCCCCTTGTCACACAAACTACCGAAGCCTCAATTATCAGCACCCCTTCGGGCGTTGAAACGATCAGCCCCCAGATATACGGCATCTGCCCCCGCGCGGATAGCCGCGTGGAGGCAGACCATGTTACCTGCAGGAGCAAGAAGCTCGAGCGTGTTATTCATGAGATTCGGAATCTTCCCCATTGCTAATAGAAACGATCTTGTCATCAGCAGACTTCAGCTTGTCCATGGCTTCGTTGTACGCCGACTGGACGCTGGAAAGACGTTCGTCGTACGTTGCGGAATCGACCGTGCCATTGGCGACATCGGTGTAGAGCGAAACGTAAGACGCAAGCGCATCGTCGAGCGAGCACAGCGCGTCGACGTAGAGGTCCTTCGCCGGCTGCAGCTTCGACGTGCAATCGGTGTTCTTCACGCTTTCGATGACTTTGTCCACCGAAGTAAGATGGGCCTGCATGGTTACGGCATCCTGCTTCGCCACCGCATCTTGAAATGCCGTGAGATCTTCCTGGATATCGGTAACCTGCTGATTGAGCGTAGCCATGTACTGGCGATTCTGCTCCGCCTCGCTGGTGACGCCGGTAGTCGATTGCGCTACGCAGCCGGTTACCACCAGCGCGCAGGCAACGGCGCAAGCAGCAGCCGCCACGCGAATAGAGCGAGATACACGATTCATGTTGTTCCTTACCTTATGCATTATTCCGATGAGTCACCGGAACTCGAGGAGCTTCCGGTACCCGATTGTGAACTATCACTCGAAGAGCCCGAAGACGAACCATTCGATGTTGACGAACCATTACTCGACGACGAGCTGCTGGAACCCGACGAGCTCGAACGCGAAGAGCTACTCGAGGAACTCGTAGTGGAGTTCGTGGTCGTGGAAGTGGACGACGAGCTGGAATCCGACGACTTCTCATCGTCGCTGCTGGTGGTGCTGGACGTAGCGCCAAGCGCTTCTTTCTCATCGGACGTGAGCATGCGGTACTTCGGATTGCTCGCGCTGTTCATGACGAACTTCTCGGTATCGCTCTTCGAGATGAGCTGATTCAAGAACGAGCTGAAGACGCTCGTAGCGCTGTACGACGAACTCATCTGGCGCTCCTCGCGCGCACCCAGCCAAATGGCCACAGAATACTGAGGTGTGATGCCGCAGAACCAGCTATCGCGCCAATTCTGGCTGGTACCCGTCTTGCCGGCTACCGTCTGCCCCGAGGACAGCGCAGCTGCGGTACCCGTACCATTCGTCACAACGCCCTCCATGACCTTTTCCGTGGCATGGGCCACTTCCTCGGAGATGACGCGCGTGCCCGTGGTGTCGGCCTGGAAGATGATGTCGCCGTCGGAATCGACGATCTTTTCGATAGCCACCGCATCGCGCTTGATACCGCCCGAGGCAATAGTGGCATATGCACCGGCCATTTCGCGCACGGTAACGCCCTGCGAACCCAGCGTGATGGAGGGTACCGTTTCGAGATCGGTTTCGATGCCCAGGCGCGTGGCCATTTCGGCAACCTTATCGGGACCGAGCATGACGCACAAGCGCGCAAAACCCGTATTAGCCGAAATGGCAAAGGCACTTTCGATCGAGCGCGTGCCGTACGAGGCGCCATCGTAGTTTTCGACCGTCCAGTTATCGAGTGTGATTGGCGACGAGCAGTTCACGTACGTACTGGGATCGATGCCGTTTTCGATGGCCGCCGCAAGGGTAAACGTCTTGAACGCAGAACCGGGCTGTCGCGTACTCTGCGTAGCAAGATTGTATTCGTTCTCGTTGTAGTCTTTGCCGCCTACCAGGGCTTTGATGAAGCCCGTGTCGGGGTCGACCGCCACCAGGGCGACTTCCAAGTCGTCGTCGACGGCCTCTTCCTTTTCGGCACACGCGGCTTCGGCCGCTTCCTGCGCCGTTACATCAAGCGTGGTGTACACCGTAAGACCGCCCTTGAACACCTCGGCCTCGGAATAGTCTTCCAAAAGCGTCTGGCGTACGTAGCTGGTGAAGTACGGATACGCGTAAATGCCGTCATCGGATTCGTCTTCCGAAACGTTCAGGCCAAGCGGCTCGTTTACCGCCTCGTCATATTGCTCTTGCGTGATATAGCCGTTCGTAAGCATACGGTTGAGCACCGTGTTACGACGCGAGAGCGCATTGTCGGGGTAATTGATGGGATTGTTGTACGTAGGCGACTGGGGAATGCCCACGAGCAAAGCCGCCTGGGCAAGCGTGAGGTCGCTCGCGCTTACGGAGAAGTACTTCTTGGCAGCGGCTTCAATGCCGTAAGCACCCGAGCCGTAGTTAACGGTGTTCAGGTACATGAGGAGGATGTCGTCCTTCGAGTACATCTCCTCGAGCTTCAACGCGATGTATGCCTCGCGAACCTTACGTTTGATGGTCTGTTCACTTGCTTCGTCAGCAAGTACCGTATTGCGGACGAACTGCTGGGTAAGCGTAGACGCGCCTTCGGTGGAACCACCGAACAGGTTGTTTGCCAATGCACGGCCAATACCCAGAAGGTCGACGCCACTATGCTCGTAAAAGCGCACGTCCTCGGTGGCAACCGTGCCGTTGCGCACGAATTCGCTGATGTCATCCAAGCTGCTAACCGGTTCGCGATTCTCCACGTAGAACTCGGCAAGCAGCGTCGTGCCATCAGACGCGTACACGCGCGTTTTCTGGGAATAGTTATATGCCGAGGAATCGGCATAATCGGGGAGGTCTTCCAGCCACGATTCAGCTGCGGTGTATACCGCGATTCCGCCGACCACGACGAGCGCGAAGAGCGCGCAGAGAATGAACAGAAGCGGTGCGTATCGGCGTTTGTTCCTCGTACCGAGGCGTTTTTTCATTGCACGTGAGCCCATGTAACCTCCTGGTAAGCTGGCGCTATTCTACCATCTGCGTTTAGAAGCACGCCAAAGTACACAAGTAAACGTCAAGAGATACACGATGGGCGCCCCGCGAACATGCCGCAAGACGCCCCATACATGACGTGAATATGCTCTTGCGCCTACCCCAGAAGCGCAGCGTCGTGAGCCATGGTTTCTTCCACTGCCTGCATCTGCACGGCAACGGCCTGGGGAGACGTGCCACCCTCGGTAGTGCGGGCGCGCACGATGCTAGGCAGGTCGAGCTGTTCGGTGATGTCGGCCTCGAACAGGTCGCATTCGGCCTTGAAGTCGCTAAGCGAAAGGTCGTCGAGCTGGCAACCACGCTTTTCGCACAGCAATACCAAGTGGCCTACCACGGCATGGGCTTCGCGGAACGGAAGGCCCTTCTTCGCCAGGTAGTCGGCCACATCGGTAGCAGCCATATGACCCTTGCGCGCGGATTCCATCATGGCATCGGGGTGAATCTGCATCGTCTCGATCATGCCGCACATGCAGCGCATGGAATCGCATACCGTATCGAACGCATCGATAGCGCCTTCCTTGTCCTCCTGCATATCCTTGTTGTACGCCAGGGGCAGGCCCTTCATGACCATGAGCAACGACATAAGATCGCCCACGACGCGCCCCGACTTGCCGCGGATGAGCTCCGCGAAATCGGGATTCTTCTTCTGCGGCATGATGGACGAACCCGTGGAATAGGAATCGGACAGCGTGATGAAGCCGAACTCCTGCGTGGACCACAGGATGATTTCCTCGGCCAGACGCGACAGGTGAATCATGGTGACGCTGCAAGCGTACTGCAGGTCGAGCAGGAAGTCGCGATTCGAAACGGCATCAAGCGAGTTGGGCGTGACCTGCGAGAAGCCAAGCTCCTGCGCCGTCATGCGGCGATCGAGCGGGTACGTGGTTCCCGCCAGCGCCGCAGAACCCAGCGGGTTCACGTCGGCAGCCTGAAGAGCCGCGGCAATGCGGCCGAAATCGCGCTGGAACATCCAATAGTACGCAAGCATGTGATGAGCGAACAGAACGGGTTGGGCGTGCTGCATATGCGTATAGCCAGGCATGACGACTTCCGGATGTGCCTTCGCCTGATTCACGAGCGCCTGACGCAGGGCGAGATTGCCCCGCATGAGCTGAACGCAGAAGTCCTTCACCAACAGACGGGTGTCGGTAATGGTCTGGTCATTACGGCTGCGGCCCGTATGCAGGCGTGCGCCCGCGCTGCCAATGCGGCGCGTGAGCTCGCCCTCGATTGCCATGTGGATATCCTCGTCGTTGATGTCGAACACGAACGTGCCCGCTTCGATGTCGGCAAGGACGCCGGCCAATCCGGCGTCGATTTCCTGAGCGTCCTGAGCGCTAATGACGCCCGTTGCCGCGAGCATCTTCGCGTGAGCGCGGCTGCCCGCGATATCCTGCGCGTACATGCGCTTATCGACGGGAAGCGACGCGCCAAAGCGCTGCGTGAAATCGTCGACGCCTTCTTCGAACCTGCCTGACCAGAGTGCCATGAAACTACCTTTTCTCGTTATTCGACCTACGGGGCGGCGGCGAGTTTGCGGACCGCCGCACCACGAGAGAGCGCGCCTGGAGCGCAGCTGCTCATACGCAAGACGAAATGATTAATCCTCGTCGATGATATGGGGCTGGCAAACGCTCGTGGAATCGTTCAGCGCGCCCATTTTAGCCCTATTGGCAGCCCAGTTGCGCGCGGACAGACCGTTGATCTCGAGGAAGCCAGCAGCAGCCTTGTGATTGAACGTGTCGCCCTCGGAATACGTGGCCAAAGAGGGGTTGTACAGCGAGTACTCGCTCTTGCGGCCGACCACGGTGCAATTGCCCTTGTAGAACTTCAGCTTCACGGTACCCGTCACGCACTGCTGCGTGTTCGCCATGAACGCGTCGATAGCCTGCTTGAGCGGGCCAAACCACTCGCCGTAGTACACCGAAACCGCCCACTTCTGCTCGAGATCGAGCTTGGCGTGCAGCACCTCGCGCTCGAGGCAGAGGTCTTCCAGGCCCTTATGAGCCATGATGAGCGCCAGAGCTGCGGGGCACTCGTACACTTCCCTGCTCTTCAGGCCCACGAGCCTGTTCTCAACCATGTCGATGCGGCCATAGCCATTCCGACCGGCGATTTCGTTCATGTCCATGACGATGTCCTTCATGGACATCTTCTTGCCGTTGATGGCTACGGGAACACCCTGCTCAAAGTCGATGTCCACATACTCGGGAGCATCGGGGGCATCCTGCGGGTCGACCGTCATGGTGTAGATGTCCGCAGGAGGCTCCGCCCAGGGGTCCTCGAGGATGCCGCATTCGATGGCACGGCCGAACAGATTATCGTCGATGGAATACGGAGAGGCCTTGGTGGTGGGAACTTCCACACCGTGAGCGGCCGCCCATTCCATTTCCTGGGGCCTGGTGTTGAACTCCCAGTCCCTTACCGGAGCGAGGATGGTAAGCGTGGGGTCGAGCATGGCGATGCTGTTCTCGAAGCGCACCTGGTCGTTGCCCTTGCCCGTGCAGCCGTGAGCCACGTACTTTGCGCCATACGTATGGGCGGCCTGCACCAGATACTTTGCGATAGCGGGCCTGGACAGGGCGGAGAGCAGCGGATACTTGTTCTCGTACATGGCGTTCGCCGCAATGGCCTTCGTAAGGAAGTTGTCGGCGAAATCGTCCCGCATGTCCGCGACGATGCAGTCGATAGCGCCCATGCGCAGGGCCTTCGCCTTCACCTTTTCCAGGCCGTCATGCTCCTGGCCAACTTCGCCCACAACAGCGATGACGTCGAGGTTCATGGCAACCTGAAGCCACTTGATGCAGCAGGAGGTGTCGAGGCCACCCGAGTACGCGAGAATAACTTTTTCCTTGGTCATGACAATCAATCCTTTCGCAGCTTTCGCTGCATATATTCATTTTTTTGAATACGATTTGAGTGCTACCTGGGCATACGGGTAGCTAGAGTGCATAGAAGGCAGCGATATGCCTATGGCTATACAGGGGATGGAGGCGGGCTTTCAGCCCAAACAGAAGTAGACGACTAACGTCGTCGGAGACCGTCGAGCTCGGCCTTGATGTTCAGAGCATCTTCGGGCGTACGAGCTGCGATCATGATGGTGTTGTCGCCGGCAACGGTGCCGAGCGAACCATTGAGGCCAGCGTTATCGATGGCGCCAGCGACGCCTGCAGCGCCACCCGGGAAGGTGCGCACGATAACCAGATAACCAGCCGTGTAGACTTCTTCTACCAGTTCAACAACCATGTGCTGAAGACGCATGTCTTCGGGGAGAACGTAGAAGCCTTCCTTGGATTTAAGCAGTTCCATATCGGTGATGTCGCGGGAAATGGTAGCCTGCGTGCAGTCATGACCAGCTTCCTGGAGCTTTTCAGCCAAGTCGCGCTGCGTACGAATGTTATTATCGCGAACGATTTCGCGAATAACCTCGTGCCTTTGAGTGCGCTTCTTCATGACTTCCTAATTCACCTAAAATGAAAATTTACGTTGCCTATATCCAATAATACTAAGCATGTTGCGCTTAAGTATGCATAAAACACGACTTCAAACGCAACATGCACGTACTTTAGCAGAAAAAAGTAACCCTAGCCACAAATCTGCATAATCACGCCTAGTTTTTCCATAAGCGTGTCTATTTCCTGCTCAGAGCATACCAAGGGAGGCAGGAAACGAAGGGTATGCAGGCCCGTGGCATTCAGGAGCAAGCCTTGCGCAAGGCCACTTTGAACCACCGCAGGAGCTTCGAGCGGCTGGGCGATATCGCATGCAACCATAAGGCCCCTACCCCGCACCTGCGTAACGGCGGGAAGCTGCGCCAGACGTTCCTTCAGATAGGCGCCCACGCGAGGCACGCTTTCCGTGAATGTGCCCGCGGCAAGCTCGCTCAGCGTGGCGCAAGCAGCGGCGATGGCCAGGTTGCTGCCGCCAAACGTAGAGCCATGGTCGCCGGGATTGAACGCGTCGGCCACCTGGGCACGAGCAGCGCATGCCCCCATGGGGAAACCGTCGGCAATGCCCTTGGCGATAGACACGATGTCGGGCTGGATTCCCATCTGCTGGAACGCGAACGGCGTGCCCGTACGATAGACGCCCGTCTGCACTTCGTCGGCGATCATGAGCGCACCCACTTCACGGCACAGCTCCTGCGCAAGCTGAAGATATTCCGGTTCGCAGGGATGCACGCCGCTCTCGCCCTGAATGGGCTCGAACATGAATGCGCAGATCTCTGAACCCAGCTGATCGAACATAGCGCGCAGAGCCTGAGCATCGTTGGGCTTCACGTGCACGAAACCGCCGGGCAAGGGCTGGAAGCTCTCCTGCTTGGCAGGCTGGGCCGTAGCAGCAAGCGTTTCCATGGTGCGGCCATGGAAGCTACCGTCGAGCGTGACGATGGTGGTGCCGCCATTTCCCTTTACGCGGGCATAGAGGCGAGCAAGTTTCATCATGCACTCGTTCGCTTCGGCGCCCGAGTTCGCGAAGAACGTCTTCCACTGTTCGGCGGATGCGCTTTCGCCCGCAGGCACATAGTTCAACGCATCGGAAAGGAGCTTTGCCACTTCCCCACGCTTTTCGATGTAGTAGTAGTTGCTCACATGCATGAGCTTGCCAGCCTGTTCCTGCACGGCCGCGACCACCGCAGGATGGCAATGCCCCAAGCTGCATACGCCAATGCCGCCGATGAAGTCGAGATAATCGCGACCGGCATCGTCTGCAACGTGCATGCCCTGACCTTCCACCAGGCAGACGGGCTTGCGGGCGAACGTACCCATCACGTATTCGGACTCAAGCTGCTTCTGTTCCTCCAGAGACATGGATTCCTCCTTGGATTGCGTTATTGATTAACCGAAAGCTTGGAAGCGAACGCGCCCAGCGGATGCATTTCCCGTTCGTAGCTTTCCTCGGTTCCGTGAATGACCGTGCCCACGCCCGTGTTGGTAAGCAGCTCGAGCAAGAGCGCATGGGGCGTTTTGCCATTGATGACATGTGCGCGCATGACGCCCGCATCGAGCGCATCGATGCAGCTCTTTAGCTTGGGAATCATGCCCGTGTCGATAGAGCCGCTCTGGACCATCGCGCGCGCCTCGTCGCGCGTCATATTGGAAATGAGCGAATCGCGATTCGGGTAGTCGTAATACACGCCATCGACGTCGGTGAGGGCAATGAACTTATGCGCCCCGATAGCGCCAGCAATAGCTCCAGCCGCCACGTCGGCGTTGATGTTGTAATAGCCACCGTCGAGGCCCTGGGCCACGCCAGCCACCACGGGAATGTAGTCCTTTTCGATGAGCGCGTTCAGGTATTCAACATTCACCTGCACGATTTCGCCCACGCGACCGTACTCCGGCGCAAGCTGACGGGCGACGATGGTACCGCCATCACCACCGGATACGCCAACGGCCAGGTTGCCGTGTTCGTTCAAATCGCGCACGAGATTCTGATTGACCTCGCCTACGAGTACCATGCGCACGACGTCCATGGCTTCGGGCGACGTAACGCGCAGGCCATCCTTGAACTCGACGGGAAAGGCATAGCGCTCGAACGCCTTGTTGATGGCCTTGCCACCGCCATGCACGAGCACGGGGTTCAGGCCAATGATCTTCAGCAGGACGATATCGCTCATGACCTTCGCGCGAAGCTCGGGGTCTTCCATGGCGCTGCCACCGTACTTGATGACCACGGTCTTGCCCGTGGCTTCCTTGATCCAGGGAAGCGCCTCGGCCAGCGTTTCCGCATCGGCGTGCAGATTGGCACGCAGCTGAGTGTCCTTCGCAAACTTCATGAGCGGTAATCTCCGTTGATCGTAATGTATTCGTGCGTGAAATCGCAGGTCCAGACCGTGGTAGCGGCATCGCCCGAGCCCAGGTCCACATCGATGACAATTTCGGGCTCCTCGAAGCGCGCGAGCGCCTCTTCCTCGCTGAACTTCACAGGGAGGCCTGCCTGGCACACCGGCATGCCCATGATGGCAATGTTGACGTCTTCCTGTTGGAACGCGGCATGCGTCTTGCCCGCAGCCGCGGCAATGCGGCCCCAGTTGGCATCATGCCCATAGATGGCCGTTTTCACCAAGGGCGAATTGGCGATGGAACGAGCGACTTCGTCGGCATCGGCATTGTTCGCCGCATCGGAAACGTTCACCGTGACCAGTTTGGAAGCGCCTTCGCCATCGCGAGCCATATCGCGGGCAAGCCACGTGCACACGGCAAGCAGAGCGCTGCGGAACTCGGCCAGCGCCTGCGAATCCTGAGTGAATTCGGCCATGGCAGATGGAGCAGCTTTACCACTGGCAAGCAGAAGGCACGTGTCATTGGTGGAAGTGTCGGAATCGACGGTGACCTTGTTGAACGTCTGGTTCACCACGTCGAGCAGGACCTGATGGGCAACGGGGCCCGACAAGGGAGCGTCGGTGGTGATGCACGAAATCATGGTAGCCATGTTCGGCATGATCATGCCCGAGCCCTTCGCCATGCCGCCAACGGTGAACGTGACGCCCTGGAGCCCCGGAGCGGAGCTTACGTAGCTGACCGCGTATTCCTTGGGATGCGTATCGGTGGTCATGGTGGCGCGCGCGGCATCATGACCCGATTGGGCGGACGCCGATGCGCTTTCATGCAGCTGAGCCGCGTAATTCTTGTACGGCTCCATGGGAAGCTGAACGCCAATGACGCCCGTGGAGGCCACAAGCACGTCGTCTTCGGCGCAGCCTACCGCACCCGCCACGATACGCGCCGACTTGCGCGCACGGCGCAGGCCTTCGGGGCCCGTGGCGGCATTGGCAATGCCCGAGTTGATAACGACAGCGCGAGCCATGCCATACCCACGGTTGCCCAGGCGAGCCTTGCACACCTGAACGGGAGCCGAGCAAAACACATTCTGCGTGAACGTGCCAGCTACGACGCACAGCTCGTCGGCTTCCAGCAGGGCCACGTCGTAGCGCTGCGGGTTCTTGCGGAAGCCCGCATGCAAACCCGCCGCACGGAAGCCCGCGGCGCTTACCACGCTTCCGTCTTCAATGGTGCTAAGTTCAATACAATCCATGATTTGCTCCTACACGGGAAGGGCCACAGACGAAAGGCCTTCGCCCTCTGACAGCCCAAATACGATGTTTGCGCACTGAATAGCCTGGTCGGCTGCACCCTTGCCTAAATTGTCGATGGCGCACGTAACCACCAGGCTGCGCGTTTCCGCACGATAGCCCACGCCAATATGCGCATTGTTCGTGCCCGCAACGCTACTGGTGTGAGGCTGGCTGCCCAAGGGCAACACCGTCACGAACTGGCTCGCAGCGTAGAAATCGGCATACAGCTGATGCGCCACCTGAAGCGTAAAATCGCTCGCGGCAGAAGCCACCTGCATGCTGACCGTGGAGAGAATGCCGCGATTCATGGGCACCAGGTGCGGGACGAACATAACGCGCCCCGGAGCCGAGAGAATCTGCTCGATTTCAGGTGTGTGACGATGCGTTCCCACGCCGTACGCCTCCGCGCCCTGGCTAGCATGGCAGTAATGCGTACGCGACGAAGGCTTCTTGCCCGCACCTGTGACGCCCGAGACCGCGTGAACGTTGATGACGCCCTCGACGATGCCGGCATGCACCGCGGGAAACGCGGCGAGCGAACTGGCCGTGGGATAGCAACCCGCACACGCTACCAGCGCGGCCTTGCCCTGCGCGTGAAGCTGGGCGGCCTGCTGCAGTTCCCCCGCTGCCAGCTCGGGCAAGCCAAAGGCAGCCTGGGCAAGCAGCTCCGTTGACGTATGGGGCACGCCGTACCACTTCTCGTAGAGGTCGGGATCTTTCAGGCGATAGTCGGCGGAAAGATCGATGACCGTAACGCCGGCGGCGATGAGGCGCGGCGTGACCGCAAGCGAAGCCGTATGCGGAACGGCAAGAAACGCAACGTCGAGCCCTTCGAGAGCAGGGTCATCGTGACGGGAGAACGCAATGTCGGTAATTCCCGCGAATGCCGGGTACACACTTGCAAGCGACTGCCCCGCATCGGAATCGCTCGTTATAATGCTGAGTTCGAATGAAGGATGCTCGATGATTCGTCGGACGAGTTCGACCCCCGCGAACCCCGCTGCGCCAACTACGCCAGCTTTAAAAACCATTCTTGAACCTCCTTCATTATGCAAGATTTTTATATATTTGCACTGTTTTATGCAGTGTGGGGAATATAGCACAAAGTCCAGGAGTGTTTTTCGTCGCCACGGAGTATTCACCGAGTATGCGCAAAGGAGGGGACAAGGTACCCATTGTGCGTAAAGTACGCTAGACTTAGCCACCATGCGGGAACGAAACCCGCACCCCAGACAGAAAGGATGCCCCATGAGCAACGAGGGCAAGCGCGTTAAAGTGCATTACGTCGGCACGCTCGACGATGGTACCGAATTCGACTCCAGCGTAAAGCGCGGCGAACCCATTGAGTTCACGTGCATGGCTGGCCAGATGATCCCCGGTTTCGACGCCGCCGTAAAGGACATGGAAAAGGACGAGACCAAGACGGTTCACATCCCCGCTGACCAGGCCTATGGCGAACGCGACGAGCAGCTGGTGCAGAAGGTCCCCGCCGACCAGATCCCCAACGCCGACCAGCTTCCCGTTGGCCAGACCGTGTATATGCAGGGCCCTGGCGGCCAGCCCTTCCCCGTGAAGGTCGTTTCCATGGAAGACGGCATCGTGACGTTCGATATGAACCACGAGCTCGCCGGCCAGGCGCTGAACTTCGAAATCACCCTCGTGGAGATCTGCGACTAGGCGCATAGCGACACAAGCAAGAGGCGGCGCAGAGCCGTCCCATTCAAGGCGCTGGAAACCCCAGCGCCTTTTCTATGCCCCAATGCAAAACGCCCTGCCCCCGTGATGCGGGAGCAGGGCGCACAAGGCGTATGGAACGGTTCGCTAGCTGCGAACTTCAGCGCCCGTGGCAGCGCAAACCTTCTTGACCAGGCGATTATGGGCCTTCTCGATTTCCTCACCGGAAAGCGTATGGTCGGCCGCGCGATATTCCAGAGCAAAGGCCATGGACTTCTTGCCAGCACCCAGGCGCTCTTCGTCGCGATACACGTCGAACAGATGCGCGCTGCCCAGCAGCTTGCCACCAGCGCTCGTCATGCACTGCATGAGCCTCTCGCACGTCACGGCCTCGTCAACCACGAATGCCACGTCGATGGACGCAGGCGGGAACTCGGGAACGGCCTCGGTCTCACGCTCGAAGCGGGCGACCTTCACCAGGGTTTCCAGGTCGAGCTCGAAGGCAACCACGGGGGCATTCGCCTCGAAGGCATCAGCAGCCAGGGGATGGATCTCGCCAACCCAACCAACCTGAGCGCCACCTGCCTGCAGCTCTGCCGCACGGCCCGGCTGCAGGAACGGAGCAGCTTCCGCGTCAAGCGCCTTGAAGCGAGCCTTGGGCAGCGCCAGCTCACGAACGATGTTTTCCAGAATGCCCTTACCGTCGAAGAAATCAAACGGGCGCGCTGCGACATTCCAGCCATCAGCCGTCATTGCACCCGCAAGCACGCAGGCGATCTTCGTACGCTGACGGGGCAGCTTGCGACCCTCGTGGGCAGCAAACACATTGCCCACCTCGTACAACTGGATGTTGGCAACGCCATGGTTCTGGTTGTAGGCAACGCTACGCAGCAGACCGGGGATAAGGCTCTGACGCATGACCGACTGGTCGGCGTTGATGGGATTGATGAGCTCCACGGCCTCCTCGCCCTCGGCGGGAACCATGCGCAGGCGCTCCATGTCCGTGGGGTTGGCGAACGCATACGTCTGCGTCTCGTTTACGCCGCTAGCGCGCATCGTGAGATGCAGCTTCGCCGTAACCTGCTCTTCCCAGGTGCGCTTGCCAATGCGGCCACGACCGCCAGGCAGCGTGCCGGGCACCTTTTCCATGCCATAGAGGCGCAGGGCCTCTTCGTAGAGGTCGATTTCGCGCTCGAGGTCGGGGCGGAACGTGGGCACGGAAACCGTGTACGTCTCATCCTGGGAAAGCGCGACCGCACAACCCAGGCGCTCGAGGATGTCGACGGCTTCCTCGGCAGGAATGTCAGCACCCATCATCTGACGGCAACGGTCGTGACGATACGTAAGGGTGTGGGGTTCGGTCTTCTGAAGCCACTGGTCGACCAGGCCTTCCGAAACCTCGCCACCGCAAACCTGGGCAATGAGCGCAGCGGCGAAATCGGCGTTGCGGGCGATAGTCGCATTGTCGACGCGACGCTCGTAGCGCATGCTCGATTCGCTGATGAGGCCCAAGTTGCGGCTCGTGCGGCTGGTATGCGCGGGGCTGAAGGTGGCAGCCTCGAGCAGCACCGTGGTGGTTTCCTCAGAGACTTCGGTTTCCAGACCGCCCATAACGCCAGCAAGCGCAATGGCGCGCTCGGGCGTAGCGATGACCGTCATGTCGTTGGTGAGTTCGCGTTCTTCGCCGTCGAGCGTGGTGAGCTTCTCGCCATCTTCGGCAGCGCGCACAACGATGTGAGCCTTACCGCTGGCGGCAACCTTGTCGAAATCGAACGCATGCAGCGGCTGGCCCAGCAGGAACAGCACGTAGTTGGTAATGTCGACGACGTTGTTGATGGGGCGCGCACCAGCAGCGGTAATGCGCTCCGCCAGCCATTCGGGGCTGGGACCCACCTTCACGTTGCGAATGACGCGGGCCGTGTAGCGCGGGCAGCGAGAAGCATCGGCCACTTCGACTTCCACCAGGGAATCGGTAGCCGGAGCAGACTCGACAAGCTCGAAGCCCTCAGTAGCGTCCTTCACGGGCACACGATACATGGCGCCCATCTCGCGCGCCATGCCCTCCATAGAAAGGCAGTCGGGGCGATTCGGCGTGATCTCCAGATCGAGCACGCGATCGGACAGGCCGGCGTACTGGGCGTAATCCATACCCAGGGGCGCGTCTTCGGGCAGGATGATGAGGCCGTAGTTATCGCCCTCGAAGCCCAGGTCGCGCGGACCGCAGTTCATGCCCATGCTCACTTCGCCACGCAGCTTGCTCTTCTTGATCTTGCCCACGGGGAGCTCTGCGCCAATCATGGCAACGGGAACGCGGTCGCCCTCGTTGAAGTTCTGCGCGCCGCAGACGATCTGCAGGGGCTCGGGCTCGCCCTGCGCATTGACATTACGCTCGCCCACGTTCACCTGCGTGATGAACATATGATCACTGTTCGGATGGGGCACCTTGCCTACGATTTCGCCAATGTAGACGCCCGTAAAGCCGCCAGCGCGCTCTTCCACGCCCTCGACGCCCGTGCCCGTAAGATCGAGCTTGTCGCACAGCGCCTTCGTATCGGCGGGCACGTCCACGTACTGCGACAGCCATTTCAAACTTACTTTCATGTGCATCTTCCTTTACCAGAAGCAATCACGTTTACTTGTTTTGGGAACGAAAGTCCGATGACTCCCCTTCCGCTACCTTGCCAAGCACTCCAGCCCGGCAAGCCGAAGGCCCGAAGGGCCAAGCGGGACCCAAACCCCGCACCCCGCGTAGCCGAAGACCCGCAGGGCCGAGCGGGATCCGAACCCCGCGCCCGCAAAGGCGAAGGCCCGCAGGGCCGAGCCGGATCGGAAACCCCGCACCCCGCGTAGCCGAAGGCCCGCAGGGCCGAGCGGGACCAAACAACCCCGCGACCCGACTGCCGGAGACTCCGGCAATTCTAGCGAGCGCGAGAGGCCCGACGGGCGAAGGGAGTTGGCTATATGCCCAACGACCGTAGCCCGGAGCGCCTCTCGTGCCGCTAGAATTGACGGAGGAAGCGCATATCGCCTTCGAGGAGCATCCTCAAGTCAGGCACGTTGTACTTCAGACATGCGATGCGCTCGACGCCCATGCCGAAAGCGAAGCCGGAATACACTTCGGGGTCGATGTCGGCATACCCGAATACGTTCGGGTCGACCATGCCGCAGCCGAGCACTTCCACCCAGCCCGTGCCCTTGCAGAAGCGGCAGCCTTCGCCATGGCAGATGCCGCAGCTTACGTCGGCTTCCGCAGAAGGCTCGGTGAAGGGGAAGTAATGCGGGCGCAGACGCGTCTTGCGGTCTTCGCCGAACATCTGCTTGCAGAAGTAATCGATGGTGCCCTTCAGGTCGCCAAAGGTGATGCCCTTATCGACTACCAGGCCCTCGATCTGGTTGAACTGGGGAAGGTGGCTGGGGTCGGCCACGTCGCGACGGTACACCTTGCCGGGAGCAATGATGTAGATGGGCGGCTTCTGCTGCTCCATCACATGAGCCTGCACGCCACTGGTCTGCGTGCGCAGGAGAACGTCGCTCTCGCCACGCACAGCCGCGGTGTCGCCGGAACGATCCACCACGTAGAAGGTGTCCTGCATGCCGCGCGCCGGATGGTCGGCGGGCGTGTTGAGCGCTTCGAAGTTGTAGTAGTCGCTCTCGACTTCGGTGCCACTGGCCACCGAATAGCCGATGCCCATGAAGATATCGGCGATCTCGTCGGTAATGCGGCTGATAAGATGACGCGTGCCTACCTGCTGCGCGCGACCGGGAAGCGTGATGTCCACGGCGCCCGCTTCCATCTTCGCCTCCAGTTCGGCGCGGCTCAGGTCTGCCTTCTTCGCCTCCAGGGCGCCTTCTACCGCATTGCGCACGACATTGAGCGTCTTGCCCACTTCAGCACGCTGCTCCTTGGGCACCTGGCCCATGCCACGCAGATAGCCCGTCAGGCTACCCTGCTTGCCCAGAACGCTCACGCGCACCTGCTCGAGCGCCGCCGTGTCGGAAGCAGCTTCGATTGCCGCCAGCGATTCGGCTTGCAGGGCAACGAGTTCATCAACGACTGCCATGCATGTCTCCTTTCACGAAACGAGCCCCTTCCCATCCTTGCTTCCAAGGACGAGAAGGGGCTCTCGCGGTACCACCCTGGTTGGCGGACATGCTGCCCACCCACTTGTACGCCCGATAACGGAGGCTACCGGCATGACCTACTTGCGTGCGCGTTCACCCATGCGGCTGGTAAAGGGAATCACCGCGTATGCTGCCGGGCCCTTTCAGCCAAGGGGCCCTTCTCTGCGTTCGCACGTACCGCGGCGCTGTCTTCGTCATAGCCTTTGGTATTCATTTGTGCATCGCAGTGTAGCGCATTACGCGAACGAGTTGCATCCCCTTTCACAAAAGAACGAGAGGGCATCGCAATATGCGCCATATGGAAAGGGCGACATGCGAACATGCATGCCGCCCTTTCACGGGAGGGGTTTCCCCAACGCGTTGATACGCGGTGAGAACTATTTATACGGCTTACGCCTTGGCCAGGTCGTGACCCAGCAGGTAGCCGTAGGTGATGCAACGGCCATGATTGTTGCCAGCCACGTTGATGGGGTAGTCAACGGCGTTCACGTCGCCCATCACGTTGCCCAGGCAGTACAGGCCATCGATGGGAGCGCCATTTTCGCCCAGGCACTGGAAGTCGGTGTTGACCTTCAGGCCGCCCGTAACGGTGAGCAGCGCGGGACCAACCTTCAGAGCATAGAAGGGCCCCTGCTTCACGGGCGTGAGGAAGACCGGCTTCTTGTAGTAGTCGGTGTCCTCGCCCGCTTCGCACATGCCGTTGTAGCGCTCGACGGTAGCGGAGAACGTCTTGGCATCGCAGCCGATCTTCTTGGCCAGCTCTTCCAGCGTATCGGCCTGATATGCCATACCAGCCTCGATGTACGTGGGGATCTGGGTCTCGAAGTATGCGGGAGCCAGGGAAAGGTCGCTGCCATAGGGGCGGAAGCTATCCCAGAACATGCCGCCACCATAGGGAAGGCCGTTCACCAGGTCGGTCTGCCAGTTGGCGTCGAAGATCGACCAAGCCTCGCCGTTGGGCTGGCGGTTGATGGCCAGGGACTTGCCCTGTACCCAGGTGTCTTCGCACATGAAGCGCTCGCCGTTGTCGTTCACGAACAGGAACGGGCCATGGAACCAGCAGAACGCCTGCGGATGCATCATCGTGGGCAGGGGCAGATCCTGCAGCTGAGCGCCAGCCCACATGCCCATCTTGTGGCCGTCGCCCGTGTTCACGCCCACCGGGGTGTACTGGGAACGATCGAAGCCGTAGTCGATGCAGATGGGAGCATAGGCTTCGCACATGTCGCGATTGCCGCCGATGTCACCGGTGCACAGGACGGTCTTCTTGGCGACGTACTGCACGTAGCCTTCCTTGGTCTTGCAGATAGCACCCGTGACCTTGCCGCTCTCGGTAACGAGCTGTTCGGCCGGGGAATCGAACACGAATTCCGCACCCGCCTTCACGGCGTCGTTGTAGAGGAGCTCGGCACCCACGAAACCCGTGGACTTCATGCCGCTGCCTTCGGGAGCCATGACCATGTGATAGCCAGGCTGCTCGGCGTATACGTCGTCATGGCTGTAGAATGCGCCAACCATGACGGAGCAGCCAGCTGCCTCTGCCTTGTCGAGGAGCCAGTTGCTGGCTTCCTCGGAATTGTTGAAGAACTTCACGATGAGGTCTTCGTTCGCGCGGCTGGCGCACTGAGCGATCCAGTGCTGCTTGGCGTTGACCTTGTCGACCTTGATGCCCAGCTCGTCCAGGTAACGGGACTTGATGGCACCAAAACCGCCACCACGGCCGTTCCAGCTGCTGGTCTTTTCGACGACGGTTACCTGACCGCCCTTTTCGGCTGCGGCGCAAGCGCATGCGCAACCGGAAATGCCAGCACCGATAACCAGGATGTCGGTGTTAACCGTCTTGGCGATATCGGTAATGGGCTCGGGAGCAGTTTCCCACTCGTAGCCGCTCGTGGCGGAACCCGCCGTCGCAGCAGCCTCTTCGCTGCGCGACTTCGTGTTGCCGCATCCCGTGAGAGATGCCGCGGCGGCAGCAACGCCCGTAAGCGCCGCGCCGGTCAGAAAACCGCGACGAGAAATGTCCTTCGTCATATATTCCCTCCTATGTCGGAAAAGCGCAGGGGCCTCCCGCCGATGCGCATGCCGCTCCCCGCGGCACGCCCTGAATCATAGGATCGGCGCATATACAAAACTATGGGCTAGAGCAGCCCATTCCCAAAAATGAACCGTTTCGGCCCATAGGCCATTGCGTGAATTGGGCCCTCTTTACGCGCGCGTGGGGTAGAATGTGCCCCACGCGACAGCGCGCGGACGGGAGGGACGCCCGCGAGAGATCGATTATCTCCGTCGCAAGGGAGGAATGTATGGCACCACGCCCACGAGCGAATGGATCGCTCCTAACGTTTATCGGACTTGGCTTCTGGCAAGCATGGTGGATGATCGCCATGTGCTCGAACATGCTTCCGCTGCATAACACCGAAGGATCGGGACCCCTCGCCTTCGTGATGGTGGCCACCGCGCTGGGATACCTTGCCGTGGCCTTCCTGCCCAAGAAGATCATGCCCTTGGTGGGCAATATTCCGTGCTACGGCGTGTGCGCATTTCTCGCCACGGGCGGTTCGCTGGGCCTCGTTGCGGCCGGCTTGCTTTCAGGAACGTCCGCCTACGTAGTGTTCGTCGCAAGCGTCATCTGCTTTTCGCTAGGCAATGCCCTGCTGCTGGCCATGTGGGGCGAATTCTGGAGCACGCTGGCCATGGGCCGCGTCGCACGGTGCCTCATGGCGTCCTACGTATTCGCATTCGTGCTGTTCTTCGCCGTTCTAAGCGTTCCCAACGCCCTGGGTGCGCCGCTGCTGGCCATCATGCCCACCGCGTCGCTTCTGGTCCTGTACCTTTCGCGCAACGAACCGAAACGCGAAGCAGCGCAAACCCAGTTCGAGATGGAGTCGAAGCCGTCGGCATTCATCTTCGTACCCTTGGTGCTGCTGAGCATCGTCTGGGGTACGACCCAGGCGATCTTTCCCTATCTGGATACGCAAGGCGGGGGAAGCATCGGCGCATCGGCCCTGGCAGCAGGGCTTCTCCTGGCCGCCGTGCTCGTTTCCACCATCGTGTTCCCGCCCTCCATCGAGCCCGTGGCGCTCTACCGCATCATCGTGCCCTCCATATCGTGCGGCTTGATCATGATCGTAATCGCACCCGAGCTGATGGCCAACGTGGGCAACGGCCTGGTGATGGTGGGCATCTATGCACTCGACATGCTCGTCATGCTCGTATCCACCGACCTAGCATTCCGCATGCGCAAGCCACCCGTACGCTATTTCGCACTGGCCGTCTTTGCCACGCGCATCGGCACCGCCGTGGGAACCATAGCCGCACACGAGATGATGGTCTACCTGCTTACCAACGGTGACTGGATGCACGACACCATCCTCACCTGCGCAATCATTGCCATCATCGTTGGCTCGCTCGTGTTCACGCAATCCGACCTCATGAAGCTATACCGCACGCTTCCCGTGCACGCCGCCACCGTTTCGCTTGACGAGCGCTGCGAAAACATCGCCCAAGCGTTCGGCCTTACCAATCGCGAAAGCGAAGTGCTCAGGCTGCTGGCACGCGGCCGCAGCATTCCCTACATCGCCAAGGAACTGGTCATTGCCAACGGCACGGTGAAACATCACGTATCGAACTTGTATCGCAAGATTGGCGTATACGACCGCCAGAGCCTGCACGACGTCATCGAGCAGGGCGCGAAGCAATAGCGCTACTCACGCGCTGCGTTGATGACCTCCAGGAAGTCGGCGCCATAGCGGTCGGCCTTCACCTGGCCCACGCCGCTCACCTCCAGCAGTTCCGCCTCGTCATGGGGCATCCTGCGACACATATCGTGAAGCGTGTGGTTGCTGAATACCACGTAGGCGGGAATGCCCGCTTCCGCAGCAATGTCGGCGCGCAGCTCCTTGAGTTTGCGGAAGAGCTCGGGGTTGGCCGGAGATTCGGCATATCCCCTGTTGCGGGGCGTACCCACCGGACCCGGACGTCCTTCGCGCATGCGTTTGCGGTCGCGATCGAGATCGTTTTCCTTGGGAACCTTCAAGCTGAAGCGCTGATGGCTGCGCAGGAATTCCGCCGACTGCGGCGTGGCCTGCACCACCTGGAACTGCCCATCGCGAATGTCGACCTGAGCCAGAATGCCGCGCTCGACGAGCGCATCAAGGATGAACCGAATGTGACGCGTGCCCTCATCGCGCATGATGCCATACGTGGAAAGCGTATCGAAGCCGCCAAGCGTCATCTTCTGAGCCTTCGAACCACGCAGGATGTCGACGATGGTGCTCTTCCCCACCGTACGGTTCCGTTGCTGCAGGCGATACACGCAGCTGATGATCTTCTGCGCTTCGACCGTAACGTCGCGCTCTTCGAACTGCGTCTCGCAATTGCCGCAGCTCCCGCAATACCCTGGGGCTTCCTCGTCAAAGTAGTTCAAAATGAACTTGCGCAGGCAATCCTGCGTGGTGGCGTAGAACGTCATCATCTTCAGGCGGCGCTTTGCGCGCTTGAGCAGTTCGGCACGCGTGGGGCCATCGATGCCCGGCTGCTCGCCATATCCCGCGTTAATGAGGAACTCAGCCGTTCGCACGTCCTTGGGCGCGTACAGCAGAATGCAATCGGCGGGCTCGCCATCGCGGCCCGCACGGCCGGCTTCCTGGTAATAGCTCTCCAGGTCGAGCGATATGTTGTAGTGAACGATGAAGTTCACGTTGCTCTTGTCGATGCCCATGCCAAACGCATTCGTGGCCACCATGATCTGGGCGCGGTCGTACACGAACGCCTCCTGGTTGGCGCGGCGTTCACGATCGCCCAGGCCGGCATGGTAGCGCGTGGCGGAATACCCCCAGCTATTCAAGGTATCGCACACCTCTTCCACCGCCTTGCGAGACATGCAGTAGACAATGCCCACCTGGCCTTCGTGCTCTTCCACGATTTTGCGCAGCATGCCGTCCTTGCTCTTCGGACCGCTGGAACCCGTGGGACGCTTCACCGAGAAATGCAAGTTAGGGCGATCGAAGCTTGCCGTGATCTGCAGGGGATCGCGCAGCTGCAGGCTCTCGCGAATATCGTCACGCACCTGGCGCGTAGCCGTGGCAGTAAACGCCGCCACGACGGGACGCGTGGGCAGCTCTTCCACGAACGAAGAAATGTGCTGGTAATCGGGCCGGAAATCCTGCCCCCACTGGCTGATGCAATGCGCCTCGTCGATGGCCACCAACGCTGGCGGGCACTGGGCGCAAAACGCTCGGAAGTCATCGCGCGACAGGCGCTCGGGGGCAATGTAGAGCAGGCGAACGAGACCCGCTTCCACGGCCTTCAGGGTATCACGTTGGGCAAGCGGAGAAATGGAGCTGTTTACGAATGCCGCTGCAATGCCCGCCTGCTCCAGGGAATTCACCTGGTCTTTCATAAGCGATATGAGGGGCGATACCACTAGGGCATACCCACCCAGGCACACGGCAGGCACTTGATAGCACACGCTCTTGCCCGCACCCGTGGGCATGACGGCCAGCACGTCGCGCCCCGCCATGATGGCATGCACGATCTCGGCCTGGTTGGGGCGAAACGCGTCGTACCCGAAATGGCGCTTGAGAGCCGCTTCGGGCGTAATACCTTGCTGATTGGCGGGCATGCGCAACTACAGGTCGAACGAACGATAGAAGCAGCTGTTCTGGCCCGTATGGCATGCGGGACCCGCAGGCTCCACCAGGGCAAGCAGCGTATCGGCATCGCAGTCATAGCGCAGCTCCACGAGCCTCTGCACGTTGCCGCTCTCTTCGCCCTTGTGCCACAGCTTGTTCCTGCTACGCGAAAAGAACCAGGTCGTACGCTCGTCGAGGGTACGCTGCACCGTTTCGGCGTTCATCCACGCCATCATGAGCACGTCCTTCGTGGAGGCATCTTGCACGATGCAGGGAATGAGCCCCGCCTCGTTATAGGTGAGGTCGGCCACGTTGAGCGCGTCGATTTCCTTGTTCACGGCATGCCTCCTGCATTCTGGTTCGCACTTGGTATACATGAAATACAACGGCCGGGGCGCATGCGCAACCCCGGCCGTGCAATCTCTATGCGAGCCTACTGATTATCGTCGGCCTTGTTGGCTGCCAGCATCTGCTCGAACATGCTGGAAGTCTGGTTGAAGTCGTTGGGAAGGACCACCGTGGAGGAATTGCCCTTCTTGGCGAACTCGCCCATCATCTCGGCCCACTGGGTGAACAGGAACAGCTGATTGGCCTCGGTCGTGGAAACGCCCGATTCGCGAATGACGTCAAGCGAACCGGCAATGCCCTCGGCGATGGCCTTACGCTGCGCAGCAATACCGCGGCCAGACTCCTCCATGGCCTGGGCCTGGGCCTGAGCCTCGACGACGACCTTGATGCGGTCGGCATCGGCCAGCGCCTGGGCGGCTTCCTTCTCGCGCTGGGCGGAATTGATCTTGTTCATGGACGCTTCCACGTCGGCGGGAAGGCCAATGGACGTAATGAGGGTGCTTACGAGGTCGTAACCATAGCCAACCATACGCGCAGCCACCGTGGTGTTCACGTCAGCGGCGATGCTGTCCTTGTTATCGAACACGGCGTCGAGGTCGTAGTTCGGGATGGCGGAACGCAGGGCGTCGGCGATGTAGGCGCGCATCTGGTCTTCGGGGTCGGCCAGCATGTAGTAGCTGCGGAACACGCCACTCTGGGTGGGATCGGCACCGCGATCGTAGTTCACGTGGTACTGCGCCGCCACCGTCATGGTGATGGTTACGTTGTCCTTCGTCTTGCCATCGATCTGCATGGCCGTCTGACGCGTGCGAAGGTCGACCTTCGACGCAATGCGCTCCACGAAGGGGATCTTCACATGCAGGCCGGGCAGGGCCGTGCGGTTGAAGCGCCCGAAGCGCTCGATGATGTATTCCTGCTGCTGCTGAACGACAAAGATGCCGCTGAGGAACAAGAGCAGGAAGACGAAAGCGATAAACACAAAGGGAAATAGAACTGCCACGGGTGCTCCTTCAATCGAAAAACGTTCGCATCATCATACCGCAGAACGATACTCCCATCAGGTGGTTTTTCGGGGCTCGCAACCCGCATGCGAAGCGAGCCATTCGAACATATGCGCTCTTAGCCGAATCCATGCATGGACATACGTTCCATGGTAAAGTGGGACCTACATAGATTCATTGAGCAGGCCATATGACTCGCACTTCAAACGCACCTATCATCCATGGCATCAAAGCGACCCTGGTCGTGGTCGCGCTTGCATTCGTATTCGCTGCCACCACTTCCACCGCATGGGCCAGCCAGGAGGACGGCCTGGAAAACAGCTGGCGCTACTCCGACGGCGAGCTCATTGGCGCCTCCGACGACGATGGCGCGTTCGATGTAGGCGAAGTTTCCGGCCTCACCGCGCAGTCCACGTCTCCCGACTTGGTAAAGTTCGGCATCGATGTAAGCCACCACCAGAAGACGATTGACTGGGCCAAAGCCAAGTCACGCGTGCGCTACGCCATCGTGCGCTGCGGCTGGGGGCACAACACCTCAGCCCAAGACGACAGCCAATGGGCTAACAACATTCGCGGCGTCCGACAGAACGACATCCCCTTCGGCGTATACATCTACTCGTATGCCACGAACGCCACCGAAGCACGTGACGAGGCGCAGCACGTCCTGCGTCAGCTCCGTGAGCAGGGCATTACGTACGAGGAACTCTCCCTGCCCATCTATCTGGACATGGAAGACAACACCACCAATGGCCTGAGCAGAAGCACCTATGCGCAAATCGTTGACGCATTCCGCGAGGAGCTGCAGAGCAACGGCTACTGGGAAGTGGGCGTATATGCAAGCTGCTCGTGGTGGGCCGACAACCTTTCCGAAATCGATATGGGCAGCGACTGGATGTGGATCGCCCGCTATTACAGCAAGGACTACTACACGCCCGGACAAGACGGCTACGCCACCACGCCCTTCGGCGGCAAGTTCAGCAGCCTGGCGAGCAATGGCTGCGGCATCTGGCAATACAGCTCGATGGCCCAGCTTCCCGGCATTCCGGGCAACACCACCGACGTGAATGTAGCCGATCTAAACATGCGATTCCTGCAGGGCAACTATGCCTCGGGCACCATGTTCCGCCTGTACAACCCGAACTCGGGTGAGCACTTCTACACCGCAAGCCAGCACGAGGCCGAATTCCTCACGTTGGCTGGATGGAACTGGGAAGACAAGGGTTGGGTTGCCCCCACGTCGGGCAGCGCCGTCTATCGCCTGTACAACCCGAACGGCGGAGACCACCACTACACCCTTTCGGCCGAAGAGAAAAACCATCTCGTGAGCCTGGGCTGGCGCTATGAGGGTGTGGGATGGTATAGCGCAGGCGAGTCGGGAGTGCCCCTGTACCGCCAGTACAATCCCAACGCCAAGTCGGGCGCGCATAACTTCACCACGAGCACGACCGAACGCGATATGCTCGTGCGCCTAGGCTGGCACGACGAAGGCGTTGCCTGGTACGCCAAGGCGAAATAGCACGCCAACGCAACACGCAAGCGAAGGGCAGGCCCAATGGCCTGCCCTTTTTCATGATATGCATGTATTGAACCGCGTGGCTACAGGCGTACGTGAACGCCCTGGGAGCGCAGATACTCCTTCACCTGGCGCACCGTATACGTGCCGAAGTGAAAGACGCTCGCAGCGAGCACGGCATCGGCTTCGCCTTCGATGATGCCCTCGGCAAAGTGCTCGAGCGTGCCCACGCCACCACTGGCTATGACGGGAATATCCACCGCGCGCGCAATGGCCCGCGTAAGAGGGATATCGAAGCCATCCTTGCTGCCATCGCGGTCCATGCTGGTAAGCAGAATCTCGCCCGCGCCACATGCGGCAACCTTCTGGGCCCACTGCACGGCGTCGATGCCAGTGTTCTTGCGCCCGCCATGCACGTACACTTCCCATTTGTTGGGGTTGCCCGCCACCTGCTTGGCGTCGATGGCGCAAATAATGGCCTGGCTGCCAAACGCCGCAGCCGCACGCGTAATGATCGTGGGGTCTTCCACCGCTGCGCTGTTCACCGACACCTTGTCGGCTCCCGCCGCAATCATCGTGCGAATATCCTGAACGGTGCGGAAGCCGCCACCCACGCAATACGGCAAGTGCAGCTCTTCGCTAGCCCTGCTGGCCAGCGCCACCGTAGTGGCACGCCCCTCGTGCGTGGCCGTGATATCCAGGAAAATGACCTCGTCGGCCTTCTGCTCGTCGTAACGCTGGGCAAGCTCGATGGGGTCGCCCGCATCGCGCAGGTTCACGAAGTTCACTCCCTTCACGACGCGTCCGTCTTTTACGTCCATGCAGGGAATCACGCGTTTCGCCAGCATGTCGCTCCTTCCCGTATACAGCCATGCGCCGAAGCGCGGCAACTAGCAGAACCTTGGCCCCTACAGGGCATCGCAGAATGATTGCGCCTCGGCAACACCAAGCGTGCCCTCGTATACGGCACGACCCGTGATAACACCCTCGATGGACTGTGCCACCTGGGCAAGGTTGCGCAGGTCGTCCATGTTGGTCACGCCGCCGCTGGCGATGACCGGGTTGCCGAATACGCGCGACATACGTTCGTAGGCTGATGCATCAATGCCCGTCTGCATGCCATCGCGCGAAATGTCGGTGTACACCAGGTGCTTGAACCCAGCGGCAGCCACTTCGGCTACCAGCTCTTCAGCAGGCACGCCCGCGCCTTCGCGCCAACCCTGGATGGCCACTTCCCCACCGCGCGCATCGATGCCCGCGCACAGCAGATCGCCAAACGTGCCAATGGCCTGCTCGGCGAACTCCTTGTCGACCACCAGCGCGCTTCCCAGAACCACGCGACTCACACCCGCATCGTATAGGCGCTGCACGGCAGCCATATCGCGAACGCCGCCGCCGTTTTCCACCTTGAGCGACGTTGATTCGGCAATACGCTCGATAAGGGCCAGATTCTCCTGCTTGCCCGAACGCGCCCCGTTCAAGTCGACCACGTGCACCCACGTAGCGCCCGCGTCTTCGAAGCGCTTGGCCTGTTCAACAGGGTCCTCGTTATAGACCGTCACGCGATTGTAGTCACCCTTCGCCAGGCGCACAGCACGACCGTCAAGAATGTCGATGGCGGGAAGCAGGTACATGGCTATCCTTCCTTTACGATGCTCAGGAAATTGCGGAGCACGGCCAAGCCGGCATCCGACGATTTCTCGGGGTGGAACTGCACGCCATACGCATTACCACGCTGCACGACGCTGGGGAACGCAACCGAATGCTGGGTCATGGCAACCGTGCAGTCGTTTTCGCAGGCAATGTAGCTGTGGGTGAAGTAGAAGTACTCGCCCGCAGGAATGCCCGCAAGCAGGCGGCAGTCACCCCAATTGGCCCCTTGAACGGGTTCGATGGTATTCCACCCCACGTGGGGAACCTTGTAGAATGCGCCCGCCTCGTCATGCGAGGGCATGCGATCCACAACACCCGGGATGACGCCCAAGCCAGGTTCCGTAGGGTTGCCCCCTTCGGTGCCCTCGGCGAAAAGCAGATGCAGACCCAAGCAGATGCCCAAAAACGGCACGCCTTGGGCAATGCGCTCGCGAATGACTTCCATCTGCCCGCTTTGTAGCATGGAAGCGGAAGCGTCGGCGAACGCACCCACGCCCGGCAATACGATGGCCTGGGCAGATGCAATACGCGCGGGGTCGGAAACGATTTCCGCCTCCCCGCCTACGGCAGCAAGCCCGCGCTGGACGCTCTTCAAATTCCCCTTGCAATAATCGACGACCGCGATCATGTGAACTCCTTGGCAAAACGAACGCTATAGGGCGCCCTTGGTGGAGGGCAGCACGTTGGCAATGCGCGGATCGATGCGTGTGGCCTGGCACAGCGCGCGACCCGCGGCCTTGAAGGCAGCCTCGATGATGTGATGCGCGTTCTCTCCCGCAAGGCTGCGCACGTGCAACGTAAGCCCCGCATTGCTAGCCAGCGCGATGAAGAATTCCTTCGCCAGCGAGGTATCGAACGTGCCGATGATCTGAATGGGCAGGTCGACAGCATAGTGCAATTGTCCTCGACCCGAGATATCGATAGCCGCAAGCAGAAGCGACTCGTCCATGGGAACGAAACTGTTCCCAAAGCGCACAATGCCGCGCTTGTCGCCCAGGGCCTGCGCAATGGCCTGGCCAAGCACGATGCCGCAGTCTTCCACGGTGTGATGCGCATCGACTTCGATGTCGCCCTTGGCGCGCACCTTCAAATCGAACAAGCCATGACGGCCAAACGCGTCGAGCATATGGTCGAAGAAGGGCACGCCCGTCTGAATGTCGGTAACGCCCGTGCCATCCAAGTCGATGGTGATATCGATATCGGTTTCCTTGGTGGTGCGCGTAACGTGCGCCACGCGAGTGCCTTCAGCCACGATCGACCCCTCTCTATGCCAGAATTGTCTGCAAAGCAGCGATAAGCCTATCATTTTCCTGGGGCATGCCTACGCTTATGCGCAGGCACCCAGCGGTGAGCGGGCCCGCGCTGAAGTCGCGCACAAGCACGCCCCGTTCATACAGGCGCTCCCACACGGTAGAGGCGTCCTGCTCGAAACGCACGAGCAGAAAGTTCGCCGCACTCGGATACACCGTAACGCCCGGCAGAGCCTGCAATTCCGAGACAAGGCGAGCACGCTCGGCGACAACGAGCGCAATGCCCTCGTCGAACGAGGCGCGATGCCGCACTACCTGCAGCGCGATGGCCTGCGAAACGGCATCGACCGAATACGGCTGACGCACTTTCGTGAGCTCGGCCACAACCGCCGACGACGCAAGCAGGTACCCCATGCGCACGCCCGCAAGGCGATATGCCTTGGAAAACGTATGCAGGATGACCAGGTTGTCATACTTCGCAAGCAACGGCTCGGCACTGGCTTCGCGCGGCGCGAATTCCATGTATGCCTCGTCGACCAGCACCAATGCATCGGTGGCCTGCAGCAGGCGCTCGATGAACGCAAGGGGCGCCACATCGCCCGTGGGATTATTTGGGCTGGTGATGACCACCAT
This sequence comes from Denitrobacterium detoxificans, assembly GCF_001643775.1. Classification (NCBI taxonomy): domain Bacteria; kingdom Bacillati; phylum Actinomycetota; class Coriobacteriia; order Eggerthellales; family Eggerthellaceae; genus Denitrobacterium; species Denitrobacterium detoxificans. The sequence goes on along the minus strand of NZ_CP011402.1, from coordinate 438,676 downwards.
ACCCACATCGCCCCGCGAAGCACGTTCGACGACCGCGTCCTGGTCGATGGAGAAATCGGCCCGACGCGGAACATCGATGACCTGCGTGCCGGTAAGGCGCGCGTTGGCCGCGTATACGCTGAACGTGGGCGGCACGTTCAGAAGCGCATTGCCCTCGCCACCCCAGGCCAAAGCCAGGTCGAACAGCAACTCGTCGCCGCCATTGCCGCAAATAACCTGGTCAGGCTCCACGCCATGCCATTCGGCAATGGCCTGACGCAGCTCATTGGCCATGGGGTCGGGATAACGATTGAACGCCATGCGCGCGATTTCCCCTTCGATGGCCTGCCTTACATCGGCGGGAACATCGAACGTAGTCTCGTTGGCGTTGAGTCCCACCTGCGCAGGCAGGTACTTCGGGTCATAAGGCTCGACGCCGCGAAGCAGGGAATTCGAAGCGCGCAGCTTAGCCACGATTCAGCTCCTGCAGACGCAGGCGCACGCTTTCCGCGTGGCTCCACAGACCCTCGCGGTCGGCGATGGCGACGATGGCGTCACCGTCGTCGGCGAGCGACTGACGCGTGTACTGGATGACGCTGGAGTGCTTCATGAAGTCCATGGTGCCAAGCGGGCTGCTGAACTTCGCGGTGCCGCCAGTGGGAAGCGTGTGATTCGGGCCGGCCACGTAGTCGCCCACGGCCTCGGGAGTCCACTCGCCCAGGAAGATGGCGCCCGCGTTGCGGACGGCACCCAGCTGGCCCATGGCGTTGGCGATGTGCATTTCCAGGTGCTCGGGAGCAATGACGTTCACGGCGCCCATGGCCGTTTCCATGTCGGGGCATACCACGATGAGACCCTGGTCACGCAGGCTTGCCGTGGTGATGTCGGCACGCGTGCTGCGCTTCATGTGCTGCTCGATGTTGGCTTCCACCGCATCGGCATATGCGGCATCGAAGCACACCAGGTAGCAGCTGGCCAGCGGATCGTGCTCGGCCTGGGCCATGAGGTCGATGGCAACCATCTTCGGGTCGGCCGTTTCGTCGGCCACTACGCAAACCTCGGAGGGACCGGCAATCATGTCGATGCCCACATCGCCCATGACAATCTTCTTGGCCGCCGCAACGTATGCATTGCCAGGACCCGTAATCTTGTTGACGGGCTCGATGGTTTCTGTGCCATACGCCAGTGCGGCAATGGCCTGAGCGCCACCAATGGAGTAGATCTCGCTTACGCCGCAGATGCGACACGCTTCCAGAACGGCCGGATCGAGCGAACCGTCCTTCGTGGGAGGCGTAACGCATACGATGCGCTCCACGCCTGCCACCTGGGCGGGAATGGCGTTCATGATGACGCTGGAAGGATACAGGGCGCGACCGCCGGGAACGTAGATACCCACGGCCTCGATGGGCGTAAGCTTGCTGCCAATAAGCGCGCCGTTGGGACGCACGGCGAACATGCTTTCCTGCAGCTGACGCTCGTGGAACTCGCGAACCTGGTCGGCGGCGTGCTGGAGGCTCTTCGCCAGATTGGGGTCGAGCGTAGCCAGAGCCGCATCGATGGCCTCCTGGCTTACGCGGAAGCTCTCGAGTTCGACGCCGTCAAAGCGCGCGGTGAAATCGCGCAGCGCAGCGTCGCCGCCTTCGCGCACCGCATCGACGATGTCGGTGGCAGCCTTCAGGGCCTGGGCATTGAAGGCGCTCGTGCGCTTCAGGTGGCCGTTATTGAACTTTTCTCCCGCATTCAGCACTACACGTCGCATGGGTCACTCTCCTTCTACTCTGCGATGTTGGTTTTCAACGTTGTGGCTAGGCGCAACACGCGTTCGTCCATGCGGAACGCGCAAGGGTTGGCAAAGAAACGGGCGGTGGATTCCATGACGTCGTCCACCACTTCCAGGTTGTTCTCACGAAGCGTGGTGCCCGTGGCGGTGATGTCGACGATGCGGTCGGACATGCCAATGAGCGGGCCCAATTCGATATTGCCGTGCAGGCGAACGATTTCCACCTGCTGGCCAATGCGGTCGTAATACGCCTTCGTGATGTTGGGGTACTTGGTGGTAACGCGGATGCTACCCAGTTTGCGATAGCGCTCTTGCACTGCGGGCGTTGCACCCTTGGGCTGCGCCACCACGAACTTGCATGCGCCGTATTGCAAATCGACGAGCTCCACCACGTCGGGGCTTGCCTCGACCAGGCTATCGCGACCGCAGATGCCGCAATCCGCGGCGCCCATGGCCACGAAAACCGGAGCATCGGTAGGACGCACGATGATGTAATCGACACCCGGGTTGCTAATGATGAGCTGACGGCCAGGGTCTTCCAAGCCGGAAGTATCGAGGCCGGCTTGCGCCAAGACGCGAATGGTGTCGGCATTGAGCGAGCCCTTCGGCACGGCAATGCGCAAGGGGCGGCTGGCTCCCGCTTGCCCCGCAAGCGCGGCCATGACCTGCTCCAAGTAGAACGCGAAGCCCCCAGCGGGAAGCGAATCGCCATCGTAGGAGGCAAGCATGCCGTCGTAGCGGCCGCCGCTTCCCAGGCTTGCGCCCATGCCGGGCACATACGCCTCGAAGACGATTCCCGTGTAATAGTCGAACGAGCTCATGATGCTGAAGTCAATGAGCAGCGCGTCTTCCATGCCCTGTTCGCACAGAATGTCGAACGTACTGGCCAAATCGGCCAGACCGCGGGCGCACCCCAGCGGCTCGGCAAGCTGACGGGCGCGCTCGATGGCGTCACGCCCACCGCGGATGAACGGCAGCTGGGCAATGGCGCGCGCGAACGCCGTGGGAACCTCGGGCAGTGAGGTCAGGCGATCGAGCTCGATGAAATCGGATGCGTGGTACGCTTCGAGCACCTGGTTCTTCCAGGCGCCATCCGCAGGGCAGGTTTCCAGCAGCGCGCGCAGGACGCCCACGGTGCCAAGCGCAATCTTGAACTCGTTGAGCCCCGCAGAACGCAGCGCCGATGCGAACAGCCCCACTATTTCAGCGTCAACCTGCGGCCCCTCGATGCCCAGGCATTCCAGGCCGATCTGCGTGAGCTCGCGCGAAGCGGCCTGTTGATCGGCCTCGCGGAACACTCGCTGCGTATAGCGAAAGCGGAAAGGGCCCGCCTGACCGCGCAGACGCGTTGCGCACATGCGCGCCACCTGCATGGTCACGTCGGGACGCAGGGCGAGCAGATCGCCCGAAGCGTCGAAGAGCTTGAAGGGCAGAGACGGAATGCGCCCCGCGGCGCGCAGGACATCCATGCGCTCGAGGGACGGGGTCTCGATGGGCGCGTAGCCATGCTCCGAGAACAACGCCTGAACCCGACTGTTGATCTGTTCGCGCTGCAGCGCTTCTTCGGGCATAACATCGCGCAATCCCGCCGGCGTGACGTAATTCATGTCATCCCCACCTTTCGCTTGGCCCATGCACCAGTATACTGGTCGCTCTTCTTCCAAATCCGCTCATTTTTCTGAGCGGATTATTGATAACAGGTTTCTGACCTGGCCACTTTAGTACGGTAAAGTGCTAAAGTGTTAGGGGTATTATACAATACGGCGCGAAAAAGGGAATACCTTGTCAAAATGCGCACATAGCAAGGGGCGGCCACGCAATCGCGCAGCCGCCCCTTTAGCGCATATGGAAGATTCGCTATTCGTAGCGCTCGTCGTACACGCGCTTGCTCTTCTTCTCGCTGCGAGGCAGCAGGCCCAGCTCGACGATCTTCACCAGCGGCGTAAAGCCGATGCGGCTCTTCACCTCGGCGGCAATCTGCTTGCCCAGCTGCGCGAAGTCGACTTCGCCGCTTACCGCCTCAACATACAGACGCATGGTGTCGCGGCCGTCCAGGTGCGAAATGCGAATCTGATACTCGCTCGAAGCGCCGTCGAACGCGGAGAGCACTTCCTCGATCTGGCTGGGGAACACATTCACGCCATGAATCTTCATCATGTCGTCGGAACGCCCCGAAATGATGTCGAGTCGCACGTCTTCGCGGCCACAGGCACACGTGCCGGGCACGATGCGCGAAAGGTCGTGCGTGCGGAAGCGAATAAGCGGAGCGCCTTCCTTCTGCAGCGTGGTGAGCACGATTTCACCCCACTCGCCATCGGGAAGCACCTCGCCCGTTTCCGGGTCGATGATTTCCACGTACACGTAGTCGTTGAACACGTGCATGCCATCGTTTTCCGGGCAGCTAATGCCAATGCCGGGGCCGTAGATTTCGGTAAGGCCATACACGTCGTAGAGTTCGATGCCCAGGATTTCCTGAATGCGCTCGCGCGTCTTGGCACCCCAGCGCTCGCTGCCGATAACGCCCTTGCGCAAGTGAATCTGGTCCTGAATGCCACGCTTTTCGATTTCCTCCGCAAGCAGCAGGGCATAGCTGGCCGTGGCGCACAGAACCGTGGACTTCAGGTCGATCATCATCTGAATCTGCTTGTTCGTATTGCCCGGGCCCATGGGGATGGCCATGGCACCCAGCTTCTCGGCGCCATTCTGGAAGCCGATACCAGCAGTCCACAAGCCATAGCCAGGCGTGATGTGAATGCGATCGCGGTTCGTGATGCCTGCGATTTCATAGCAGCGCTTGAACATCTCGCCCCAGTCGTCCACGTCCTTGGCGGTATAGGGAACGATGACGGGAGTGCCCGTGGTGCCGCTGCTGCTGTGGATGCGCACGATCTGCTCTTCCGGCACGGCAGCCAGTCCCAGCGGATACGCCTCGCGCAAGTCGGCCTTCTCGCTGAAGGGAAGCTTCTCGAAATCGGCCTGGGTCTTTATGCTGGCCAGATCGATGCCCTCGAACTTCTTCGCATAGAACGCGGAACGATCTTTGAGGTTCTCGAGCTGCTTGGCAAGCAACGCGAACTGGTCGGAGGTCATTTGCATAGCCTGATCATCGCCTTGGTCTATTCGACGCCCGAAAGCGCCTGGTTCGTCAGTTCAATTGCGGAACAGTTTAGCGCAATAAAGCGCTCCTTCACGCACATTTCCAGTGCGCGCGTCAATTCGTCCAGGTCAATGGCATCGCCCAGCCCCGCCTGACAGCTGCGGGAACTTATGACGGCAGCGGCAAGCATGACCACATTCGCCACCTTGCGGCTACCCACCGCATCGCAGATGGCAGCCTCGTCGACCTGCACGAAATGGGCCGCATGGGAGCGCAAGTGGGAAAGCAGCTCACCCGCCTGATAGACATCGCCCGCCAAGCTGGTAGCCACGGAGGGAATAGGCGTGGAAGCGCAAACCATAAGGCCATTGGGCGCCAAATACGGAAGAGCGCGCACGCCCTCGCCCGGTTCGAGCGCAATGACAAGGTCGGCCTGGCCATGCGCCACGAGCGAGGAGTGAATCGCCTCGCCATTACTGCCCATACGAATGTGCGACGTTACGTTGCCGCCTCGCTGCGCCATGCCGATGGTTTCGGCGGTACGCACCTGCCAGCCGCGATTCTGCGCGGCTTGGGCGAGAATCTTCGCAGCGAGCACCGAGCCCTGGCCGCCAATACCAGCAATAAGCACGTTAAGCATGCTACTTTGCCCCCTTCCGAAATGCGGCGAAGGGCACCTGGCCAGCCTCGCGCACGGGGGAAGCAATAGCCTGCACGGGGCAGGCATCCACGCACAGACCGCATCCATAGCACAGAGTAGCATCGATGCGCATTACACCATCACGCCAGGTCATAGCAGGACATCCAAGCGTAGTAAGGCACTTTCTGCACCCAATGCACGCCGATTCGTCTACCGTGGCAGGCGCTTCGGGACGCACGAGCTGCATGCAAGGCGATTCGAAGATGATGGCCGACGGCCCCGGAAAGTCAATAGCTTCCCGCGCAGCCTCCATAGCCTCTTCGGCATAAAGCGGATTCGCCCGCACGATGCATTCCACGCCCAGCGCATGCAACACCTCGGCGATGCTGATGGGCTTGGTCTTTGGCCCCATGAGCGTTTGCCCCGTTCCAGGATGCGGCTGGGAACCTGTCATGGCCGTAGTGGCGTTGTCGAGCACGCACACGGTAATGTCGTGCTGGTTGTAGACCGCATTCGCGACACCCGTAATGCCACTGGCGAAGAACGTGGAGTCGCCCACGAACGAAATGCACTTCCTATCAGGCTCGGCCACGGCAAAACCCTGCGCCATGGTAATGCCCGCACCCATGCACAGGCAGGTATCGATGGCCTCAAGCGGCTTCGCATTGCCCAGCGTATAGCAACCGATATCACCGCAGAACACGGCAGGGCGCTTCCCCACCGCACGCTTCACGGCATAAAACGCGCCACGATGCGGGCAGCCCGCGCACAACACGGGCGGGCGCATGGGCGGCTGAATGGCCTCAGGCGCCTCGTTCGCACTTTCCATCGGGGATTCTTCGGGGCGCGCATCGTCCGCCGCGAGGAACGCGCGCAGGCGAGCGAGCGCGTCGTCGATGCCATTCTCGCCACGATCGAGCGTGCGACCATCGAGTTTGCCATGCACGGCATACGGTAGATGATGCTTGCCCGCAAGCTTCAGGAACTCGTCTTCGAGCACGTGATCGAGCTCTTCGAAGACGATGATTTCCTGCAGGCCCTCTGCAAACTGCAGCGCCTTCCCTTCGGGGAACGGAAACGGCGTGCCCACATGCAGAAAGCGATATTCCGGGCTAGGCTTACCCGCATGTTGGGCTTCGCCCTCCAGCATGGCAAGCGCATCGCGCACGTACGCGCTACTTACGCCGCCGGCAACGATACCTCGCACGGGAGCGCTCCCCCGCTGCTCCATCTGGTTGAACGCGCCCCCAGACTGCTCTTCGGCAATGGCGGCAAGGCGCTCGTTGATTTCCCCATGAGCTTGGTAGGCGCGACGCGGAAAGATGATCCACTTGTCGCTGCGCTGGAAACCGCCTTCGGGAATGGGGCGTGCATGCGTTTCCGCGGGCACGTCGAAAAACGTGCTCGCATGATTCACGCGCGTAGTGGGGCGCACGATGACGGGCGTGCCATACTTTTCGGAAACCTCAAAGGCCTCCTTCATCATGGCATAGCCCTCATCGGGCGTACTGGGGTCGAACACGGGCACCTTCGCAAAGTTCGCGTAGCGACGCGTGTCTTGTTCTGTCTGGCTGGAAATAGGACCGGGATCGTCGGCCACGAACAGCACAAGGCCCCCGCGAATGCCCACGTAGTTCAAACTCATGAGCGCATCGCTGGCAACATTCATGCCCATCTGCTTGCACGTAAACAGGCAACGCGCGCCGCTCATGGACGCGCCAGCCAGAAGCTCGAGCGCCGCCTTTTCGTTGGTGGACCATTCCACGTGCACGCCCTGCGCAACGCCCGCGGAATGCAGCTTCGCCACCGTTTCCACGAGTTCGCTGGACGGCGTGCCCGGATACCCCGCTACGACGTTCACGCCCGCCTCGAGGGCAGCATACGCGAACGCCTCGTTGGCCATGAGCAGCTTAGCTGGCATCTGCCATGTCCTTCTTGTAGGCAGCCATCTGCGCACGACGCTCGTCATCGCCCGTGCCCAGCATCTGGAGCGCGAGGATGGCGGCGTTCTTGGCGCCGTTGATGGCAACGCAAGCAACGGGCACGCCACTGGGCATCTGCACCATAGAGAGCAGACTATCCAGGCCACCCAGATCGCTCGTCTTCATGGGGACGCAAATGACGGGGCACGGCGTGTAAGCGGCAACGACGCCACCCAGGTGAGCAGCCTTGCCAGCTGCGGCGATGATCACGCGGATACCGCGCTCCTCGGCCGTGGACGCCCATTCGTGCACTTCGAGCGGCTTGCGATGAGCGCTTGCCACCTTTACCTCATAGGGAATGCCGAATTCGTCGAGCTGCTTCATGCATGCTTCCATGGTGGGCATATCGCTGTTGCTGCCCATGATGATGCCTACGACGGGCGTTACGTCTGCCATGCGCTATTCTCCTTCGCCAGAATGTAGATACTGCCTGCCATTCTAGCATTGCAAGGCACTCCAGCGCGCGAAAGTGCGACGTATGGAGACAGGCTCCAAACCATACGGCGTAACCCTACGCGTATCGCCTAGAACCCCTGCGCGAACGGAGCAAGATCGGTATTGAAATCGGCGCCAAGAAGGCAATGGGAAAGGCCCACGTGCACGGCAAGAGCGAACAGAACGACATACAGCACCGCAACGACGAGTGGCAGTGCAACGCGCACGATGGCGTCAACGCCCTCCGCGGCACGATGCGCCCATCGGCTCGACACTGCACGGACCAGCCAAGACAGCCCTCGAGACGCAAGACGAACGCCGCATACGGCAAAGATCATCACCGGAACGAATGCCGAATAAAGATAGCGCCCCTGCGGCTCGTAATCAGCCGACCAAGAATAGTAAACCGCAAACGCCACCGCAAAGAGCACGCTTGCCACAAGCGCAAGCGGGAGCAGAAGCCTTCCCCGCACGGCGATCGTTTTGGAACCCGCCACTCCCAGAATCGCAAGCAAGACAACAACACCATATGCGCCGTACATGGCATTGGGAAGCATGTGCTTCATATAGCCAAACAAACCGAAGAAGCTGTAGAACGTCCACTTCCACCAGATGATTTCGCCCCACGGCTCGAACAGCATCTGCCCCACGGACCAACCCAGGTTCCGCGGCGTTACGTGGTCGCTTGGCTTGAAGCCCACTTGCGCGCACGCCTCCGCCAGTTCGTTGCGGGGCCCGAATCCAAAGATATCGCCCTGGTAGATAAACGCGTTGCGCACGTAATACCAGCCGCCTACGAGCATCGCCACGGCGAAAACCAGCAACGCAAGCGCAAGCAGACGCTTCACGGAAACTTGCTCCCGCGCATGCGCGCGAAACGCGCTCACGCCATACACGACGATGGAAAGGACGATGAACCCGAAGCCAAAGTAATACGTAATGGCGCACAGACCGATTCCCAGACCCAGCAGCGCGCAGGTCTTCACATCCCATCCGTCCTGCAGACCTCGCACCCAAGCCAAGATGATCACGGCGCACGCAAGCGCCGAAGGAACGTCGTTATTGAGATACGAGGACATGAACGCGAATTGAGGAGTAAAACCCACGAACACGGCAAGCAATACGGCATACACGGGACTATCGAAGAGACGCCGCCCGATACGAAGCGTCACCCATATGCATATGCCACCGCACAAGACGTTCACCAAACGCACGACGATGGTGAGCACGATAAGGTCGTGGGTAAACAAGGAGGCAATCGCCAGAAATGGAACGGCCACCAACGAAGGGCCATATGCCGTATACGCGTATGAAAAGCCCCAGATAGGATTGACGATAGAAGGTTCGGGGCCCAGCGGAAGCGTTCCATTCTGAAGGATGAACAGGGAAAGCGCCTCGCGAAGGGGCTCGTCGGGCGTTTCGTACGCGCTCAGCGACAAGGCGAACGACAAGTACACCAACGTGCAGATAACGGGAAGCGCGACGTCCACAACGCGCGACTCGAAAACGGAATTCAAGCGGCAGAGTACGCTCGTGCCCTTACGCGAACCTCCCTGCATTATGACTAGCCCCTATACTCGCGCGCGCTTGAATCCCACGTACGTCGCTCGACCAGATAGCGGGGACGGCGCTTGACCTCCAGATACACTTTGCCCAGATACTCTCCGATAATGCCAACGCTCACAAGCTGGATGCCGCCAATAGTGCAAATGATACACACCGTCGAAGACCAGCCGGAAATCGTGGAACCCAGGAAAAAGGATGCAATTGCCCAGATGACGCCCACAAGGCCAACGAGGCTGAAGATGATGCCGAGCATCGACACGATGCGCACGGGCTTGATGGAAAAGCTCGTGATGCCATCGAAGGCAAGGTGGAGCATCTTCCTAAGAGGGTAATGGCTCTCGCCGGCAACGCGCTCGTCGCGCGTGTACTCAACCGTGCTATGGGGCAGTCCCACAAGCGGCATAATGCCTCGCAGGTATAGGTTCACCTCGCCATATTCGGCAAGCCCGTCGAGGGCCCGTGCGCTGAGCAGGCGATAATCGGCGTGATTGTATACGGTTTCAGCGCCCATGGCATTCATGAGACGGTAGAAGAACTGCGCCGATCCGCGCTTCATACGCGTGTCGGAATCGCGATTCGAGCGCACGCCATATACGACATCGTCGCCATCGAGGAACCGCAGGACCATCTCGTCGATAGCATTGACGTCATCCTGGCCATCGCAGTCGATGGTCACCACCGCATCCACCTTGCCACGCGCTTCCATCATTGCGCAGAGCAGCGAGTTCTGATGTCCCCGATTGCGGCTCTGCTTGATTCCTATCACGCGCGGGTCGGCCTGCGAGGCCTCCTCGATAAGGCGCCATGTATTATCGCGCGAGCCGTCGTCGATGAAGCATACACGGCTCTGACGAGAGATGAGATCGCGTTCTACAAGTTCGTCGATCTTGCGTGTAAAGGTCTCGAGCGAATACGGAAGGACGTCCTCTTCGTTATAGCAAGGCGAAATTATCCAGATAATGGGCTTGGCGGCCATACCATTCCTTCCCGCACCCAGCGTCGCGCAATGCGCGGACCCCTAGCACCAACAAACGTGAATATCATAATTCAACATCGAGCGCGGGGCTCCACGAACCCTGGCAAACAGCCCGATACCGTAGCTTCGCCATCGTGGCTACAGACCGTACCAGCCAATACCCTCGTCGTTCCAACCAAGCGCAACCAATCCGTCGCGCTCTTCGACGCTCATGGTGTAGTGATGCGAACCCGTTTCGGCATTGGGGTTGTACAGGCGATAGAGCGGCGTGGTCTGCGCGGTGTCGGAATGCCAACCCACACCCTCATAGCGCCAGCCAAGCCCGATCAGCCAGTCGCGTTCTTCCGCGCTCATGGTGTAGTGATGATCGCCGCCATTGGGGTTGTACAGGCGATACACCTCGTAGCCGCTCGAAGGAGCGTTCCAGGCAACACCCTCGTACGTCCAGCCGCACACTACCAGATTGTCGCGCTCGGACGAGCTCGCAGTATAGAAATGCTCGCCGGAATTGGGATTGTACAGGCGGAACATGGACCCCGATTCGCACGAGGGGAAGTTCACGCCCAAGTACACGTACCCCAAGAAGCTGCCATAACCACGCGTACTCGCAGATTCCAGGTCTTCCCTGCTCATAGTGGTAATTTGGCAGTAGCCATGTTCGGAACCGGCACTGCTCATGCCGCCTTCGCTAATGGTGTAAGTGTCACCCGAAACATTTTCGATAACCAGCACGTGATCGGTAAAGCACGCAAGCGCCTTGCCCGTGGGAACCGACGTTCCGGTCGAAAAGCCATAGTCGGCATACTTTGAGTAATACCAATTGCTGCCGCTCCAAATGGTCACGTCGATGCCGGTAAGATCGCAGATGCGCGCGCTGGCAAACCAAGCGCATCCCTGCGTGCCATAGGCATATTCGCCTGAACGCTTCGTGGCGAAATAGGCATACGGATCGGAATTGATGTCGATGGTAATACCATCGAGCCCATTGTTCAGAATGCCCGCGGACGCGTTGGCATGCGCGGAAGACGGCGTGGTCGAGGCAAAGACCAAACCGCAAACAAGAATACAGGCTGCCAGCATCGCCACGAGGCGATTACGCTGCGCTGGCCGCACGTGCTTAGCGTACAGTACCTTCATGCGTCGACTCTTCTTTCATTTAGGGTGCATGTGTAGTCGGCGTTTAGCAACTTCGGAAACTGTAGCGTTAACGGTTAGCCGACCCGAATGACCAGAGCATTATTCAGAGACGCACCAAACAGTCTTCACATGCGAACACCATATGTTGTGGAACGAAAACGAATCACAACAAAAGCAATTCCGATGCCGCCGCATGCAAAAACGCCCGCATACCCAAGGCATGCGGGCGTTGAACGCTATGAGGGCAATGTGCCTATGGGTGCTTACGCCGTGGGAGCGCTGCCTTCGCTGGACTCGCCTTCGGCAGGAGCACTCTGAGGCTGCGCCGGCGCGCTCGCCTCTTCCGCTGCGGGAGCGGGAACGGCCGGGGCCTCGACGACAGGGGCGGCAGGTTCCGCAGCCGAAGCTTCAGGCGCAGGAGCTGCCGGGGCCTCGGGAGCAGGAACCACCACGGGAGCCGTAGCAACCACGGGCGTGGTGGGAGCAACCTGAGGAGCAGGCTGCGCCGCCGGGGCTTCCTGCTGTGCCACGGGAGCGGCTGCAGGCTGGGTCGGCTGAGCAACGGGAGCGGCCTGCGTGGGCTGAGCCTGGGGCTGCTGCACGGGCTGGGCCTGAGGCTGCTGAGCCTGATAGGGCTGCTGGTACGTCTGGTACGGAGCCTGCTGCTGAGCCTCAAAGGGCATGGGGTCGGCCTGAGCACCCCACTGGGCAACGTCGAACTGACGCGTCCAATAGCCCAGCGCACGGGCGGTGAGGATGGCCATGAACGAATCGAACACGCAGCAAATGTACACCAGAATGATGATGAACACGAACAGAATGCCCAGCATAGGCAGAATGGCAGACAGAACGGCAGCAAACTGGTTCGACCCCGTAACGCTATACGGATACGAGTAATCGTAGTACGGAGAACCGCCCAGGGAAGCGATCTGAGGCGCAACCGATGCGAAGCAGATTGCAAACACGATCATGCTCAGGACGAACAGGATAATGCCGAAGATAAGACCAAAGATGAGGTTCATGCCGAAGATGCGGAAGAGGCCACCGCCATCGCGACGCATCATCTTCCAGATCTGGCCAAACTGAAGACCCGCGCTGATGTTGTCGTAAATGGAAGCGCGCATCGAGCCCACCCAGGTAAAGAACATAGCGGCGAACGTAGCCACCAGGTAAATCAGGTAGAACAGCATGGAAAAGCCTGCTGCGGCACCGGCGCCGGCATTAACGCCATAGGACGCGTACGACGCAACCGAAGAGGTGGCGGAAAGTACGTCCGAGATGATCAGGAAGACCATGGGGACGAGCGAAATCACCAGCGCAACCAGGAAAAGGAACCAACCGCGGCGGTACAGCTTGCCGTCTTCGTTTGCGAAAATGCGCGCGGGAAGCGGCTTATGCACGTTCCACGCGATATCACGCGCCCAGCCATACGCATAGCCAAGCAGCACGATCTGGCCGAATACCGGCACGAACTGAAGCAGCGCGAGCAAGCACATCTTGCCGAACCACCCTTGCGTGGACTTGATATCCGCCCATGCGGTAGAAAAGTATCCTGCCTGCATGTAATAACTCCTATCCTTGCATCTACAGGTGCGCCTATTATAAACAATTGTCTCCTAACTCGGTATTTCCGCGGCAAAGATACTACAAGTTGAGTAGGAACGGGGACTTGTTTGTTCAAACGGAGCAGCCAGGCAGGAGCCAAAGGCAAAATGGGCAAAATCGAGGACCGTTTTTGCAAAAATGTCGCGTTTTACACACGAATAACCCCTGTTTTGTCTCTCTGATGGACCGAATGACGCCATCCCCCATACCCGAATCAGCGTTTCCCCAGGTCGCTTTTTTCATGCGGCAGCTCGGGTGCCGACCAATGTGTAATACGCGACATTTTTTACATTTTGCCGGCCGATTCTGCCCAAATCGCGCGCAGGCCTCGCCCGCCGCTGTCGCGGCGCTCGGCCCCGAACGCGCCGCTGGCGCGTTCGCCCTTCGCAGGGTTCAAGTCCCTACGGGGTTTACGGACGTGAAAAAGGCCCCATTGCTGGGGCCTGCACGATCATGGTGGTCGGAGGGGGACTTGGGCGCGTTCCTTCGGAACCCGCAGGCCTCGCCCGCCGCTGTCGCGGCGCTCGGCCCCGAACGCGCCGCTGGCGCGTTCGCCCTTCGCAGGGTTCAAGTCCCTACGGGGTTTACGGACGTGAAAAAGGCCCCATTGCTGGGGCCTGCACGATCATGGTGGTCGGAGGGGGACTTGAACCCTCGGCACGGGGATTTTCAGTCCCCTGCTCTACCAACTGAGCTACCCGACCAGTTATGTGACGCCTCATCGAAGCGCGAGTTGAAATTATACCCATCACCCCGCAGTCGGTCAAGCGGGATTTTTCGTTCACGAAGCGCACACGATTAGCAGCATCTACGCGCCCATGAACAAGGGAGCAACGGCAACGCCCTACCCTCGCGGAGCATCCTCTATGCCACCGGTGGACGCTAACACGAAACGACGGTTCTTCTCATAGAACTCCATAAGGTCGCGCAATGCGCTTTCCGAAAGCCCCACCACGGGAAAGTCGTCGACGATCTCGACATTCACGCGGGCATCGCACAAAGCGCCCAGGCTATCCTGGACTTCTTCCATGGCAACGGACACATCCGCGGCGTCGGCCGTAAGCATGTCGGCAAACTGGGTGGCCGCATAGCGCACGCGCTTGGCGCGCTTGCGCACCGTATGCGTTTCCTCAGCGTCTTCGATATGCAGAGCCCCCAACCGTGCATAGATATCGGAAACCATGCCATTGAAGCGCTTCTGCACAATACCCGCAGGAAGACCGCCCCACGAATACTGCCGCTTCCATTCGATACGATTCACCTCTGCCGATACGCGGCTAAGACGCTTGCGCACCTTCTTGCCGTGGAGCTGGCGATACACTCTGCCCCGCTCGTCATTGCGCTGGATGTTCACCGCGCTCAGCAGGCCCTGGTCTATGCCCTCCTGTTCGGCAAGCTCCGCATAGAGCACGTCAAGCTCGCGCAGACGCGACGTCAGCCGCACAACCTCGCGCAGATCATCCTGCATGGACGCATTCTGCCCCTTCTTCTGGAAGGGGCGCACGAACGCAAGCAAACTGCGAAACGTGCGGATGGACACGCGAAACTTGTGCATCGTCTCCACATCGGAAGGGTCGGCCAAAAACGAGATAAGCCGCTTGTGAACCGTCTCGTTTGCGGACTTCAGCTTGTGCTCCATCTCGATGAGCGTCTTCCAGCGCTTTGCCTCGGGACCCTGCACGAACCACAGCAAACGCGTATCGGGCTCTTGTTCCACAGCGGCATGCGCAGACCAGGAAATGCGGATTGCCGCCATACCACCCGTAGCGAAAGGCAGATGAACGCCCGTCAGGCGCTCGGCGATGTCTTCGATCATGGGGTTATGGCCCACGGCATACACCACGCGCGATGACGTGTTGCGCAGCTCCTCCAGGAACATATCCTCGTTCTGCCCCAGCAAGGACGTGCAAGGGCGCATCTCTGGCTCGATGGGCAAGCCCTCGTTCTGCAGCGAAGCAAGCAGCTCTTCGGCCGTGCCCACCGCACGCTCGGCGGGACTCGTCCAGATTTGCGCGGGCTCCAGAACCACGCCCTCGAAATCCAAACGACGGGCTACAAGCGGCATATGCGCACGCAAGGCGCGCCTTCCCGCTTCGGTAAGCTCGCGCTGTTCATCGGGTATGTCCTGGTTTCGCGTTTGCGCTTTCCCATGCCGCACAAGCACGAGTATCTTATCCATGAATCATTGTCCCATCGAGGCTCATTCCGCCGCGTCATCACTGGAAACGCGACCGGCAAACGAACGATACACAAGGAAATGATAAAGCAAGACCAGCGGAAGGCCAATGCACGTGATGACCGTCATGGCACCCAGCGCAGCGTCGCTGGAAGCCGCACTCTCCACTGTGATGGACAACGCTGCATCGGTTGCCGGAACGATATTCGGGAACAACGTCGTGGCGGTCAGGGCCACCAGCCCCACGCATGCAAGACTCGAAAGAGCAAACTGGACAAGGTCGCTCGCATTGCGCAGAAGCATGCACGCCACGAGGGGCAACACGATTACGCAGACGCATGCGATACGCGCGGCAAAAGGAACACTACCCGCTGCAGCCGAGGCGCCAAGCGTAAAGTACGCAAGAGTTGCCAGGCCGAATACCACCAACACAGACAACGCAAGCGTCTTCCGCAACGCGACGGCGAGACTATGCAACCTGCCAGGCTGCGTCTTCAGCGCAATCCACGCCGCGCCCTGAAGCAAGCACTGGGCAAGGCCCAGCACGCCACACACCAGCGCAAACGGATTGAGCAAGGCAAAGAACCCGCCCGTATAGTCGCCATTGGCATTCAAAACGATGCCCTCGATGACGTTTCCCACGGCCACGCCGAACAAAAGCGCCGGAAGCAAGCTGCCCACGAAAAACAGGGCATCCCAGATATGCGCATTGCCCTTGTCATGAGCGTAGAGCTCCAAGGACACGGCACGCACGATCAGGCCAAACAGAACCAGCATGATGGCCAGGTAGAACCCCGAGAACGTGCATGCATACGCAGGCGCGAACGCGGCAAACAACGCGCCACCCGCCGTAAGCAGCCAAACCTCGTTGCCATCCCAAACCGGGCCGATAACGCGACGTAGCAACGCCTTCTCGCCGTCGCTCTTGCCCAGAAATGGGTAAAGCACGCCCACGCCCAAATCGAAGCCATCCAGCACGAAGTACCCCGCGATGAGAACGAAGATGAGAATGAACCAGAGAACTTGAAGGAACGTCATGGCTAGTTCGCCCCCTTTGCCTCGGACGATTCTATGGCGGCGGTGACGGGACCCTCCTTGATGATGCCCAGAGCAACGCGCAGGTACATCACCAAAATGAAGGCATACACCAAGACGAACAGGGCGATGGTGATGAGCAGCTGCGTGGCGTCAACCGACTGGGAGATCGCATCAGCGGTTCGCAGCTCCTCCCAAACGATCCATGGCTGCCTGCCGACTTCGGTTACCATCCAACCCGTCTGGATGGCGACAAACGGAAACAACGGCGCAAACATGAGCGCCTTGAGTAACCCGCGTGAGGGTTCCGCGCCCTTGCGAACGCGCAGGGTGGCCACCAGGGAAAGAATGATCCACACCCCAATCGCGCCAAACATGGCAACCATGAGGTGGTACGCCTGAAAGACGATTTGCACGGGAGCCGTCTCGCCATATTTAGCCTGCACCTGATGAAGACCAATATACGAGGTGGAAGGGTCGCCCGACGCCAGAATGGACGTCATGCCCCCAATGGGAACCTCGATGCCGACCACCGTCTCGTTTGCCTCGTCGACCCAGCCGAAGACGTACATTCCCACGGGGCCCTCTTCATATTGACCTTCCATGGCGGCAAGCTTTTCGGGCTGCTCGTTGGCAACCACCACAGCCTGCTGATGCATCGCGGGGATCATGAGAACGCAGGCGACGATGGCGACAACCGTGCCCGTTGCCAGGGTCTTCTTCCCGAAGTCACCCTTGCCATTGCGCATATGGTAAGCGCCGATGGCAATGGCCACGAATGCGCCCATGATGATGAGGGCGATGATGGTGTGTGCATAGCGCGCCACCACCGAGGGATTGAACGCCGCAGCCCAGAAATCGGTGAGAACGGCCTTGCTGCCATCGGCGGCGATCTCATATCCCGCAGGAGTCTGCATCCACGAATTGGCAATGAGAATCCACAACGCCGAAAGCAGTGACCCAGCCCACACCAGCCACGACGCGACTAGATAGAACTTCGGGGATACTTTGTCACGACCAAAGAGCACCACGCCCAGGAAGGTGCTTTCCAGAAAGAAGGCGAACAAAGCCTCTGCCGCCAAGGGCGCGCCAAAGATGTCACCCACGAAGCGCGAGTAGTCGGCCCAATTGGTGCCGAAGGCGAATTCCATGGTAATGCCCGTAGCTACGCCCACTGCAAACGTGGTGGTAAAGAGCCTGACCCAGAAACGCGCCGAAGCCTGGTCGGCTGCATCGCCCGAACGATACGCGCGCGTTTGCGCAAGCGCCATGATCAGGCCCAAGCCAATGGATAGCGGCACAAACAAGAAGTGATATGCCACGGTGAACGCAAACTGGAACCGCGACAAGACGACAACGTCCATCCCTACCCCCTTCACCCCACCTGGATGCTACCGTTCAGATTATCACGAAATCTGCACAATTCATACGGGTAAAAATGAAAACGGCGTAACGGATAACCGTTACGCCGCAAAAGGCAACCCTATTGAAGCCAGCGCTAGAGAAGAGGCGAACCCACCGAAATCTCGGGAGCGGCGGCGCAATTCTTGCCGTCGCCGAAGATGAGATCGCGCTCGAAGCCGGTAAGCTTGGCACGCGCCTGGTCGCGCAGGTTATTCACACCGATGAAGAACTGGCGCATCATGGCAACCAGCAGGTAGCGGCCCTTGGGGGAAAGCGTGATCTCGTCGCTGTTGTTGACGTCGAAGGCGCCCACGGCCGACATGAAGGCCATTTCGGCCGGCAACCCACGCTCGACCGACATGCCGAAGTCCTCCTTGAACTGCTTCTTGTCGAGGCGCAGGCCAAAGAGCTGCATCATAAAGCGGTAGCGCATGCGATTGTGCAGCGAGAACGTCTGCTCGTCTTTCACGGAAAGCTTGCCCGCAGGAATGAGCTCGTTGTAATCGGTAACGCTGAAGGTGTTCACGTACAGCTTGCCATTCAGATACGTAATGCCACCCGAACCAAGCGCAGGGTATTCCTCGTAGTCGACCACGTATTCGTCGATCATGTCGCCCGCGGAGCGATCGAACGTCCAGGCGCTCGACATGTCAAAGCCACCTTCGGTAAGGGCATGCCAGATGATGTCGTAGTAATGAGCCTCGCGGCTATAATCTACCGCACCCACCGTAGCAGCAAGCGAGCGTTCCACCGAGGGAGATGCCATGAGCGGATAGAACGTGGTCTGCGTCGCACCGCTTTCCAGCACGTAGGCCAGATCAGTAATGAGCATTTCCTCGGTCTGCGCGGGGAAGTTGAAGATCATGTCAACGTTCATGGATTGGAAGTACGGCGAGGCAACCTTGATGCGCTCGAAGATCTCTTCGTTGGTACCGTACTTTTCCAGACGCCCCATCTGCTTGAGCAGCCCATTATCGAAGCTCTGCACGCCCACGGAAAGGCGCTGCACGCGACCTTCCAGCTTTTCCAGGTATTCCGGAATGAGGTGATTCGGATTCGTCTCGCTGGAGACTTCCTTGATGGAGAACATCTCGCGAGCCAGGTCGATCGTCTTGCAAAGCTCGTCGATCATGATGGTGGGCGTGCCACCGCCAATGTAGACGCTATCGAAGTCGTAGCCCTTGTCGGCAAGCATACGCATTTCGGTGCGCAGGTTCTCGAAATACGGCTTTGCGCGATCCTCGGCAAAGGGGAATCGATTGAACGAGCAATACGGGCACAGGCGCTCGCAGAACGGAATATGCATATAGAGCATATAGCGCTTACCCGGCTGAGGGCCCGGAATGTCGTGCTCCTTGCACGGGGAGAGTTTCAGGAAGTCATCCATGCATCCACGAATGACACGTGAGAGAATTCGTTCTTCGAGCATTGCCAATCCTTTTCACACACAGGGGACGCATACGCGTCCCCTCAATTACTCTGAGTACCCCCCTATGATGCGGGCTAGTCCCAGGAAGCGCGCCCCGCTGCGGCTTTCGCGCCAATGTCGGTGCGCAGCTGCTTGCCCTCGAAGTTGATGCAGTCGCATGCCTCGTACGCACGCTCGCGCGCCTCTTCGAACGAGCTGCCCAGGGCAACGACATTCAGCACGCGACCGCCGTTGGTAATCAGCTCGCCATCGGTGTTGAACGTGGTGCCCGCATGGAACACCGTAACGCCCGGAAGCTGCTCGGCTTCGTCAATGCCCAGAATGACCTTGCCCTTCTCGTAGGCGCCAGGATAACCCTGGCTGGCCAGAACCACGCACACGGCCCATTCCTCGCGCCAGGAAAGTTCAATTTCCTGAGGAGCGCCCTTGGCAACGGCCTCCATGATGCTCACCAGGTCGCCCTGGAGACGCGGAAGGATGACCTGCGTTTCGGGATCGCCGAAGCGGGCGTTGAACTCCAGGACCTTCGGGCCCTGGGGCGTGAGCATGAAGCCGCCGTAGAGCACGCCACGGTAATCCTGCTCAAACGGCTCGCGCGCCGTAGCAGCCGCAGCATCCTCCATGACCTTCGTCATGGCAGCGAGCTCTTCGTCGGTAACGATGGGCACAGGAGAGTACACGCCCATGCCACCCGTGTTCGGGCCCAGGTCGCCATCGTAGGCGCGCTTGTGGTCTTGCGCAGTGGCCATGCAGAAGGCCTTGCCGCCGGAAACGAACGCCAGCAGCGAGCACTCGGGGCCCGTAAGGCATTCCTCGACGACGACGCGGCTGCCAGCCTCGCCAAAGGCACCGGTGAAGCAGCTGCGCACGGCATCGACGGCGGTTTCCACGTCGCCCGCCACGATAACGCCCTTGCCCGCGGCCAGGCCATCGGCCTTCACCACGATGGGAGCGCCCATGTCGCGCACGTACTGCTCGGCCGAAGCGGCGTCGGTGAACGTGCCATACGCGGCCGTGGGGATGTTATTGTCCAGCATGAAACGCTTGCTATACGTCTTGCTACCCTCGAGCTGGGCACCCTGAGCGCTGGGGCCAAACACGAGCACGCCCGCCTGGCGCAGCACGTCGGCCACACCCGCTACGAGCGGAGCCTCGGGGCCAATGACCACCATATCGATATCGTGATCGCGGCAGAAGCCAACCAAGGCATTGCCATCGGTAATGTCGAGGCCGGAAACGTTTTCGGCTACCTGGGCCGTGCCACCATTGCCGGGAGCAGCATACAGGGTGCTGCAACGCGGCGAACGAGCAAGCGCCCAGCAAATGGCGTGCTCGCGTCCACCGGAACCCAGTACCACGATGTTCATGTTGTTAGCTCCTTCTTTCATTCACGATAATAGGTGAACATACCACACGGCTTCGTTCCGCAGGGAAACGAAGCCGTTTCAATTACTTCGACTGCCAGCCGCGGAAGATCGTCTGGTCACGGTCGGGGCCTACGGCGATGATGCTCATGGGCACGCCAACCTTTTCCTCGAGATAGGTAACGTAGGCCTGGGCGTTTTCGGGCAGCTCCTCGAAGGAACGGCAACCGGTGATGTCCTGCCCCTTCCAACCGGGAAGCTCTTCGTAGATGGGCTTCACGTGGTTGGGATAAAGCGCCGACTGCTGCATGGGGAAATAATCGTACGTCTTGCCGTCGGCCTCGTAGCCCACGCACACCTTGATGGTGTCGAACGCGGAAAGCACGTCGAGCTTGGTGAGCGCCATGTCGGTGAGGCTATTGCAATCGGCCGCGTAGCGAGCGATAACCGAATCGAACCAACCACAGCGACGCTTGCGACCCGTGGTAACGCCGTACTCGCCGCCGATTTCGCACAGGGCCTCGCCGTCTTCGTCGAACAGCTCCGTGGGGAACGGGCCGCTGCCCACGCGCGTGATGTAGGCCTTCGAAATGCCAATGACGCGGTCGATAGCCTTCGGGCCCACGCCCGTGCCGATGCATGCGCCGCCAGCGCAGCAGCTGGAGCTGGTAACGAACGGATACGTACCATGGTCGATGTCGAGCAGAGTTGCCTGCGCGCCTTCGAACAGGATGTTCTTGCCCTCGGCCAGCGCAGAGTTCAGCAGCTGAGCGGTCTCGGCCATATGGGGTCGAATAATCTCAGCATACGGAAGGTACTCGTTGCAGATCTGGTCGACCGTGTAGGGAGCCATGCCGTACACCTTTTCCAGAATCTGGTTCTTCAGCTCGAGCGCCGTTTCCAGCTTCTGGCGGAAGATATGCTCGTCGAGCAGGTCCTGAATGCGGATGCCCGTGCGGGCGGCCTTGTCCTGATAGCAGGGGCCAATGCCGCGGCGGGTCGTGCCGATTTCGTTCTTGCCCAAGCGCATTTCGGAAGCGCCATCAAGGTCGATGTGATAGGGCATGATGACGTGCGCATCGCAGGAAATGACCAAATGCTCGCAGGAAATGCCCTGCGCCTCGAGCTTCGCCATCTCATCGACGAGCACGCGCGGGTCGACCACGACGCCGTTGCCGATAACCGGCGTGATCCCCTCGTACATAACGCCCGAAGGAATAAGATGCAGCGCGAGCTTCTTGTCACCATGGATTACCGTATGGCCGGCGTTGTTGCCGCCCTGGTAGCGAACGACGTAATCGAAATCGCGCGAGATGAGATCGGTGATTTTGCCCTTGCCTTCATCGCCCCACTGGGCGCCGACGAGCACGGTGCTGGGCATGATACTTCCTTTCCTCAGAAGAAAATGCGGGATGCGTTTCGCGAGCGCCCCAAACACCTGCGTTTGGGCTGATAACGCCGCGTGCCTAACCCGCTATGCACAATCGCCCATTATATATGACAGCTCGACCACATGAGCATCGCTGGCGACATCCTGCATAAGCCTTACAACTTCCCTGTGGCACGTGAGGACGATGACCTGCCTGCGCGTTGCCAGAAGCGCCAATGCACGGGCCGCCCCCTTCCTGCGCGACGCATCGAAATTCACCAGGATGTCGTCGGCAACGATGGGCACGTTCACGCCCACATTGCGAGCCGTCATAAGCAGGGCGATGCGCAGGCTAAGGTACAACTGCTGGCAGGTGCCCAGAGAAAGCACCTCGATGGCGCATGGCTCACCGTTCGCGCGCACCGCTTCGAGTGCGCCTTCGCGACTGATGCGCACCTGCGACCAGGCGCCATCGGTCATGAGCGAGAACAGCTCGGATGCCTGGCGGTACACCGCTGGCTGGCTGTCGCCCTCCCATGAGGCAATGGCCTCTTCCAGCATGCGACGCGCCAGAAGCAGACGCGCGTAATCTTCCAGGGCATCCTGCATGCGCGTACGCAACATGTTCTGGGCAAGCTTCGCCTCGTCAAACGCCTTGGCATGACGCGCCTGCCCCAACGTGGCGGAAAGCTCGCCATACCGGGCATTGACGCTTTCCATCGTGCGCAATTGCGCATCGCGCTGTTCGGTGCGCAAACGCAGGCGCTCATCGATGACGGAGAGCGGAGCGCTGCCCTCTTGTCCCAACGCGGAAAAGGCATTCTGGCTATCGGACGAGCAGCGATCAAGCGCTTTCTGGATCGAGGCGCGCTGAGATTCGATGGACTGTCGGCGCTGGTCGAGCAGCGTGGCCTGAGCTCGCAGCTCGCCCGTCTCGTCGAGCAAGGCCCGGGCGCGACGCAAGCTACCCCGAGCGCGCTGCATGCCCGCTTCGGCCAGGAACTCGTCTACCCTGCGGTTATGTTCGGACAGCGCCTCTTCGCTCACCTGAAGCTTGCGCTTGTCCTTCTGCATGACCAGCTGAGAGTCGCGCAAACGTGCTTCCACGTCTTCCTCCATGCGATTGGGACGGAAGAGCATGACGATGGCGGCAAGCGCCATAATGACGGCGGAAAACACCAGCGCAACGCCAAGCACGGTGATGGAGAGGCTGGAAATATGACGACCGCGCACGAACACGTAGGTACCCGCCACGGCGAACAAGATGGGCAATACTGCGGAAAGGGCGACCTGCAGGCGCTTCTGGCGCGTAGCGCGCTCTTGGAGGCGCTTCACGTCATCGGCTTCCTCCAACGCCTCGTGCCCCGCCACCGAAAGCGCGTAGTCCTGCTTCGCCAAAGCAACGCCATGTTCCAGGCGATTCCGCTCTTCGGCCATGTCGTCGAGCGATTCGCGCAGCGTGCGTTCCTCCACGGCATCGAGCCGCAGGTAGCGCTCGCCACGACGGGCCTCGAGCTCCGCTTCCTCGGCTTCTAACTGGGACATTTGCTCATCAAGCGCGGCAAGGTCGGCGGAAAGCCGTTCGGATTCGTCCTGAGCATGGAGAAGCGCCTCGCGCTGGGCAGTAATCGACTCGATCTCCTGGTTCAAGCGAACGACGGCACGCTGCAACTCGACGCGGCGCTTGGCAAGCTCGGCCATCTCGCCGTCTTCGCGACGATAGCGCGCAGCCTGGGCCTGGGCCTCGTTCACTTGCGCACGAACCTCATCGAGACGTGCCTGTATGTTGGCAATGGAATTGCCCTTCGCGGCAGCGCGCGAAAAGTAATCGGAAAGCGATGCGTTGAGGGCGCGCACGGCGCCCGCCGGCGAGGATGCCGTACCAGCACCTGCAGTGAGCAGGCGCGACGTTACGTCTCCCACATGCCCCAAGCTGCGAAGCTCATCGGAGTCGAGCGAGAAGATCGTTCCGTACGTTTCAACGTCGATATCGCAAATGATTGAAGGGTGCGGATCGGGCTTGATGCCCTCGGCATTACGCACGCGCGTGCAGCGAACGACATCGGGGCCGCCATCTTCGGCGAACTCGAGCGTCACGGCACGCTCGGAATGAGCGGGACGATAGGTATTGCGTTCGGTACGCGCGTCGGGCCAGCCAAACAGCACGCCGCCAATGGCCGAGGCCAACGTGGTCTTTCCCGATTCGTTCGGACCGAACACCACGTTCAGCCCTGGAACAAACGAGCCCACCTCGCGCCGCGCGAAGGCGCCATAGGCATCCATAATCACACGCTTCAGATAATGCGTTCCCAGCCGGTTAGTCATCGTTGGGACCTCCCAGCAAATCGAGCACTTCCTCTTCGGCTTCGCGTATGAGCCGGTCAATATTCCGCACGCACGACGAGGGGAGCTGCAGGCTATGCGCCAGGAATTCGCGCTGCAGGTAATCAACCTGGTCGTTCGCGGAATCCTCCATTCGAGCGGACTGCGCGAGCAGCGCCGAGGGGAACAGCCCCTCCGCCGCCAAGGCGGCACGGTCGATGGGCTGGCTCGTACGGTCGATGAGGGCATCGCAGAAGAAGACGGGGTACCCATCGTTGATCTGCTGGCGCAGGTCTTCCACCACGCCAGGCTGGCGCAGGATGTGATGCAGGGGCGTCTTGCCCACCAGCGTTACGCGTTCGACCATTTCCTCGCACTGGGCGTGGCCGTTCGCCGTAAACAGCTCGCGCATGATGGCGTCATGACAATCGGTGAGCGTGGCGCATTCGGAAATGTCCACCGTGAGCTTCTGCCACACCACGCTGGCCAGGGGAACAAACTCCGCCTGGTTCGGGGCACCCTCTTCCAGCGTGACCACATAGCAGCCGCGCGGCCCCGTCTCCTTGATGTCGCGACCCTGAATGCATCCGGAAAAGACCAGATGGGGATCGGTTGGCGTGTCGAAGTACGGTTGGTGGATATGGCCCAGCGCCCAATAGTCGAATCCTGCGGCGCGAAGCTCGCGCGGATCGGTGGGCGCCTTGATGTTGTCTAGATGCAAGCCCGTATGGAGCACGCCCACGCCGAAGGGGGCTTCCACGCCTAGAGCCGCCTGGGCAGCAGCCTTCGTAATGCCCGCAGCCAGGTTCTCCTCGGCCGAAACCGTCTGATTGTAGTACCCACGACCCCCCAGCACGCACAGGGGCTCGCCGTCGCGCTCGTACAAGAAGAACCCTGGCTGCGATGCGGGAAACATGTGCACGCTTTCGGGAAGGCGCACGTAGGAGTTTTTCCAGCTGGTATACGGATCGTGATTGCCCGTGCAGAAATACACGGGAATGCCGGCATCGGAGAGGCGCTTCATGCCGTCGGCGAAGTGCAGCACGTCGCGATATGACGGCTGCGCGGCATCGAAAATGTCGCCCGCGATGGCCATGAAATCAACTTCGCGCTGAATGGCCAGGTCGATAAGACGATCAAACGCCTCGGGAATAGCCTCCACCATGCGATCGGCCCAAGCGGGCGAAAGCGCACGCAGCCCCCTGAAGGGCGCGCCCAGGTGAAGGTCGGCGGTGTGGATCCATGTAATGCGCTTGCTCATGGTAAGAGTTTAGCGCACCGGTCCCATTTAGATGCCCCCAAATCGGCTATCGTCGATGTAGTTGCCAAATGCCGTGTTCTCGGCCGACCAGGAAAGCGTAATGTCGCGCGTGGAACCGTTACGGTGCTTGGCCACGATGAGGTTTGCCGTGCCCAGATCGGGACGCTCATCGGATTCGGCCTCCACCTCGTCCATGCTTCGGTCGATGAACATAACGATGTCGGCGTCCTGCTCGATGGAGCCCGATTCACGAAGGTCGGAAAGCATGGGGCGCTTATTCTTGCCACGCTGCTCAACGGCACGAGAAAGCTGCGACAGAGCAATAACGGGCATGTCCATTTCCTTGGCCAGAACTTTCAGGCCTCGACTGATTTCGCCAACCTCGACGGCGCGGTTGCCGTCTTTGCGGGCTTGAGGCGGGTTCATGAGCTGCAGGTAGTCGACGATGATGAGGCCCTTGTCCTTATTGCGCAGCTCGCGGCGCGCCTTGGCGCGAGCTTCCAGAATGGAAAGCGAGGGCGTATCGTCGATGTAGAGTTCCACGCTGGAAAGGCGGGTAATGGCATCGGCCAGGGCCTGCCAATCGGATTCGCCCAGGAAGCCGCCACGCACCTTTTCCAAGCTGATGCGCGCTTCCGCGCACAAGATACGCTGAACGAGCTGGGACGCGCTCATTTCCAACGAGAAGAACGTGGTGGGAAAGCCCGCCTTCGCCGCATTGGTGGCAAGGTTCAGCGCGAACGACGTTTTGCCAACGCCAGGACGTGCGGCAAGAATGACCAAGTCGCCGCCACGGAAGCCATGGAACAGGTTGTCGACATCGGTAAAGCCCGTGGGCACGCCCGCCATATGCGTCTTCTGCTCGGCCAGCTTCGTAATGTCATCGAACGCTTCGGTGAGCAGCGTGGTAATAGGCGAAAACGTGGAGGACACGCGTTGCTCGGTTACGCTGAACAGCGTTTTCTCGGCGCCTTCGACGACCTCGTTCAGATCGTCGGGAGCGTCGTAGGCCATGGCCGTGATCTGAGCCGACGCACGAATGAGGTCGCGCAAGATGGAGGTGCGCTTCACCACGTCGGTGTGCATGATCCAGTTCGTGAGCGCGAAGGTGTTGTCGGCAAGATCGACCAGGTACGACTTTCCGCCAGCAGCTTCCAGCTGACCCGAAGCGCGAAGATTCTCGGCAAGGGAAATCTGGTCGATGGGCAGATTGCGCGCATGCAGTTCGCACATGCTGCGGAAAATGATCTGATGCGCGGGACGGTAGAAATTTTCGGGAATGAGCTTCGAAGCCACCTCGTCGATGGCTTCCTGGTTGAGCATGCACGCAGCAAGAACCGATTGCTCGGCTTCGATGTTATGCGGGGTTTCCTTCGATCCGCCCTTCGAAAGAGCCGGTTCATTGTAATCGGGCATGCGTGCTCCCTAGTTCCTTCTTCTTCGTGCAATTCCGTTATAGTACACCAGATTCCAACCCAATATAACCGCTGTTCAAGTGGCGTTTTTATGGTCGAATTCGCTTCTTTGGTTTTCCACAACGGCAAAGGAAAACCCCCTTGGCATAACCTGTGCCTTCGGGGGTTTTCCACATTTTCCACCGTCTGCGACAGTGGAAAAGATTTTTTTACTGAACTATTCAGCGGCCTCTTCGGCAGCTTCCTCTTCAGCGGCTTCCTGCTCGGGAGCTTCCTCGATGATGCCAGCTGCGGCAGCGGCAGCAGCGATGGCCTCGGGGTCGCCAACGATCATCTTGATCGTGGCCTTGATGTCGCGATGCAGGGCAACGGTGGCCTCGTGCTCGCCAGCCGTCTTGATCTGAACCTTCAGGTCGATCAGACGACGGTCGATCTCGACGCCCAGCTGTTCCTTCACGGCGTCGGCGATCATCTGAGCGGTAACGGAACCGAACAGCTGGCCCTCTTCGCCCACGCGGGCGTCGATCTGAACGGTGGTGCCGTCGAGGGTTTCCTTCAGCTGGTTGGCGGTAGCCGTGCGGGTCTCTTCGCGCTTGGCGATGTTGTGACGGCGCATTTCCAGCTGCTTCAGGTTACCCTTCGTGGCCTTGACAGCCACCTTCTGCGGGAGCAGGAAGTTGTTGGCGAAACCGTCGGCAACTTCGATGACGTCGCCTTCGACTCCCCTCCCCTTCAGCTCTTGAAGCAAAATTACTTTCATGGCTATCCTTTCGAACTAACCGCGATTGCGGCGATCGCCACGGCCGCTGATGGACGGCACGGCGTACGGCATGAGAGCCATCTCGCGGGCGCGCTTCACGGCGTTCGCGATGTCGCGCTGATGCTGGGTGCAGGCACCCGTGACGCGACGAGGCTTGATTTTACCGCGGTCGGTTACATATTTACGCAGCATCTGGGTATCTTTGTAGTCGATGTACTCAGTGTTTTCCTTGCAGAACTGGCAGTACTTACGACGAGGCTGCTTCACGTAATCAGACATTACATACCTCTTTCGTGATCCCTAGAACGGGATGTCTTCATCGTAGACCGAAGCATCCACCGCTGGCTGGGGCGCAGGCGCAGGTGCAGCAGCAGGCTGGCTGTAGCCACCGTTGCTGTAACCGCCATTGTTATAGCCGCCGTTATCGCCACGCGGGGTCATGAATTCGATTTCGTCGACAATGACCTCGAGTTTGCTGCGCTTCTGTCCATCGCGTTCCCACTGGCTCCAGCGAAGCTTACCTTCGATGGCAACCTTGTTTCCCTTGTGCAGGAAACCGGAAATGCTCTGGGCACGCGAACCGAACATGGTGCAATCGACGAAGTTGGGATAGTCTTCCCACTCGCCAGTCTGCGGGTTCTTGCGACGATCGTTTACCGCCACGCCGAAGCCCAGAACCGCCATGCCACTGCTGGTCTGGCGAAGATCGGGGTCGCGCGTGAGATTGCCGCTGATAACAACTCGATTGATGCTCATAGTCTCTTCCTATCCTTGCTTAGAGGGCAAGCCCTCTCCGAACAAATTTGCTTAGTCGCGGTCAGCGCGGCACACGATCATGAAACGCTTCACGGCATCGGTAATGCCCAGCACGCGATTCAGCTCTGCAATGTGTTCGGGTTCTGCATGGAAGTTGACGAGCGTGTAGTCACCCTCGGTCAGACCATCGATTTCGTACGCAAGCTTGCGCTTACCCCACTCCTCGGTCTCATCGATCACGCCATTGCCCTCGGCGATGGTGTTCGCGATACGCGTGGAAACGTTGGTACGGGATTCTTCGTCGATCGACGGAGCGACGAAATACAGCAATTCATAAGCCTTCATCGGCTCACCTCCTCCTGTGGACTTACGGCTTCGGGCATTCTTTCCTTTCCCGAAGCAGGAATAGCTTTGTCATACTAACAAACGCATATTGCACGCGCAAGCACACGTACGCGCCCTTTCACAAAACCTGCAGCGCGTTACCCGAACGTTGCCTTGCAGCATGAACGAACGCAGTGACACCGCGACACTAAAAAAGTCGCGAAAAGCTTGCATAAAAATGGCGGCTGGGTCACCCCAGCCGCCATGACGCGATTCACGCGCTATTCCGCAGCGTCCGTAGCCTCCGCCTCGGCCGCCTCGGCTTCCGTGGCAGGTTCCGCCGGCACGTCAGGCGTGAGCATCATGAAGTTCGGAGCAGGGCCAATGTAGACAGGCTGGGAAGTCACCTTCGGGAAGGCGCCTTCTTCTTTGGCCTCTTCGTACAGATACCCAATGGCATAGCCCTCGGGCTCGCCCGCCATGCCACCCTCGGCAATGAGAGCATCCTTGGTGCCGTCGTCGGTTTCCACGTAGCCGTCGTAGCAGAGCGCATAGGCATCGGCGCCGCGCACGTTCTGCACGGTATGACGAGCCAGGTTGAAGCACTGCTGCGTATCGTCGGCAGGATGCGATTCCAGGAACAGGTTCTCCTTCACGGCAAGGGCGGTGAAGGGAACGACGCTTTCGCCCTTTTCCAGACGCTCGCGTGCCTCCTTCAGCGAGGCGATGAGCACGGCCTGCAAGCGCTCAGGGATTTCGGGAATGCTCTCGAGCGTATCTTCAACGATTCTATCGGCCATAACGCCTCTCCTTTCGGGCTCCCGACACGGTGCGGGGTTCTATGCTGCTAGTAGTATAGGGCATTTCACACGTGGGGTTTTGAATAAACGGCGAAGACGAAAAACGCATTTGCCGTACGGCCATCGAATGCTGTATACTTCGTATTCGCTGCTTTACAGGCAGCCATTCGGTTTATGGAGAGATGTCCGAGCTGGCCGAAGGAGCACGATTGGAAATCGTGTATGCCCCAAAAGGGTATCTGGGGTTCGAATCCCCATCTCTCCGCCATGAAATTCGAGCAGGTTCCGAAAGGGGCCTGCTTTTTTATTTCCCGATCGCGTCGTCCTGCCGGGGATGCCCTTCAGGTCACCCGCTCCGCTGCTCGCGTAGGGCAAGGCCCCACACGGGCCTTGCCCTACGCTCGTGCGCTCGCTGGTTCATGCTTTCACTTTGCGCTGCCCGGGGTTGTCCGCGGATTTGCGTGAGGCTTCGCCTCCCGCTCTCCGCGGACAACCCCGGGTACAGCGCCTATTAGTGTTTTCACAGTGACCTTGCGGGCATCCCCGGCAGGACGACAATCACCAGCATAGAAGCGATCCCCCTCCGCCACCCTCCCATTCGCATGGCGTCATGCTGGTAGGCTCTTCGGGGTCGGCTTGGGCGTATCCGGGTTCGCTGTTCACCTCATCGGTTCGAATCCTTTCCGCCCAAACGGCCGCGCACCTCGTAAACGAGCAAATTCAGCCGGCAAAATGTAAGAAATGTCGTCGTTTACACGCTTGCAGCTCTCCGAGATTCTGCATAGGAAATAGCGACCAGGGACAATACCGATACAAAAGGGCGGGACGCCCCCTTTCGCTCCGTTGGAGAGCCAAAAGCGCCAAGATTACCGTGTAAACGACGACATTTTTGCAAAAACGACCCGTATTTTGCTCGTTTTCGTTCTGACGCCCGTTTAGAAATAGGACCTGCGTGTTTACCATGGCGGAGGAGGAGGGATTCCTGCGTTCGCTGTGCGAACGCCGACCCCTCCCTCGCAGGCTCGGTCGGGCAAAACGCCACGCATGCCCCACTGGGGCATGCGCTAAACGCGTTTTCACCTCATCGGTTCGAATCCCCCCGTCCCGAGGGAATAAAAAAGCAGGCCCGTTGCCGGACCTGCGTGTTTACCATGGCGGAGGAGGAGGGATTCGAACCCTCGTTACCCGGGTTACGGGTAAAACGGTTTTCGAGACCGCCGCATTCAACCACTCTGCCACCCCTCCGTGAGGTGCAATTGGGTATGGTAGCAGTTTTACGCCCCTGGGACAACGGGAGAAACAATCCGCACAGAAATTCGGTTGGGACCCATTGCCCGACGGGCGGAACGATTGGCTTCGCCTCCGTTCCTCCCGTCGGCAGAAGCTATCGCGATTGCGCCGCTTTGCCCGTTGGGGCCGATGCCCGGACGGGGAACATTCGGCTTCGCCTCTGTTCCCCGCCGGCAGAAGCCTCCTCGGTTGTCCCACTTTACCTGTTGGGACCTGGCACCCGGACAAATCGGGTCGCAACTGAGCGCTCGGGGCATATGGGCATGCCTGGGCCGGGAGAGGAGCCGCCGTCCCGTGCTCTCCAAGCGCGCAAAAAAAAAAACGACCCGGGCGAAAACCCGGGTCGTTGCATGTGCGAATATGGAGTATCGCTTAATTGGTGGTCGTCGACGAGCTCGAAGAGCTATCGGTGCTCGAGGAAGACGAGCTAGAAGAGCTCGTGCTGTCCGTCGAGGAGGTCGAAGCATCGGTGCTCGTGGAGCTATCCGTAGACGAGGCGTCGGTGCTGTTGCTATCGGTGGTGGCAGAGCTATCGGTGCTAGAGGAATCGGTGGACGTACTCGAAGAGCTATCGGTGCTCGTGCTGTCATCCGTCTGGTACTTCGACATATCCAGGTCGTACGGCAGGCCGGAAGGCATGTCGGCCGTCCAGATGTCGGCCTTATCCTTGTAGTCGGACAGCCAGTTGTTGTAGGCCGTGCTGGAGTTGCTGCTCTTCACCATGGCACGCACGTACTCCACCAGAGCCTCGGGGGCCTGATCGAGGCTCGTTACCTCGTCGGGAGCCGTGTACACCTCGGTGCACTTGATGATGTGGATGCCGTAGTCGCTGGTGACAAGGCCGCTCACCTGGCCAGCCTCAAGACCGTCGAGTGCCGTCTGGTAAGCGGTAACGAAGGAGTTCAGCAGGTCCCAACCCACATCGCCGCCGTTTTCCGCAGAAGCGGTATCGGTGGAATACTGCTTGGCGGCATCCTCGAAGGAGATTTCGCCATTGTTGATCTGATCGAGCACCTGCTGAGCAGTAGCCTCATCGTCGCTGCTGAATAGGATGTGCGAGGAACGCTTAGCACCCGAGAACGCAGAGGCGTACTGGCTGACCATGGAAAGCACTTCGTCGTCAGTAGGCTCGATGTCCTCGTCACTTACCACGACTTCCTTCAGCTTGCTTTCCAGCATGGCGGTACGCACGCTGTCACGATACTGGTCTTCGGTGGTGCCGGCAGAGGAAAGGGCCTGCTGCCACGCATCGTCGGAAGAGTAGTTCGCCTTCATCTTCTCGACCTGCTCGTTGACTTCGTCGTCGGTGACCTCGACGCCATTTTCAGCGGCAGCCTGAACCTTCAGTTCCTTCTGAACGAAGTAGTCGATAACCTCGGAACGCACGCTCGAGGGGTCGAGGCTATAAGAGGCCATCCAGTTGCCCCAGTCCTCTTCGCTTTCCAGGGACTGCGAAGAGCGGAACGATTCGATGTAGTCGGTGATGGTCTGCTCGGAGATTTCCGTTCCATTCACCGTGGCGGCAATCGAGTCGCTGGAGCTGCTCGACGAAGAGCAGGCTGCCAGACCGAACAGGCATGCGACCGAAAGGGCCGCAGCGCTTGCCGCACGTGCAACAAATGAAGTGTTCATACGTGCCTTCCTTGCATAATTGCAGTTCTGTAGACGTCCCAATTTTCCCATAGCGGAGAATTGGCAGTTCGGTTTGCACAATATGACCACGTTACTACAAACTCTTACACCGTGCGGCGTCACTTTTTCCCAAGACATTTGCATTCTTTGCGGTTACGAGAGCGAATCGAGCGTTACTCAACCTTGGTTTCTCGCCTTTTCCCACAACATCATTATTTTTTTCGACATCTATTCTTGACGGAGAATAATATATGGCCTATAGTGTAGTCACTCTTCCAAAAGCATTAATGCTTTCTCGTCTGGTAAGGGGGCCGCGCAAGCGGCTCTTTTACCGTCTGGGACCCTTCTCCCCAGACGAACGAGCCCCTCCATTCTCAGGCAGGAATGGAGGGGCTCGTGGCTTATCTGCGCCTGGCAGCTATGCGTCCAATCGAGGCAGGCTCTTCAGCGCATGCCAAACAAGCTGCTTACCCTGGGGCGTTTCCATGTTCTGGGCTATCTGCGGAAGCAGGCGGACTTCCCTACCCTGCACGCGCTGCGCAGCATGGGGCGCAGCCTGAAGGCGGTACGCCTGGGAAAACAAGCGAGTTGCTTCCTCCCCCGCGCACACCAGCGCAATGGGGTCGAGCCCCTCGACTACCTCGTACAGCGCATCGCCCGACAGTTCTTGCCCAGCAACGCTCACGAACGTGACGCCGTCGGCGCCATACCCAAGGGCCTGAGCGGACTTGGCAAGCGCCTCGCGCGCGGCATCGGTGCAATCCGCGCCCGAGAGCACCACGAACAGACCCGCTTCGTTTCCAGAAATGAACTGGCCATACGCACGGAACACGTGCGCACGGCCAGCACTATACGGCCCCCACGAGACCATGTCCGCGCGAGCAGACATTAGATCTTGTACATGAAGTCGAAGACGTCCTGGCGCTGCAGCGTAATCTGCACGCCAAGCTCCTCGGCAGTCGCGGCGAGCTTTTCCTGGACCTCGTTGAAATCTGCCGTATCGGTATCGAGCGTGACCATCATGGTCATGCTGAAGATACCCGACAGGATGGTCTGGGAAATGTCATCGATGTTCGCATGGCATTCGGACAACACCGCGGAAACGGCGGCCACAATGCCACTTCGGTCTTTGCCGAGTACGGAAATTACGCAACGCATGTACAAGTTCCTTTCGTTGAACTGCTACTACCGGAAAATAAGGGAAAGCGCCTCGGCGCGCGTGGCATGGTTCTTTTCGAACGCACCACGCACAGCGCTGGTCGTCGTCTTCGAACCAGGCTTCTTCACGCCGCGCATGCTCATGCACAGATGCTCGGCCTCCATAACCACGATGACGCCTTGCGGATGGAGCTGCTCGATAAGCGTATCGGCAATCTGGCTGGTAAGGCGCTCCTGCACCTGCGGACGGCGCGCGAAGGCATCCACCAGGCGCGCGAGCTTCGAAATACCGCAGATACGGCCGTCGCTAGCCGGGATATACGCCACATGCGCCTTGCCGAAGAAGGGCGCCAGATGATGCTCGCACATGGAATAGAACGGGATGTCGCGCACGAGGACCATTTCCTCGTGATGCTCGTCGAAGGTGGTCTCGAAGTATTCGGCCGGGTCGGCGGCAAGACCGGCAAAGCACTCGGCGTACATCTTCGCCACGCGCTCCGGCGTCTTCAGCAGGCCCTCGCGATTCGGGTCCTCGCCCACGCCCTCCAGAATGAGGCGCACGCCCTCCTCGACCTTCTTCAGGTCCATAGACTTGCCCGAAATATCGAGTTCGTTACTCACGTAGTCTCCTTATGCGTCGAGTTCCAGCGACACGGGACAATGGTCGCTGCCATAAATATCGGAATGAATGAGCGCCATGCGCACCTTGTCGCGCAACTGCTCGCTCACCAGGAAATAGTCGATGCGCCACCCCGCGTTGTTCTCACGCGCGTGGAAGCGGTAACTCCACCATGAATAGGCGCCCGTCGTGTCGGGGTTCAGCATGCGGAAGGTATCGACGAAGCCCGCATCGAGCAGCGTGGTGAACTTCTCGCGTTCCTCGTCGGAAAAGCCAGCCTTGCCACGGTTGGGGCCAGGGTTCTTCAGGTCGATCTCGTTGTGAGCGACGTTGAAATCGCCGCACATCACAACGGGCTTGGGCTCGGCGGTATGGGGACCTTCGGGCGTGGTGCCCTCTTCCAGGCCCTTGCAGAACTCGCGGAACGCGTCGTCCCATTCCATGCGCCCATCGAGGCGCGCAAGCTCGTTCTTGGCATTGGGGGTGTATACGCACACGAACCAAAACGCCGGGAACTCGAGTGCGCAAATACGCCCCTCACCTGCGGCGTCGAGCTCGGGACGACCCATGCTATGCAGCACCTGGAGCGGTTCGACGCGCGAATACACGGCAGTGCCCGAATAGCCCTTGCGATCGGCATAGCTCCAATAGCTGGTATAGCCAGGGAATTCCAGGTCGATCTGGCCTTCCTGCAGCTTGGTTTCCTGCAGGGCAAACACGTCGGCATCAAGCTGCTCGAACGACTCCGCAAAGCCCTTCTTCGCCACCGCCCGCAGGCCATTCACATTCCACGAAACGAGTTTCATGACCATCCTTTGTTTGCCACTTTACTAGGCAAGAGTATACCGCCCCTAGCAAATGCCACGCCCCTTGCGCAAATCGCAGCGTAGGGAAAACAGAAGATGGGTCAAGGGCGACCAGAAAAGAGAGAGCCCGGCTTCGCGCTTGCGAGAACCGGGCTCGATGCATCTATGAGCGAAACCGTTATTCGGCGGAATCCTTCTTGGCGAACTTGGCCTTCAGGCCGCCCAGAGGGCTCGTGCGGTTTTCCTTGGCAGCAGCGCGCTTGGCTGCGTCGAGAGCCTCGCGCTCGGCGCGCTCTTCCTCGGCCTTCTTCGCAGCGGCCTTGGCAGCCTTACGCTGACGCGTGGCTTCCTTGGAACGGGAGCCGGCGGCGTTCGCGGCATAGTTCTTGCGAATCTTGCGCACCTTCACCACGTCGATGGCAATGGACACGATGAGCAGCGCATAGCCCAGACCCAGCAAAACATAGCTCACCCATACCAGGTCGGCGGGCAGCCACATCTGCAGCGCGAACGACAGAATGGTGAGGATAAGCGCAGCGGCAATGGAAACCCACCAGTAGCGACGCCACTTCTTGTATTCGGGCGTAGCCGGATCGTAGTAGCGCGCACGCTCTTCGCGCGACGCAGCACGAGATTCTGCGCTTTCCTGCGGGCGCTTCTTCTGGCCAAACAGGCCCGTCTTCTCGGGCTTCTTCGCGCCTTCGATGCGAACGCTCGATGCGGCCTTGGTTGCCGGCTTGGCGGATGCCGCGCTGCGACGGGTCTTGCCCTTATGTTCGTCGGCGTTCTGATAACGCTCGTTCATGGGATTACGCTGGGACATGGGTTCTCCTCGATGGATATTGCAAACTACCATGCAAGAAAACCGCCGCGACGGCATTGCGCCCGCGGCGGCCCTGCAAGTTGACTATTTTACAGCGAACGACCCGTAATGAGCTCGTAAGCCTGCGTGTATTTCTGGCTGGTAGCCTGAATGACGTCGGCAGGCAGATGCGGCGGCTCGCCCGTGCGATCCCAATTGGCGTTGAGCCAGTTGCGCACGAACTGCTTGTCGAAGCTGGGCTGCACTTCGCCTTCCTTGTACGTGTCGGCACCCCAGAAGCGGCTGCTGTCGGGCGTGAGCACTTCGTCGGCCAGGATGACTTTGCCGTCGATGACGCCGAATTCGAACTTGGTATCGGCGATGATGATGCCGCGCTCTGCCGCGTGGTTGGCGGCCTTCGTGTACACGGCAAGCGTAAGATCGCGCAGGTCCTGAGCAGCTTCGTCGCCCACCAGCTTAGCGCACTGCTCGAAGCTGATGTTCTCGTCGTGACCGCCGATTTCAGCCTTCGTGGAAGGCGTGAACAGGGCCTCGGGAAGCTTGGAGGCTTCGGTGAGGCCGGCAGGCAGGCTAATGCCGCACACCGTGCCGTCGGCCTGGTAGGACTTCAGGCCGCTACCGGTAAGATAGCCGCGCACGATGCATTCCACGGGGAACATTTCGGCCTTGCGCACGAGCATGAAGCGGCCATCGAGGTATTCAGACCAGGGCTTGAACTGTTCGGGCAGATCGGCCACGTCGGCGCTGATGAGGTGATTGTCTACCACATCGGAAAGCAGTTCGAACCAGAAGCACGAAAGCTGCGTGAGCACCTTGCCCTTGTTGGGAATCTCGTCGGGAAGGATGTAGTCGAACGCGGAAATGCGGTCGGTTGCCACAAGCAGGAGCTTATCGCCCAGGTCGTACAGATCGCGCACCTTGCCCTGTGCATCGGGCTTGATGTCAATGGGGTTCATGAACGTGCTTTCCTTTCAGAATGGTCTAGCGGGGCTCTTCCCCGGATTCTGCTTCCTCATTATGCGCTTCGAACGAGCGCTTCATCCGCTGCTTGTAGGATTTCACGCGCTCCTCACTGAAGAGCGGAATGTACATGGTGAACGTGGAACCCACGCCCTTTTCGCCTTCCACGCGGACCCAGCCTTCGTGGATGTCGGCAATTTCCTTCACCAGGGAAAGGCCAACGCCCAGACCGCCCTGAGCGCGGTTGCGCCCAGCGTCGGCACGCCAGAAGCGACTGAACACCATCTTGGCTTCTTCGG
Organism: Denitrobacterium detoxificans; assembly: GCF_001643775.1. Classification (NCBI taxonomy): domain Bacteria; kingdom Bacillati; phylum Actinomycetota; class Coriobacteriia; order Eggerthellales; family Eggerthellaceae; genus Denitrobacterium; species Denitrobacterium detoxificans. The sequence goes on along the minus strand of NZ_CP011402.1, from coordinate 401,477 downwards.
GCGAAAGGCCGATGCCCGTGTCGGCCACGGCGATGGCGGCGTTTTCGTCACCCTTGCTCACCGTAACGGTAATGTGGCCTTCAGGCGTGTAGCGCACGGCGTTCGAGATGAAGTTTGCCGTGGCCTGGCGAATGAGATCGGGGTCACCATAGACGTAGACGTCGGGGTCGGCCGAATAGCGCAGTTCCAGACCCGAATCGGCCACGAAGGCCTCGTGCGTGGAAACGATGCTCTGGATGAGATCGCCCACATTCACGATTTGCATATTCGTGCTTACGGAACGATTTTCCAGGCGCGAAAGCTTCAGGATGGCATCTACCAGGCGGGAAAGGCGCTGAACTTCGGAGTTCACCGTTTCCAGGCGTTCCTGGTCGGCCGCAAATACGCCATCGACCATAGCCTCCACCGTAGACTGAATGGCCATGAGGGGCGTGCGCAACTCGTGCGCGACGTCGGTGGTGAGGCGGCGTTCGAGCTGGCGGTCTTTCTCAACCGATTCCGCCATGGCGTCGAACGTTTCGCCCAGCTTGGCAATTTCGTCGTCGCCATGCAGCTCGGTGCGCGCCGAAAGGTTGCCATCGCCAAACGACTTGGCGGCCTTGGCGATGCGCCGGATGGGTTGGACCAGGCCACGTGCAAACACGAAGCCCAGGAACAGGGCTAGCACCACGGCAAGCGCGGTGGAGAACACCATAGCCTGGTAGCTCTTGTTCCGGAATTCCTGGTCGGCCTGGGTAAGAAGCGTGCTTGAACCGTACACCCAAACGCGCACGGTGCCCACTTCCTGGCCATTGGCGTAAATGGTGGCCTGCGCCATGGAATCCTTGCTGGTGGGAGCAAGGGAGATCTGCTCGGCACTATCGGTAGTGCGCGAGTCGTCGTAGAGGATGGCACCCGCGGAATCGAGCACCTGCACGCCCACGCCATTGGAAAGCTCGCTTGCAGACGAAGCGGGCGTGAGCGCGCCATTGTACCAATCGTTGCTCTGTTCGTACTTCGACCCAATGGCCGAAGCGGTAGTGGAGGCGATGCGCTGCATGTTCTCGCGCGTGTAGGTCTGGAAATGCTGTTCCCACACGAACGAGAGCACGCCAAAGGCAACCAGAGCCGTCATGGCCGAGACCAAGGCAAACGCTGCGGTTACGCGCGTTGTATACGTAAGATTTCCCCAGCGCCTCTTATGCTTGCCCGACCGAGACTCGCGCATGCGCCCTCCCCCTGTTGCAGTAGCTTACTGGCTCTGCTTGGTGGGATCTTCGAAGCGATAGCCCACGCCATGCACCGTGTGCAGCCAGGTGGGGTTACGCGGATTATCGCCGATCTTCGCGCGCAGGTTCTTCACGTGAGAGTCGATGGTGCGCTCGTAGCCTTCGAAGTCGTAGCCGAGCACCTTTTCCACCAGCTCCATACGGGAATACACGCGGCCGGGATAACGGGACAGCGTGGTGAGCAGCTTGAACTCGCTAGCCGTGAGGTCGACTTCCTCGCCGCGCACGAGCACCTTGTGGCCCGATACGTCGATGGTGAGGTCGCCGAATTCCAGAACCTCACGCTGGGGTTCCACGTCGGAATGCACGCGACGAAGCAGCGCACGAACGCGGGCAACCAGCTCGCGGGGGCTGAAGGGCTTCACCAGATAGTCGTCGGCGCCCAGTTCCAGACCGATGATGCGGTCTTCCACTTCACCCTTTGCGGTGAGCATGATGATGGGCACGTCGGAGTTGTCGCGAATGGCGCGGCAGACGCGCTCACCGGGAACGCGCGGAAGCATGAGGTCGAGAATAACGAGGTCGAAGTGGTGCTTGCTGAATTCCTCGAGGGCCTCCTGGCCATCGCCCGCAGCCGTTACCCAGTAGTTTTCGCGCTCCAGGTACGCCGCCACTGCATCACGAATCGCCTTTTCGTCTTCCACGAGTAGAATGCGTCGCGTTTCGTTGTTGCTCATGTATGCCTCTTCTTTCCGATAGTTTAGCGCTTATGGCAACTTGAACAGGAGTTCTAAGCGGAATATGCCATGTACGTAACATGCGAATGCGTTTATTGTAGCAATTGCACTTAAACACCGCTGAAACCCCGTGTCAAATGACACAATAAACGTGAAATGATACACCTGCAAGAGGATGAAGGAGCGCATGGACCGCAGACCCGGCCAACGTCGGCCCGCGAACAGGCCTTCCGCGCAGTCGCGGCGTAAGGGCACCACGGGTTACGCGCGCCCCAGCACCCGAACGCGGGGAACTCGCGTTCGCAACACCACTCCCCCCAGCGCATCCGTGCGCGGCATGGGCAGCCACCGCTCCGCACGAGGAACCGGGCGCCCGCGCGCAAGCAAGGCCAACCACGCAGGCGCAAGCGGCACGCTACTCACCAGGCGTCACTTTCTGTACGGCGCCATCGGCGTAGGCGCGGTCGCAGCCGTGGGCTTTGGCGCGAACACGCTCATCCAGCAGCGAAACGCCGCATCCAGCACCATCTCAACGCTTTCGGTACCCGCAAGCAACGTTTCCACGCTCGACGATTACGCGGAAATCGAGCTGAATAACGCCTTCGAGCAAGTAGGCGAATACGAGCTCCCCTACGGCACGCTCATGTGGTGCAACGACGACTCCATCGCCACGTGCCTCATCCCCACCGAAACCGCTTCCCCGCTTACGCAGATTGGCGTCATGAAGCTTTCCAGCGGCAACCTGGAAACGGTTGTCGAAGCGGCTAATGGCGCCTCCGACGGCTTCGAGATCTACGATGTGCGCGGCACGTCATCGGGTCTGGTATGGACGGAAGCCAACATCTTCGAAGGAACCTGGCGCATCCTTACGGCCACGCTCAGCTCCTCCAATTCGGTGGGCACGGCCCATGTCGTGGATAGCGGCGATTCCTCTACCGAAACGCCCTCCATCGCAGCCGTCGACGGCTATGCGTACTGGGTTGTTATGCCCCCTGCAGGTGCCGACAACGAGAAGACGGGCACTGCTCAGCTCAAGCGCGCGCAATTCGGCCAGGAAAGCACTCAGACGGTATACGAGGGCACGGGTCGCATGGCCGCACCCCTCTACGGCGCCAGCGACGGCGTGGTTATCACGCCCCGCCACCCCGATGGGACCTCGTACTTCCAGCTCGTTCACGTAAACGGCTCCACGGGCGAAGTGGATGACAGCATCACGCTCCCCTCGGCCATGCAGCCCGTCGAAGTTGGCTATGGCAACGACCGCTTCTCGTTCTGCTTCGAAGCCATCTACAGCTATGGCGACGGCATTGCGAACCTAGGCACGTACACGCCCGCAACCAACCCCAACGGCAATTACGACAGCGCTTCGTGGTTCCGCTTCGGGCGTACGCCCCTGGCACCCCCCGCGTGGTGCGGCGATTGGCTCATCGTGAAGTCAAGCCAATCGGTGGTCGCCATCAACTTCGCTTCGAAGTCGTATTGCACGTTTGGCATCATCAGCGGAGCCACCAGCTGGGGCGATTACCTAGCCGTGAGCGGCACGCACGACCGCGTAGTCACCATCAGCCAAATCAACGAGGTCGACACCGAAAGCAACGCCAACCAGACGTGCACGGTGCGCGTCTGGAAGCCCCTCTCGTAACGACAAAGGCGCCGCTGGTTCTCTCCCAACGGCGCCTTTTGCATATGCGGGGTTACGCGCAGCCTAGCAGGCTACAGCGCGCGAATCTGCTCGGCGAGCCATTCGGCCCATTCCTCCACACCATCGCCCGTGGTGGCGCTGATGCGGAACACAGGGGCCTGGGGGTTCAAACGCTCGATGTGGCTGTCGAACGCCTCCTCGTCGAAATTGAACACGGGCATGGTGTCGACCTTGTTCAGGATGACGGCCTGCGATACCTGGAACACGCCCGGGTACTTCAGCGGCTTGTCGTCGCCTTCGGGTACGGAAAGAATCATGACCTTGGCGTTCTCGCCCAGGTCGAAATCGGTAGGACATACCAGGTTACCCACGTTCTCCAGCAGGATGAGGTCGAGATTGTCCAGGTCGAGCACGTCGACCGCGCGCTTGATCATGTCGCTTTCCAGGTGGCACGCCCCGCCCGTGTTGATTTGCACGGCGGCGATGCCCTGGGCCTTGATCTTCTCGGAATCGACGCTGCTGGCAATGTCACCTTCGATGACGGCGATGTTGAACTCGTCGCGCAGAGCCTCGATGGTGGCAAGGATGGTAGACGTCTTGCCCGAGCCGGGGCTTGCCAAGATGTTCAACACGAACACGCGCTTCTCCGCGAACAGACGGCGGTTTTCCTGCGCAAGACGATCGTTCTTGTCCAGAATGGGCTGCTTCATATCGATATGCATGACATGCGCTCCTTCGACGTTGTTTCAGGCGCTATTATGGCACAACCCTGCACACGAATACGCAAGATTGTGTGAAAGCGCGCATCAGACGGCTGCAAGCGCAAAAAGGGCCGCGCGCTTACGCGCACGACCCACAATGGCAATGAAGCGATTGCTACTCTTCGGGGATATCGACCTCAATGTTGTCGATTTGCAAATCGCGCCCCGCAAGCAGCTCGGTTGCGATGGAACCGCATTCCGGACAGGTCATGTGGAAGCGGTCGTGATCGAATTCGACGCCGCATTCCAGGCACCTACTGTGCGGATGCACCATGGTGAGGTTCAGCTTGGAACCTTCCATGAGCTCGTTGCCCTCCGTAAGCGCTTCGAAAGCAAAGACCAGGCAATCCTCGATGGCTTCCGTCATCTCGCCCACCGAAAGGTTCACTTCCAGCACGCGGGTAGCACCCGCGTTGCGAGCGGCTTCGGAAACGGCGTCGACGACGCCCGTCATCATGCCCAGCTCGTGCATGGCCTAGTCTTCCGACTCACGCTCGAGCTTGCGCTGACGCTGACGTTCGGCCCATTCGGCTTCCCATTCGGCGTCTTCCTTGGCCTGCTGTTCCATTTCGAGCTTCTGCTGCTTGATGCGGCGACCCAGCACCAGGCGGGATGCCAGCAGGCTGAGCTCGTACAGAGCCAGCATGGCGCCAAACAGAAGGACCATGGTGACGGGAGAAGCATCGGGCGTGATGAATGCGGAAAGCACCATGAGGCCGATGTACACCTCGCGCCACAGGGAACGCAGCTTGGCATACGGGACGATTTCGAAGATGGTGAGGTAGAACACCACCAGGGGAAGCTCGAACGCGACACCGAAGCCAATTTCGAACTTGATGATGATGTCAACCCACTTGTCGGCCTGAGGCGTGATGGTGGCGAAGCCGGCCGCCTGGTCGGTAAGCCACTGGAACGCCGGGTCGAGGATGATGTTGTAGCAGAACACCGTACCGAACACGAACAGCGCGCAGGCAATGGCAAACGTGGGGATGAACCACTTGCGCTCGTTGGGCTTCAGCGCGGGCAGGAAGAAGGCCAGCAGCTGCCAGATGATAACCGGCATGCAGGCAACAACCGACGCCCACAGGGCAATGGTGAAACGCACCGCGAAGGCATCGAACGCACCCAGGACGATCATGGTCACGTTGCCATTGGCGTCGGTGGGCATGTATTCAGCTACAGGTGCAAGCAGGAACTGAGACAACGTAGGAGTTGCCATGTAGAAAACGCATACGGCGATAAGCATGCAGACCACGATGCGAACCAAGCGCATACGCAGTTCGCCCAGGTGATCGAAGAGGGGCATTCGCGCAGGACCGATAGGCATGTCTTATTCCCCCTTCTCTTCCTTGGTGGCAGGCTTGGCTTCGGCCTTGCTGCCGGCGGTTGCATTCTTCTTGGGAGCCGAAACGGGCTCGGGAGCCTTGGCATCGCTGGACGCGGCCTTGCGCACGGGGCGCTTGGCAACGGGCTTCGTGCCATACAGCTCGTCGGCGGAAACCTTGGGAGCGGCCTTCTTCGGGGCCTCCTCCTTGGGCGCAGCTTCCGCTGCTACCGCGGTTGCGCCCGCAGCCTCGGCGGCCTTCTTGGCCTCATTGGCAGCCTTGCGCTCCTCGGCGGCCTTGCGCGCGGCACGCTGTTTGTCGTAGCGAGCCTTGCGAGCCGTAAAGCTTTCGCCCTTGTCTTCCTTCTTGACGTCGTTCTCGATCTTGCTGATGGCGTCGAGGGGATTCTTGAACGGATCCTCGGCGTCGGGATCGTAGACTTCCTTCTTGATGACATCGCTCATTTCGTTTTGAGCGTTGCGGAACTTGGCGATAGCGCGACCAATGGTCTTCGCCATTGCCGGAAGCTTATCGGGCCCGAAGATGAGGAACCCGAAGAGCAAAATGAGCAGAAGCTCGTTTGCACCAATTCCAAACAATGAAAAACCTCTTACTTACTACCGTGCGACGCTTTCGCGCCTACCGTTACCAAACGTGAAATTCTACCGTATTCGACTACGCAGCGCCACCCGAGAGGAAGCTGAGGGCAACCGTGGGCACGCCAAGTGCGAGAACGAGAATGATGCACACAATAACGATGCCGATACGCTTCAAGCGCTCGGAACGTTCCTTCTTCAGGCGAGCTGCTTCCTCGCGCGCGCGGGCCGCTTCGAGCCGTGCCTCGCGCTGCTTGGCAGACATCTTCTGCTTCTTTGCCATGGTACTTCCTTCTTACAAAGTGTCGGCGCACTGCCTGCGCAGGCGCGTACGCGTTTTGATCATCTGGGCGACGCTCGAGCCGAACGGCGCTTGAATGTTCCACTTGCCCTGGTCGTACAGGGCCTTGCCGCCCACCATGGTCATGAGCACGTCGTTCGGGGTAGCGGTGTTCACCACTGCCGCGCACGGGTCGTTGGTGGGCGTGGAGTGAGAGCCCGAAAGGTCGACGGCAATGATATCGGCCATCTTGCCCACTTCCAGCGAACCAACCTGATCGTCGATGTGCATGGTGCGCGCACCGCCAATGGTGGCCATTTCCAGCAGGTCGTGCGAAGAGATGAACCAGTTGGTTTCCGAGCTGACCGCACGCTGGACCATCATGCCAATGCGCATCTCGGCGAAGATGTCGGTGGAATCGGTGGCAGCGGGGCTGTCGGTGCCCAGGCCAATGGCCATGCCGGCCTTCATGTACTCCTCGATGGGCGCAACGCCCATGCCCAGGTTCGCATTGCAACGCGGGCAATGAGCCACGCCCACGCCATACTGGCGCAACTTCTGGATGTCATCCCAGCGAACGTGCACGCCGTGCACGACCGTAACGTTTTCGGCTTCGAAGGCGCCCCAGTTCAGAGCATAGTTGACGGGCGTAGCACCCGTGGGCAGCCAGGGCGGAACCTCCATGTAACCGCGACGCTTCATGGCGTCGACGGAAAACGGCGTGCGACCGTACTTGATGAAGGCGTATTCCTCGCGGCTGCTGGCAACGTGCATGGCAAGCGGCGTGGTGTCGGCCGCGTACTTGGCAGCTTCCGTGAACACGCGCGGATGGCATTCGTAGAGCGGAGCAGGGGCGATGCCAATCTGCAGCAGATCGCCATCGACCATGCCGCGCCACGACTCGATGTCTTCGATGGCCTGGCGCATTGCGTAGTTCACGCGACGGCCGTCCATGGCCCCCACCTCGCGATAGGCTATGCCTCGCATGCCAAGGTCGTTCATGGCGCGCACGGCGGGTTCGGAGGAAGCGATGTTTGCGGCGCAGGTAATGCCGGATGCGATGGACTCAAGACCGCCAATGAGCGTGGAGTCGTACAAATCGGCCGCGTTGAGCGTGCTGGAAAGGGCGCTGACGCGACCCATCCACGTAGCATACGGCTCGTCGTGCATCATGCCGCGGAGCACCGTGTACTCCATGTGGCAATGGGCATTTACAAAACCGGGAAGGATGGCCGCCTGGCCGAAATCGCGAATTTCCTCGTTCGCATAACGTGCGCGCAGCTGCTCCACCGGGCCTATATCGCGTATACGGCCTTCGGAAATAAGAACCGCGCCCGCCTCGATGGGGTCGGACGTGATGGGCAACACGTATTCAGCGCACAACAGCATGGGCGTCCTCCTGGTGAATTCGTAGCGCACATTCTAGCATTGAACCAGCGGACACGGCGGAATGCACACAGGAAAGGCGGCTACTTCACCGCCGTGTGGATGGCAACCGCCCCGAAGGCCAGGTTTTCGTATGCCACGTGGCCAAATCCAGCCGCGCGCAGCATATCGCAGAACTCCTCTTGCGCGGGGAAAGCCTTGATAGAATCGGCCAGGTAGACGAAGTCCTCGCGCTTGCCCGTATAGTGCTGCCCCCAAGCGGGAATGCCCCACTTCAGATATAGGTTGTAGAAGGCACGTTCAACAGGACGCGGCGGCGTCGAAAATTCCAGAATGCATGCGGTGCCGCCGGGAACGAGCACGCGGCGAATCTCGCGCAGGGCAGCCATGCGATCGGGCATGTTGCGAATGCCGTAGGCCATGGTGACCACATCGAAGGAATTATCCTCGAACGGCATCTTCTGGGCGTCAACGACCTGGGCGTCAACGACCTGGGTGTCGACGTTCACGCTACGTGCGTCACCCGCGGCAATGCGGCGCTTGGCCACTTCCAGCATGGCGGGCGTATAGTCGGTGAGAAGAATGTGCGCAGGGTGCGCCTTGCGACAGATGGCGAAGGTGACCTCGCCGGTGCCACCCGCTACGTCGAGTATGCGCGAGCTCGAGGTGATAGGCGCAAGCTCCACCAGGCGATCGAGCCATTTATGGTCCTGATGGAAGCTAGACGAGCGATTGAAGCGCTCGTACTGCTCGGCGATTTCAGTGAAGATGTTCAGCACGCGCTCCTCGGAGATTTCCGCGGGAGCTTCCTTCCCCGTAGCCGTATCGATGGTATGCGATTTCGAATCGGTCATAGTAGGCTCCTAGTAAGGCTCTTCCAGGTTCGTATGGGCGCAGGCGTCGGCATCGAGCCCGCTCGTCTTGCCCTGGTTGAAGCGATCGAGCGCAACGAGGGCGATCATGGCAGCATTGTCGGTGCATGCGGAAAGCGGCGGCATGGTAAGGCGCACGCCGCGCTTGCGGCACATGCGCTCATAGGCAGCACGCAGGGCCGGGTTGGCGGCCACGCCACCACCCAGGCAGAATTCCCTGGCGCCCGTTTCGCGCAGGGCAGTTTCCGCCTTCGCCACCTGCACGTCGATAACCGCAGCCTGGAAGCTTGCGGCAATATCGGGCAGGTTCAACTCGGCGCCTTCGGCACGCTGCTGGTTGATATACGTAATAACGGCCGTCTTCAGGCCCGAAAGCGAGAAGCGCAGGTCGCCCGAATGCATCATGGCGCGCGGGAAGCGAACGGCCTTCGCATTTCCCTGGGCGGCGAGCTTCGAGATGATGGGGCCGCCTGGGTAGCCCAGGCCCAGGGCCTTCGCCACCTTGTCGAACGCTTCGCCCACGGCGTCGTCGATCGTGGAGCCCAGAATGCGATAATCGCCCCAGTCACGCACGTGCACGAGCATGGTATGCCCGCCCGAGACGAGCGAAACCACCATGGGAGGCGTCATGTCAGGCGTGGCGATCTTGTTCGCGTACAGATGCCCCTCCAGATGGTTCACGCGCACGAACGGCACGTCTGCAGCCCACGCGGCAGCCTTGGCGTAGGCAACGCCCACCACGAGCGCACCCACCAAGCCAGGGGCATAGGTGCAGGAAATAGCATCCATGTTGGCCAGAGAGAGCGCAGGCACGCCCAAACGGGCAGCGGCACTTTCCAGGCACACCTGCACCACGCCACAGATGGCCTCAACGTGCTTGCGGCTTGCGATTTCGGGAACCACGCCGCCGAAGCGCGCATGGAAGTCAATTTGGCTGGCCACGGTATCGGCCAGGATTTCGCCCTTGCCGTCGATGATGGCCGCAGCGGTCTCGTCGCACGACGACTCAATAGCCAGAATCAGCGGATGCGCCACATTCGCAGGGGCATCCTGCATGGCGGCAGCGTCGACGCGCAACGTCATGCCCGCTACGTCACGCTCTTCAAGCGGAAGCGGGCCTTCCATGATGACCGCATCCTCGCGGTCGCTGTAGTAATGCGGACGTGTGCCAATGGGCGCGAAATCGAGCGAGGCGTAGAACGACTGCGCACCCGCATTGCTTGCGCGCACCTCCAACGAGCACGTACGTGCCCCCAGGTCGCGCGCATCGCTGGCCACGCGAGCGATGAGCACGCGGGCAATGCCGCGACGACGAAACGCGGGGTCCACCGCAATTTTCAGGATCTGCAACTGGCCATCGGTAATCCAACCGCCTGCATACCCTACCAGCGTGCCGCTGGTATCGTACGCAGCCCACCAGCTGCGATCCTTGCGGGGCAGCTCGTCGACGACCAAATGCTCGTTCCAGGCATCGGTACCCATGGCGGTAGCTTCCAACCGGGCAACGTCGGCGGCATGAGCGGCGTCGAGGGGGCGGTATTCGATCTCCTGCGCTTCCCCATCGTGCGCACCAGCATGCTGCACGCCCGTGCGCAGGTTCTTGGGCTCGGAAGAAGACAGGCGGACGCGCTCGTTCTCTTCCGCATCGGAAAGACGCGTGTACACCGGCAGAAGCAGCGCCGGGTCATGACGAACAGCATCGAACGGATCGACCGTACCCGCCTGCCAGGCCGCCTGCACAGCCGCAAGCAGGCCCGCGCCTTCGGGCGTCCAAAGCTCGCGTGGGGCAAGAGAGCCCGCATCCTGAAACAGCTCGGCGTACTTTTCGAGCGCGTCGCCCGCAATGAGCACACCGTCACCGTGCGCGAGGGATTCGGCGAATGCCTGCGCCTTCACGACGGTATCGGGCTCCAGGCGCTCGGCAGCCTGGTCAGAAAGCTCATAGCGAACGGGATAGACTTCCTTGCGCATGGCATCGGCTAGCACGAGCGCGCGGCCGCGATGGCCCGCCGCCTGAAGCTGCCAGGCGATGGCATCGAGCGTGGATACGCCCACGAGCGGCACGCGCAGAGCCTGAGCCACGCCCTTCGCGGAGGCAATGCAGATGCGCACGCCCGTGAAGCTTCCCGGCCCACGGCCGCAGGCAACGCATGCAATGCCATCGCGCGAAACGCCCGCTTCGTTCAGAAGCTCCTGGATGGCGGGCAGCAACTGCGTGTTCGAAGCGCGATGCGCGGGAATGCGACGTGAGGCGACGCACTCCACCGAACGGGTTTCGGAATGCAGAACGCCCAAGCCCAGGGCGATGACTTCGTTTGCCGTATCGAATGCGAGGATGTACGTAGGTTTCATCGGTATCTTTCCCAAAAGCACGCTAGCCCAGCGAAACGCTATTCGCCCAGGCGATGCCAGGCATCCGGGGCAGCCTGCACCCAGTTGAACAGCAGCTGGTTCGCGCGCTTGCCGCGGGCGATGGCGCGATAATCGCGGCCGCCCTTGCCATTTGCGGAAAGCAGCAGCTCCAGGTAGTCTTCCGGCGCCTCGTCGGGGAACTTTTCGCCCCATTCCACGAAGGAGACGCCACATCCCTCGAGCGTTTCCCAATAGCCAAGGTCGTAGAGTTGATCGGCATCGTCGAGACGATACAGGTCGAAATGATTTAGCACGAGCGAACCGCTTTCGTAAGTAAGCTGAATGGTAAACGTGGGACTCGTGACGTCATCGGTGACGCCAAGGGCACGCGCAACGGCCTGGACGAAACTGGTCTTGCCAGCACCCAGATCGCCATTGAGCATGACGACGTCGCCCGCGCGCAGAAGCGGGGCGAGCTGGGAAGCCAGGGCGCCCGTCTGTTCCAGATCGGCGCACGTGCACGTATATGCGAGTTCATCGTTCATGCCGCTATTGTAGCGCCCCCGACCCGTCTTCAAACGAATAACAGCTTGCGCGCAAGGTACCGCCACGCGCGCAAGCCGCAGGATTACGCGATTCCGAGCGCGCTTTCGCACGAATGGATGACGTGCTCCATGGTGGTAGACGTGGTAACCGTGCCAATGCCGCCGGGTACGGGCGTGATGGCTCCAACGATGGGCTCGGCCGCGTCGAAGTCGACGTCGCCACATAGATTCCTCGCCTCGTCGAAGTTGATGCCCACGTCGATGATAGTCTGACCAGGCGCGAAGCATTCCGCTCCGAACGCCTTCGCACGCCCCGTCGCGCAAATGACGACATCGGCCTCGCGGCAACGAGCCGCAAGGTCCTCGGTACGCGAATGACACATGGTGACGGTGGCGTTGCGCGCGAGCAGCATCATGGCCACGGGCTTGCCAATGACCAGGCTGCGCCCCACCACCACGACGCGGGCGCCATGCAGCTGCACGCCATAATGGTCGAGCACGTGCATGCAGGCCTGGGCCGTTGCCGGCGGGAAGCCATACCCCGCACCCGTGAACACGCGCGCGAGCGATGCGGGAGAGATGCCATCGATATCCTTGCGCGCATCGAGTGCCGCGCACGCTGCCGCCTCATCGAGCCCGGCAGGCAGCGGACGGAACATAAGACAGCCATGAATGGATTCATCGGCGTTTACCTGTGCAATCGCATCAAGAAGCTGGTCGTTCGTTACGTTGGCGGGAAGCACGATGGAGCGAATGCCCACCCCAAGCGCCTCGGCACGCTTGCATGCCGTGCGCTCGTAGCTAAGGTCGCTGGGGTTTTCGCCCACGCGCAAGATGGCGAGCGTAGGCTGCGCACCAGCTTCGACGCACCCCTGTACGCGTTCCTTCAAGCCAGGGGCCATTGCCTGGACGACTTCCTTACCGGAAAGAATACGAGCCATGCTAGCGCACCTCCTGCGCAACGTAATCGAATGTTGCCTGGGCTTTTGCGGCGTATTCCGCGATGAGCGCGTCGGCCTGAGCGCGATAGGCGTCCGCCGCGGAAGCATCCGCGAGAGACTTCGCGTTGATATACACGTTGAGCGATGCCCCCATAAGCGCCGCGCGGGCAAACGCCGCCGCGACGCCAGCATCGCTGACCGCCAGGCGGCTGCCATCATGCGCCATGACGTCACACAGCTCGATGACACGCACGCACGCGTTCATGATAGCAAGCGGCGCTTCCGTTGCGCCCACGAGTGCCGACTGCAACGCAGCGTCGCGCTCGGCAAGCTCTTCGGGCGTGCTGCGCGGCATGCCATACGCCGCAGCCAGAGGCGCAAACGCGCGGGCGTCTTCGTCGATGAGCTCCAGCAAGCGAACGCGCAGCGCTTCGAGCTCGCCAAGGGTTTCCTTCACGCGCTCTTCCACCTGCGCGTACTTCGGCTTGCCAACCGTAAGGTTTCCCACCATGGAGCCCAGGGCCGCAGCCAGGGCGCCGCAATATGCGCAGGCCCCACCACCGCCGGGCGTAGGATCGGCGCTCGCCAACTTGTCGATAAACGTAGTGTCGACCATTTCCCCACCTTACAGAAGCGGGAAGGCAGAACCTTCCCGCTTCCCATACCTCATATGACCACGTAGCTACGCGGATGCATTTAGAACAGACCGGTAATCTTGCCCGTCTCGTCGACGTCGATATTGAACGCCGCGGGACGCTTGCCCAAGCCGGGCATCGTCATGATACTACCCGTGAGCGCGACGATAAAGCCCGCACCTGCACTGACCTTCACGTTGCGCACTGTCATGCGGAAGCCGCGGGGCGCGCCCAGCAGCGAGGCGTCGTCGCTAAAGCTGTACTGGGTCTTCGCCATGCATACGGGCATGTCGGCGAAACCAAGGCGCTCGAGCTCGGCGATTTCCTTCTTCGCAGCGGCCGTGAAATCCACGTCGTCGGCGCGGTAGATGCGCTTGGCCAGCGTGCGGATCTTGTCGGCGATGCCACCTTCCAGCTCGTAGCTGAACGAGAAGTCGTTGGGCTGCTCGCACAGGCGCACGACCTCTTCGGCCAGCGCCGTGCCGCCCTTGCCGCCCTGAGCCCACACCTCGGAAAGCGCCACGTTCACGCCCAGTTCCTTGCACTTGGCTTCGACCAGATCGAGCTCGGCCTTCGTGTCGGTCGGGAATGCGTTGATGGCAACCACACAGGGAAGCTTGTAGACCTTCGTAATGTTTTCCACGTGCTGCAGGAGGTTGGGCAGGCCAGCCTCGAGCGCCTCGAGATTCTCATCGTTGAGCTGGTCTTTCGGAACGCCGCCATGATTCTTCAGCGCGCGCACCGTAGCAACGACGACCACCGCGTCGGGCTTCAGGCCCGTAAGGCGGCACTTGATGTCCAGGAACTTCTCGGCACCCAGGTCGGCACCGAAGCCGGCCTCGGTGATGCAGTAATCGCCCAGGGCCATGGCCATGCGAGTGGCCATGATGGAATTGCAGCCATGCGCGATGTTTGCGAACGGGCCGCCATGGATGAATGCAGGCGTGCCTTCCAGCGTCTGGACCAGGTTGGGCTTGAGCGCATCCTTCAGAAGCGCCGCCATAGCACCTTCGGCATGCAGCTGATGCGCGGTAACGGGCTCGCCAGCATGGCTGTAGCCAACCACGATGCGACCCAGGCGCTCCTTCAGGTCAGTGATGGAGGTAGCCAGGCAGAAGATGGCCATGACCTCGCTGGCCACCGTGATGTCGAAGCCGTCTTCGCGCGGCACGCCATTCGCCTTGCCGCCCAAGCCGTCGACCACGTGACGCAGCTGACGATCGTTCATGTCGACGACGCGCTTCCACGTGATGCGGCGCGTGTCGATGTCGAGCTCGTTGCCATTGTGGATGTGCGCGTCGAGCAGTGCGGCAAGCAGGTTGTTCGCAGCGCCGATGGCATGGAAGTCGCCCGTGAAATGCAGGTTAATGTCCTCCATGGGAATAACCTGGGCATAGCCACCGCCGGCAGCGCCGCCCTTGATGCCGAACACCGGGCCAAGCGACGGCTCGCGCAGAGCAACGACCGTCTTCTTGCCAATAAGGTTCATGGCATCGGCCAGGCCCACCGTCGTGGTGGTCTTGCCTTCGCCCGCAGGAGTGGGGTTGATGGCGGTAACGAGTACGAGCTTGCCATCTTCATGCTGTGAATCGCGCAGCAGGTTGTAATCGACTTTAGCCTTCGTATTGCCGTAAAGCTCCAGGTATTCGCGGGGAACACCGGCCACATCGGCAATCTCGGTAATGGGACGAGCCTTGGTCGCCTGGGCGATTTCGATATCGGTCAGCATGCAGCGCCTTTCTCTCGCGGACTTCACCTAGGCGCATTGTATCTCAGGGGCGCGACGGCGCTGACGTGGTTGCCGCGAACGACGCAAAAGCAGAACGGATATGGCAAAAATGGGCTCTTCGGTGGTTTCTGTGGGAGAGATTCCGGCATAGGCCCAGCTCAGCGGGCGAAAACAACGATCTGGAACTGAAACGGCCCCGGGAGGGGCCGTTTCCGCGTCATCCGCCTATGATTGCTAAGCCAAATTCAGACAACCGAAGAGGTGTGACGCATGAAGAGTCTACTACTTCTCGCCCTCGGTCTGGCCCGCACGGTCGTCCTGGGCGCGCGCATCGAGGCCGAGCGCATCGTCGTGAGCGTCCGGCCCTACAAGCGCGAGCAGCGCCGCTGCCCCGTATGCGGCAGGGCCTGCGACTTCTACGACATGGCGAACCGCGGGGCCCCCAGGCTGTGGAGGGCGATGGACCTGGCGCGCTCGGCCTGCTACCTGGAGTACGCGCCCTGCAGGGTGCGCTGCCCGGAGCACGGCGTGCGCACCGAGGCCGTCCCCTGGGCGCGGCACGGGGCGCGCTTCACGCGTGACTTCGAGGACTGGGTGGCGTGGCTGGCGGTCCGCTGCACCGCCTCGGCGGTCTCCGAGCTCGCCCGCGTCGAGTGGCACAGCGTGGGCGGCGTGTGCAGGCGCGTCTACGCCGAGCTGGAGGCCGCGCGCGGCGCCTCGAGGTTCGACGGCGTGCGCCGCATCGGCATCGACGAGACGTCGTACAAGAAGGGCCACAAGTACGTCACGGTGGTCGTCGACCACGACCGCGGCTGCCTCATCTGGGCGCACGAGGGCACCGGCAAGGACGTGCTCAACCTGTTCCTCGACGAGCTCACGCGCGAGCAGAGGCGCGCCATAGAGGTGGTGACCGCCGACGGCGCGAGGTGGATAAGGCAGCTGGTCAAGCGCCGCTGCCCCAACGCGAGGTGGGTCATGGACCCCTTCCACGTGGTCCAGTGGATGAACGACGCGCTCGACGCCGTGCGCTGCGAGGAGTGGAACGCCGCCAGGGCCGCCGCCAGGGCCGCCAGGCCCAGGCCCGAGGGCAAGCGCGGCAGGCCTGCCAAAGGCGAGCTGCCGCCCGAGGAGGTCAGGGCGCTCGAGGAGGAGGCGGCCTCCATCAAGGGCAGCCGCTACGCGCTCGTGAAGAACCCCGAGGACCTCACCGACGGCCAGAGGGCGAGGCTCGAGGCGCTCAAGAAGAGGGCCGGCTCGCGGCTGGTCAGGGCCTGGGAGCTCAAGGAGGACCTGCGGGCCGTCTTCCGGGCAGCCGACGGCTCCGAGGCCGCCGAGCTGCTCGACGACTGGATGCACAGGGCCGCCTACTGCAAGATCGCCAAGGTCGTCGCCGTGGAGAAGAAGGTGCGCCGCCGGCGCGACGACATCATCGCCGCAGTCGAGCTCGGCATCAGCAACGGGCGCGTAGAGGCCATCAACAACAAGATCAAGGTGACGGTGAGGATGGGCTACGGCTTCCGCAACACCGACAACCTCGTGGCCCTGCTCATGCTCAGGTGCGGCGACTGCCAGCCCCAGCTCCCGGGTCGCCCGGTGAAGGCGAGGAAGAAGGGCGTGAAGGGAGCGAAGAGCGTTGCTGCCTAGGCTAGCCCCTTGTCACACAAACTACCGAAGCCTCCAAAAATGGCACGATAGGGGTGATGCCCTGTACGCCGGCACGCGAGACGCGCGGAACGTTTCAACGGTGAGCGGTTAGGAGGCGCTGCCCACGCTGGGGATGGCCACGATGAAGCACGCACCGCCCTCGGGCAGATTGTATGCCTCGACCGTGCCGTCGTGAGACTCCACAACGCTCTTCACAATGGCCAAGCCCAAGCCACTGCCACCCGTGTTGCGGGCGCGACTGAAGTCGGTGCGATAGAAGCGCTCAAATAGCATCTTCGGATCCACGTCGCCGAAGCCCGTACCGTCGTCTTTCACGGCGATGACGGAATTTCCCTTCACGCCATACAGTTCCACGCGGATGTGGCCACCTGGCTCCACGAAGCGACTCGCATTGTCCACCAGGTTCGAGACGACCTGCTTCAGGCGATCCCAATTGCCCAGCACATCGGGCGCTTCGCCCGTGATCTCGACGTTCGCCTGTCGGTCGGCCAGCACCGGAGCCAGGGCATCCACCGCTTCCTGGGCAAGCGGCTTCAAGTTGATGCGCTTGAAGTTAAGCACATGGCTGTCGCCTTCGATGTGCTGCAACGAGAGCAAGTCGTTCGTAAGGCGCGTAAGGCGTTCCGTTTCCCGAATGATGGTGTTGCAGAACTTATCGTGCAACTCGGGAGGCAGGTCGGGATCGGATAGGAGCTCGGCATTGCCATGGATGGCCGTAAGCGGCGTGCGCAGTTCGTGAGCGACGTCGCCCACGAACTGAACCTGTTGCTTTTCCCTGCGAGACAAGTCGGCGCATTGGGCATACGAGGAATCGAGTAGGTCCTTGAAGTCGACGGCCAAGTCATCGGCTTCGCGCAGCGCCCCGCGCCTGCGGAAATTCACGTTCGCATCTCCCGCGCGGTACGCCTTGATGGCGTCACGCAAATCGGATAGCGGCTGTCCCATGAAGTGACCCACCACAAGCGAGAACATGAAGATCGCCAGCGCCAGCGGCACGATAAGGCTGAACGTAAACGCATCGATGGCGCCGTACACGCTCGCGATGACAAGAATGGCCGCGCAAGCGAATATGCAGATCAGCGTGACGAAGCACGCGAAATATGTTGAGAGTTTATTCGTGAGGCGCCCCTATGCACGGAAGCGATACCCGTAACCGCGCACCGTTTCCACGATGGCGGCGTCGTAGCCCGCCTGGGAGATCTTATCGCGCAGGCGCTTGATGTGCGTGTCGACCGTCTTCGTTTCGGTGAGGTATTCCCAGCCCCACGCATCACGCAGCAGGTCTTCGCGGGAGACCACATTACCCGCGTGCTTCATGAGCGCGGCCAGCAATTCGAACTCTCGCGGCGTGAGATCAATGGGGCCCGATTCGCCCACAGCGGTGTGAGCATCTTCGTCGAGCGTGATACCGCTTGCCGTAATGGCATGGCTCTGTTCCATCTGGCCAGTGCCGCGGCGAAGCAGGGCGCGCACGCGCGCCACGAGCTCGCGCAGGCCAAACGGCTTGCTCAGGTAGTCGTCGCCTCCAATTTCCAGGCCGACGACCTTGTCGAGTTCCGTGTCTCGCGCAGAGAGGAACAGCACCGGGGCGCTCGTCTTGCTGCGCAGGCGGCGGCATAGTTCGTAGCCGTCCATGCCGGGAAGCATAATGTCGAGAATGAACAGGTCGTAGTCGTTCTTCCCCGCCATGGCCAAGGCGTCTTCGCCATTGCTTGCCACGTCAGGCTCGAACCCTTCCTTCTTCAGTGCGTATCCGACGAAATCGGTGATGGTCTGCTCGTCGTCTACTACGAGGATGCGCGCTGCGTTATCGTTCATGGGCTGCTCCTTGACTATGTTCGCCGATAGGACACGTGCCGAATCGGAAGGTGAACAGAAGTTTTTCTTGAGCTCGTATTATCATATCACCCAAAATACAATTTCGAACCGCTAAGGGGCTGACACGTACATGTTACTTACCATCGACGTAGGCAACACGCATACCGTTCTCGGTGTATACGAGGGTGAAGAGTTGCTGCATATGTGGCGCGTGCAGACCGATGCCCAACAGACCTCCGACGAGGCGCGTGTGGCGCTGAACGGCCTGTTCCAAATGGCGGACATCGAAGCGCGCCAGATTTCTGGCATTGCCCTTGCCACAGTGGTTCCCAGCCTGAACCGCCTGTGGCACACCGTTGGAAAAACGCTGTGCCACTGCCCTGTCGTGTCGGTTGACGCAAACGTGGTAGCCGACATGATTGACACTTCGGGATACGGCGGCACGCCTGGTGCCGACCGTCTGGCCGACGCCGTAGCCGCACGCGCGCTCTATGGCAGCCCCGCCATCGTGCTCGACCTGGGCACTGCAACGAACATCGAAGTCATCGACGAAAACGGACATTTCCTAGGTGGCGCCATAGCCCCGGGCATCCAAACGTCCATCGAGGGGCTGGTGAACCGCACGGCCCTGCTCCCCGACGTCGAGCTCGCCGACCCGGGATGCGCCATTGGCAATTCCACGGTGAAGGCCATCCAGATTGGCGTCGTATACGGCCAGGTAGATGCTATCGACGGCATGGTGCGCCGTATCTGGAAGCAACTCGGCACCGAAACGCCCGTCATCGCTACCGGCGGCTTCGGCTATCTCATGTCGAGCCTGTCGCAAACCGTAACCGACGTGAATCCCGAGCTCACGCTCCAGGGCCTCCGCCTCATCTACCAGGCAAAGGCAGAGCTGTAAGCAACCTCCCCTGCGCTGATGGAACGATTGAACGGATGCGCGCCAAAGACGCTCCGGGAGCTTCTTTGGCAAAATCAACGGAAAATATTGCAAATATTCGTCGTCGTACAGGCTTGACGAGGAATATCGGGGCGAAGTCTGCGATTTGAGCGGCAAAATTCGGGCTTGCCGACCCCCTCCCAATCCATTTCCCCAGGTTGCATCTTTGAGATGAAACCGCCCGGCCCCAAGGAACCTGTACGACGACGAATTTTTTCACTTTCAGTCGTCGTTTTTGCCCAACTCGCCCTTCGCTCGCATCGAACACCCATCCTCACCCGCATCGAAGCCTTAACTCGGCATCGCCTAAGGCACCCCAGACATACGACAACCTCCCCTTTCCGCATAAAAGAGAGGGGAGGTTGTGTAAAAGCAATCGAAGCGAACGCGCGGGGCCCGAGCTATTCCACTCGGCAATGCCCGGGGCATTCCATCCGCTCAGCACCGGCGACACCCCTGCCACCTGGCACTGTTGAGCATCAATCGAAAACTATGCAGCCTGAACCTGGGGCTTCACCTTGTCGGTAACAGCCTTGCGCACGGCATGCGCAGCGGGAACGGCAAGCACGATCTTGATGATGTCGATAACGATGAACGGTGCGACGGCGCCTACGAACGCAGCCTCGGGCGTCATGCCCGTAGACGTCATGAGCCAGAACCAGCCCATCGCGTAGCTAATTACCAGGTAAATTGCCGCGGCAACGTATTCGAACACGATGGAGCGCTTGCCCGTCACGCGCAAAAACACGATAGCCACAGCGGCAGCAACGAAGAAGCTCCAAAGAAAGCCGCCCGTAGGGCCAAGCAGTGCGGCCATGCCACCCTTCATCCCCGAAAACAGGGGCAGGCCGATACCACCCAGCACCAAGTATGCGGCAATAGCCGAAAGACTCTCGCTCGGCTTCAGCGCAAGCAGCAGAAAAACGATGACGAACGTCTGCATGGTGAACGGTACGGGGCCGAGCGGAACGGTAATCCACGCGGATACCGTCAGCAGGGCAACCGACAGCCCGACAAACGCAATGGAACGCGTACGTGATACGGCCGATGAACGAGTTTGCATGTTCTCTTCTTCCTCTCTATTAGCGAACGCGGTTCACTTTAGTAGAGTGAAGCGGTATTGTAAACCTGTTTTTCGTTATAGGTTTACAATCGTCAAACTATTTCCTCACCAGGGCGAAAGACATCACCATCAGAATGAGCGAACAGGCTAGCGAGAAATAGATAGCGCAATTCACGCCGAATGCCGTAACGGAACCCACCTCGCCACCAATGGCCATGAGCAGCACCATGATGCTCGTACCAAACGCAGCCGCAATCTGGCGCACAGCATTGCTCACGCTTGTGCCATCGGCGACGATGGACTCGCTCAAATTACGCACGCTCCACGTGGTAAGCGGCTGAATAAGCGAACTGATGCCAAAGGCCCGAACTGCCTGCCACGCCATAACCAGCGCCAGAGAATCCATGTTGCCCAGGTCATACATACCCAGCGTGCCAATCACGAGCAGGGCAGAGCCCACGCACGTTACGCATCGCGCACCAATGCGGTCGTAGAGGATACCCGACACCGGGTTCATGATGAACGCGGCAACCGTGCCGGGCAGCAGCGACATGCCCGCTTCGAGCGCAGAACGACCATGCACGCTCTGCAGCTCCAAGGGCAACACGAGCGTAACGCCAATGAACGCACTGAAGAGCAGGCAGGTCATGATGGTGCCCAGCGTAAAATCGCGGTTCTTGAACGGCTCGAGAGAAAGCAGCGGATTCGACACCCTCGACTCGCGATGCACGAACCACACCATCGACGCGACGCCTACCAGCAAGGGAACGATGCACTGCC
This sequence comes from Denitrobacterium detoxificans, assembly GCF_001643775.1. Taxonomy (NCBI): domain Bacteria; kingdom Bacillati; phylum Actinomycetota; class Coriobacteriia; order Eggerthellales; family Eggerthellaceae; genus Denitrobacterium; species Denitrobacterium detoxificans. Next base: position 380,202 of record NZ_CP011402.1, on the reverse strand, counting down.
ACCCCATGCCGAACGAGGAAATGTTCGAGACGCCCATGAGCAGGCCGCCGAATGCCAACGTGGAGGCAATGAGCGAGAGCGCATCCAAGCCCGACGCGCCATGTTGGGTGCTGCTCTTATGCATGGCGAAGCACGATAGGAGTGCAATGAGCGCCGAAATGCCAGCGAAGCACCAGAAGGCTGCGCGCCAATCCCACGCCTGAATGAGCACGCCCATGATGGTGGGGCCAATGTTGGGAGCGAACCCCATGGCCAGCCCCACGAACCCCATGATGGTGCCCCAGCGCTCGCGCGGGAACTTCTTGAAGACCACCACCTGCACCATGGTGAGCATGATGGCCACGGCAATACTTTGGAGGACGCGCCCCAGAAAGACTACGGGGAAGAGCGTAGCGAGAGCGATTACCACGCTGCCAAGCGAAAAGAGCAGCGAGCTGGCAACGAACAACGCCTTGGTGCTGAATCGCCGCGAAAGAAAGGCCACGAGTGGCATAACGATGCCCAGCATGAGCTGGAATACGGTCACCAGCCACTGAGCAACATCGGTGGTGATGGCCAGGTCGGTCATCACGGAGGGAAGCGCGGTGTTCATGCCCGTTTGGGCCATGCCTCCCAAGCTAGACCCAAGCACCATAAGAGCCAAGGCAAAATACGAAAACCCGTTCTTGCGCTCAGCTCTCATGGTGCATCCTTATTGTCGTCGTCGATTAGAAGGCGGCAGCTTCGAGCTCGCCCGACTCCAAGCGCTTCATGCGCCTGAGCTCGACAAGCATGAAAATTACCGTGGTGAAGATGGCCAGGAAGTCGGCCATGGGCACCGCGAAGTACAGGGCGTCAAGGCCAGAATACTGCGGCATGATCTGCGGGAGCAGCTCGGGCAGCAGAATGTACAGCGGAATGAGGAACAGCACCTGACGCGTGAGCGAGAGGAACGCGCTCTTCACGGGCTGGCCCGTGGCCTGGAAGTAGTTGGAACCAATGATCTGGAACGCAACGAACGGCAGCAAGATGAGCTGCACCTTCAGCGCGAAGACGGTGAACTCGATGAGCTCGGGGTCTTCCAAGCCGAATGCGCCCACGATCTGGTTGGGCCACAGATGCACGGCAGCCCACATGGCAACGGCGATAACGGTACCACCCAGCATGCCCTGGAACAACGTGGTGCGCACGCGCTTGAACAGGTGAGCACCGTAGTTGTAACCCAGCAGCGGCTGCAGCGCGACGGCCACGCCAATGAGCGGGAAGATTGTGAACATGGCCACGCGGCTTACCACGCCGATGCTGGCCAGCGCCGCGTCCTGCCCCAGAGCGCTCTGCGCGCCATACTTCACCAGCAGGTTGTTCAGCACGAAGTTGACCACGGCAGCAGCAGCCTGAATGGCAAAGCTGGCAAAGCCCAGCGACAGGATCAGGCGAACCGTGCGGCGCTCGAGCTTCATGAAGCGCTTGTGCAGCTTCATGGGGACGTTCTTGGTGAAGATAAAGAACCAGAGCACGCTTACGCAGCTTGCCGCCTGGCCCGCAAGCGTGGCGCATGCGCTACCGGCAATGCCCCAGCCCAGCACGATAACGAACAGGTAGTTGAAGATGACGCACACTACGGCGCCGATAATCATGGTGCCCAGTGCGCGATTGGGATTGCCCGACGTACGAATGAAGTTGTTCACGCCCATGCCGATGCACTGCAGGAAGAAGCCCAGCGAAATGATCTGGATGAACGTCTTGGAATACTCCCACACCTCGGTCGTAGTGCCCGAAATGGAGAGCAGGCCGTTGATGCACGGCGGGACAAACGCGAGCAAGGCAACGATTGCGCTCACGATAAGGGAGAGCGTGACGGTGTTGCCCAGGCTGCGCTCGGCGCCCTGACGATCGCCCTCGCCCATGCGAAGCGCGGCAAGTGCATTGCCGCCATTGCCGATGAGCATGGAAATGGCCATGAAGACGATCATGATGGGCACGGCGGCGGTAACCGCGGCCTGGCCCGTTTCGTGCATTGCGCTACCCAGGAAGATCGAATCGATGATGTTATACGCCCCGTTCACCACCATGCCGATGATGCTAGGGATGGCAAACTCGGTGATCAAGCGCGGAATGCTGGCGCTTCCCATGCGATTGACCTTGTCGTCACGCCCCGGATTCTTCGGATCCTGCCCTACGGGCGCTCCCGTGCTCGACGCCGAGTCAAACAGATCGTTTCGTTCTTCCGCCACAATACCCCTATCTTACTTATCGTTGTGTAATGCTCACCTAGCTTACTCCGTTTAGCCAAGCTTGCGAGAACGCGCACAATAGACGCATAGCCGCAATGTAATGCTATACATGAGGTGCCATTTTGTGTATAATATACGCTTGGGTTTAGAGTTATGGAAGCCCAGCCTATGCGACGTTCCAAATCCTCCCCAAAAACCGCAACGTCACACTGGGTTACTGAAGCGCAGGGGCGAAGGCCTCCCCTGCGCTTCTTGTTTCCTCTATTCAGATGAAATACGCGACTAGCGAATCTTCTGCGCGGCGCCCACGGTTACCGTGTCGAGCGTAACGGGCGTGCCATCGGAAAGAATATGACGTGGCAGCAGCTCGAGGAGCGGCTTCACCACGAAATCGCGCTCGGTGAGCAACGGATGCGGCAGCGTAAGCTGCTCGTCGTCGGACACGTAAAGCTGATAATCCAGAATGTCGATGTCGCACGTACGCGGACCGTTCTTCACGGTGCGCACGCGACCCAGGCTATCCTCCACGGCATGCAAATACTGCAGCAGATCACGCGGCGCCAAACCCGTGCGCAGCAGAACGACCGCGTTCACGAATGCATCCTGGTCTTCCAGATACGCAGGCTCGCTGGCGTAGAAGCTAGAGCAGTCGATCATCTGGGTGTCGGGCATCATGCAGATAGACGAAATCGCCTGATTGAGCTGAGCAATCTTAGCTTCCTGTTCCTGGCCGCGCTCGCCCACGAGCGCCACGTTGCAGCCCAGTCCCAGCAAAACGTAGGGTCGAATGGCCGCCAGCTTTTCCACGGTAAGGGGCACGTTGTGCATGCGAACAACGCTTGCGCCCAGTTCGCAGGCCATGAGGGCTTCCTCGACGCTCGCTTCGTCGCGGTCGCGCGGATCCTCGATGCCGTAGGCGTAGCCAATGTAGCTCTTACGCGAGGGGGCAGCCACGACGGGATACCCCGTGCGCACGAACTCGTGGAGGTTGCGCATGAGTTCGATGGTCTGCTTGGGCGTCTTGCTGAAGCCCGGACCGGGATCGATGGCAATGCGATCGCGCGCAATACCCTCCTCTTCGAGCATGCGGCAGCGCTGTTCAAGATAGTCGCGCACTTCGGCAACCACGTCATCGTACTGCGTAAACTGCTGCATGGTAGCCGGTTCGCCCTGCATGTGCATGACAATGAGGCCCGCTTCGCATTCCTGGGCCACGCGCACCATGTCGGAAGAGCTGAAGCCCGAGATGTCGTTGATAATGGCAGCGCCCGCTTCCACGCAAGCACGCGCAACGGACGCGTGGCGTGTGTCGACGCTTACGCACACGCCCTGCCGAGCCAAGCCGCGCACGACGGGAAGAACGCGATCGAGCTCTTCCTGCGGACTCACGGGCGTGGAACCGGGACGCGTGGACTCGCCGCCCACGTCGATAATGAACGCGCCGGCTTCCTTCATGGACAGGCCGGCGGCAATGGCCTCTTCCGCATTGGCATACGAACCACCATCGGAAAAGGAATCAGGAGTGACATTCAGGATGCCCATGACGACGGGCATCCTGGAATCGAAGCTAAAAGAACCACAACGCCAAATCACAGGCGTACCTCACTTGAAAAAGAACTACTGATTGTTGGAAGAGGGCGAATCGGAACCCTCGCCCGCATGCGGATGCTGGGGCTTCGGCGCATACGGCACGCCCGGAGCGCCCGAACCCGGCTGGGCGGGAGGCTGCGGGGTCTGCGTCTGCGTGGCAACGGGAGCGGGAGCCTCTTCGGGCGCAACGACCGTGGTAGCCGCGCGCTCGCGTTCGGCCTTGCCGGCTTCGCTCTGCTCGTGCTCTAGGTAAGCGCTCCACTCGTTGTCGAGCAGCGCCTGGCAGGCTTCGCCGTCGATCGTCTCGCGCTCGAGCAGCACGGATGCCATGAGGTTCATCTGCTCCTTGTGGCTGGAGAGAATCTCGTAGGCGGTATCGTGCGCATGCTTCATGAGACGTGCGACTTCGTCGTCGATGCGACGAGCCGTTTCCTCGGAGTAGTCCTGCGTGTTGCCATAATCGCGACCCAGGAACACCTCGTGGTTCGGCTGGCCGAAGATCTGCGTACCCAGCTCGGCGCTCATGCCGTACTGCGTGACCATCTGGCGAGCCATCTTGGTAGCGCGCTCGAGGTCGTTGCTGGCGCCCGTGGTGATGTCGTCGCAGAAGATTTCCTCGGCGACGCGACCGCCCAGAAGCACGGCCAGTTCCTGCATCATCTCGTTGCGGCTGTTCAGCACCTTGTCTTCCTTGGGAATGGACAGAGTGTAGCCCAGGGCGCGACCGCGGCTGACAATGCTGATCTTGTGCACCGGATCGGCCAGCGGAAGCGTATGGCCTACCAGGGCATGACCGCTCTCGTGGAAGGCGATGGTCATCTTCGTCTGGTCGTCCATCACGCGACCCTTGCGTTCGGGGCCGGCGATGACGCGTTCCATGCTGTCCTGAACTTCTTCCATGGAAATGACCTTCTTGTTGCGACGAGCGGTAAGAAGGGCACTCTCGTTCAGAAGGTTTGCCAGGTCGGCACCCGTGAAGCCAGGCGTGAGCTTGGCGATCTTGGGCAGGTCGACGTCCTGCGCGATAGGCTTGCCCTTCGCATGAACGTTCAGAATCTTCTCGCGGCCACGCACGTCGGGCACGTCAACCACGATCTGGCGGTCGAAGCGGCCGGGACGCAGCAGGGCCGGGTCGAGTACGTCGGAACGGTTGGTGGCCGCGATGAGGACCACGGAGTCGTTGGCCTCGAAGCCGTCCATTTCCACGAGCAGCTGATTGAGCGTCTGCTCGCGCTCGTCATGACCGCCGCCCAGGCCCGTGCCACGCTGGCGACCCACGGCGTCGATCTCGTCGATGAACACGATGGCGGGAGCAGCTTCCTTGGCCTGCTTGAACAGGTCGCGCACGCGGCTTGCGCCCACGCCCACGAACATTTCCACGAAGTCGGAACCCGAAATGCTGAAGAAGGGAACGCCCGCCTCACCGGCAACAGCACGTGCAAGCAGCGTCTTACCGGTACCCGGAGGACCCACCAGCAGGCAACCACGGGGAATCTTCGCGCCAATGTCCTGGTACTTCTTCGGGTTGGCCAGGAAGTCGCGGATTTCCTGCATCTCCTCGACGGCCTCGTCGACGCCAGCAACGTCGTCGAACTTCACGTCGGGGCGCTCTTCGGAAGCCATCTTCGCCTTCGTCTTGCCGAAGGACATCTGAGAGCTATTCGCCTTGTTCATCTGGTAGAACATCCAAACGAAGAAGACGGCGATGAGAATCATGGGCAGATACGACAGCAGGCCGGAAAGCAGGCCGGAAGGCAGCGTAACCTGGTAGCTGATGTTGGGATGGGCGGCCATGAGCTCGCCCAGCGAATCCTGGCCCACCCACGTTGCCGTGTAATTGCGCTCCGTGCCCAGATTCTGCACGTCGAGCGCGTTGGTTTCGACCGTGTTGGAAATGGAAGACTCGTCGTTGGTGTGCAGCGTACCCAGAGCCGAGGAAAGCGCCTGGAAAGCCGTGTTGTACGCTTCGCTGGTGGTGCCACCCGCAGTTGCCGCGGGATAGTACGTGCCGGAAACGGTGTCGGACCCTGCATCGAACGTGACGTCTTGCACGCGGCCCTCGTTCACGGCGGCGATGAACTCACTCGTCTTCAGGGTGTCGGTCTGGCGCGTTTCCGCCTGATGACCAATACCCGTGAGCTGCGAACCCAGGAACAGGAAAATGAGAACCATGAGGATCGTCCAGACGACGGTCGTCCTGGAACTGGGCTTAATAGGCGGTTTCTGATCTGGCATGTGGTATGTACTTCCTTGCTGTCCGAATGGAAGTTCGGGCTATTTCTCGTAAACGCTCTTCTTCAGAACGCCGATGTAAGGCAGGTTGCGATAGCGTTCGGCGTAGTCGAGACCGTAGCCGACGATAAACTCGTCGGGGCATTCGAAGCCCACATAACGGCAGTCGATCTTCGCCTGCTGGAGCGTCTTCTTGCGCAGCAACGTGGCAACCTCGATGGAGGCTGGGTTGCGCGCCTGCAGGTTACGGATAAGGTAGCTGAGCGTAAGGCCGCTATCGAGGATGTCTTCGGCGATGAGCACGTGACGGCCTTCCACCGAGGAGGTAAGATCCTTCAGGATGCGCACGATACCGGAGCTCTTCACGCCGTTACCGTAGCTGGAAATGGCCATGTAATCCATTTCGAGGGGAAGCTCGATTTCGCGAACCAGATCGGCCATGAAAATGGCGGCGCCACGCAGCACCGAAATGACAAGCAGGCTCTCGCCTTCGTGGTCGGCGGTAATCTGGCGACCCATCTCGCAAATTCGATTGTGCAGATCTTCTTCCGTGAACAGAATGCGGTCTACATCTTCATGGATATCCTGGAACGACAAAGCCATTACCTCTTCCTGATTACGCCATGAGCAGAAGCGCACGGCGCCACAAACTACACTCGGTTTCTGAGTGTAGCAAATCCCCCCAGTCCCTAACTCGACAAACAGGTAACGGCACGCTATTGAGCACGTTATTTACACGCTGGACACGCCACGTAGCGGACCTGCGGCTAAACGCTATTCGGCAAGCGCGGGAACAAGGTGCAGCAACGTGGAAACTGGAAGCCCCACGATGTTGTCGTAATCGCCTTCGTAGCCGGCAACGAGCTTGGCCCCCTCGCCTTGGATGGCGTAGGCGCCCGCCTTGTCGAAGCTTTCGCCGCAAGCCAGATAATCGGCGATTTCCTGGCTGGAGAGCGGCTTGAACGTGACTTCGCTGGTCTCGGAGAACGCACGGCGCGCAATGGACACGTGGCCCTCTTCGTCGGGGCTGAGCATCCATACGGAAACGCCCGTAATGACCTGGTGCGTTGCACCCTGAAGCTGCTGCAGCATGTGGGTGCCCTCTTCAAGCGAGCGGGGCTTACCAAAGATGCGTCCGTCCTTCACGACCATGGTATCGGCGCCAATGACGGCCACGGGCTGGTTGAGCGGACGCGGGACCGCCAGAAGCAACTGAACCACGGAACCGGCCTTGCGGTCGGCAAGCGTACGAGCCGCCTTCGACGGGTCGGCGAGCTCGGATTCGGTAAGCTCTTCGGTGGCCTCGCTGGGGATTACGCGAAACGTTACGCCCGCCCTCTTCAGGATCTCGCGACGACGAGGACTTCCCGAAGCAAGAACGATTTCCACTACTACCTCTTCCTGCGCGCGCGAAACGCGCTCATTGGCTCGATGCGTACACCCCGCTTGTTTGCGGAAACGGCGAGGTCACCCTGTATGTTGGCGGTATACCCCGACACCGGGGCCTGGCCATCATACGCCTGGCACACCGCCTGAACGGAGGTGGATTCCACGCGGACCTCGTCGCCCAGCATAAGCTGCAGGACGTTTGTAATGCAACGCCTTACCAGGGGTTTCGGCTGAATCGCCATACCGGGCCCCAGAAGGCAGCCTTCGGAATAACGCGGCTCGGACGATTCGCTGAGCCAGGAAACGAAACGATTCTGCACGTCGAGCGCCATGCCTTCGAGCATGTCGTCCTCGTCGGCAATGAGGTTCATGGAGCGGCACAGCGTGTCGAGCAGACGCGGGTTGCGCTCCTTGGCAACGGGCACGATCTTGTGGCGCACGTACGCACGAAAACGATCGGTGTGCGCGTTGGTGGCATCTTCGCGCCACAGGTTGCCCTGAGGGTCGCGCACCAGGACGACGCTTTCGTCCTCGGCGGAATCGAGCTCACGCATGCCCAGGTAGGCACGCAGATCGTCGCGCGAAACGTCGAGGCAGGGGCGCACGATGGAGCCGTTGCGATAGCGCATGGAGCGGAACCCGCCCGGGCCCGTTCCCACGATGGAGCGCATATAGAAGTTCTCGACTCGGTCGTCTTGCGTATGCGCCGTGAAGATGCGCCCCTCGGAAAGCGGCGCGCCCACATGAAGGCACAGGCTTTCCAGCGCCTCGTTGGCAGCCTGATAGCGTTCCTGACGAGCGACGGCTTCCATGTTGTCGCCCGTCATCTGCACCAGGCGGGGAATATCGACCTGCACCATGAACAGCGGAATGCGAAGGGCGCCGGCCAGGGACCGCACGAACTCCGCATCACCGTCGGATGCCTCGCCGCGAAGATTGTGGTTCACATGCAATATGGCAAGCTGGCCCAAACCCCCTTGGCGATGCAAATCGGCCGCCAAGTACGCAAGCGACGTGGAATCGGAGCCACCCGACACCATGAGCAGCACGGGAGTATCGGGGCCAGCAAGCCCCTTTTCCTGGATGGTGCGCGCGAAGCGAACCTGCGTGGTTTCCTTTGACGCGGACACGCAACTACCCCAACCCGTGGAACAGGTCGGTAGACAGATAACGCTCGCCCGTGTCGACCGCAAACGTGACGATGGTGGAGCCACGAGCCTCGCGATCGCTCTCGATGAGCTCGAGCACGGCAGCCAGGTTCGCGCCCGTGGAAATGCCCACAAGCAGGCCTTCGTCGCGCGCGGTACTGCGGGCGGCCTCGATGGCGTCTTCGGTGGGAACCTGAAGCGCACCCGCCAAGGCCCCCAGATCGAGCGTTTCGGGAATGAAATTGGCGCCAATGCCCTGAATGCCATGAGCATGCGGCGTAAGCTCTTCCCCGGCAAGCGCCTGCGAGATGATGGGGCTTTCCGCCGGTTCCACGGCATAACACTTCGTGCGGGCATGTTTCTGCGCGAAGTAATGCGCGCAGCCCGAAATGGTGCCACCCGTGCCCACACCCGCGAGCACGTAATCGGGGTCGAAGCCCAGCTGCTCGAAGATTTCAGGAGCCGTAGTGCGCTCGTGAGCCAATGGGTTGTTCGGATTGGTGAACTGCCCCACGATCCAGCCAGAGTGGAACGAATCGCGCAGCTCTTCCGCCTTGGCGACGGAGCCCTGCATGCCCAGTTCGGCAGGCGTAAGGACCACTTCCGCACCATAGGCGGCCGCAAGCTTGCGGCGTTCCACGCTCATGGATTCGGGCATGACCAGAATGACACGATAGCCGCGCACGGCGCCGATCATGGCGATGGCAATACCCGTATTGCCACTGGTGGGTTCGATGAGAACGCTACGAGAAGGGGCGATGATGCCCTCGCGTTCTGCACGATTGATCATCCAGAGCGCGGCGCGATCCTTCAGCGATGCGCCTGGATTTGCCGCCTCGTACTTCACAAGCACCCGAGCCCCTACTTGCTCGGAAAAGCTACGAAGTAGAATGAGCGGAGTACGCCCAATGGCGTGTGTGAGTTCGCTGGTTCCCTGCATAGCAGCCCCCTTTCCCAGGCAAACATATTGGACCCATCATACTGCTGTGGAGATTAGATGGGAACACATTTTCAGCAGAAAAAGGAAGCGGCAAATGTGCGCCCTAACTGGTCAAATGTGGTAGTATTGCACTAGCATATGAGAGACTTACCGCACATAATGAACTTCCGCGATTTGGGCGGAATGGCCACGAGCGACGGCTACATCATCAAGCCGCGCAAGCTCTACCGTTGCGCCGCGCTGGGCGCCACCGACGCAAACGAACGTGCCCTGCTAGCTGGATACTACAACGTGGGAACCGTTATCGACCTGCGCACGGGCCTGGAACGCAATAGCAATCCCGACCCCGACCTACCCGGCGTCACGCACCTGGAAGTACCCCTCATGCCAGTAAGCGCGCTGAGCATCACGCTGGAAGATTACAATTGGCAGGAGCTTCTACGCGGTACCTGGAGCCCCGACCTGTACGACGCATGTGCGCTCTACCGCAAGATGGTAAGCCCCACCATGGCGCCTCGCTGGCATCAGATTTTCCAAGTCCTGCTGGAAGCAGGCGACCAAGCCGTCCTATGGCATTGCACGAACGGAAAGGACCGCACGGGCGTCGTGGCGGCCGTGGTGCTGCTGGCGCTCGGCATCCCCGAGGAAACGGTGCTGGCCGATTACATGGATTCGAATTCCGGCCTGGCAGATTATCGCGCGAAGATCCTGCAGGACGCACGCGATCGCGGCGTTGAACCCAGCATGACGCACCGCATGGGCCCCCTGCTCGAAGCGCGTTACGAGCACATCGCCGCCGCAATAGAGGCAATCGACGGGAACTTCGGCGACTTTGCCGGCTTCCTGGAAGACGTGTGTGGCGTAGGCCTGGCTGAAGAGGACACGCTTCGCTCCATCTTCCTGCAATAACTATGGGCCCCGAACGTGCTCGCGCAAAATATGCCACAATAGCCGCATGAACGCGAAACACGAACACAAGCAATCCCATCGCAAGCACTCCCCCGCCCCCGCACGGGGCGACAAGAAGCGCAGCGAGAAACAAACGCGCCACGCCAAAGCCAACGCTCAGGCGAAGATGGGCAAGAAGCCCACGAGCAAAGCGCGTAATAACAAGCACGCGCAGGGCCCAAAGTCGCAGCTCTGCCCCGTTGCCGCCGAATGCGGCGCATGCTCGGCCATCCACGTGCCCTATCCGGAACAGCTGGCGAACAAGCAGAAGCGCATCGTCGACCTGTTCAGCGACCTAGCCGACGAATCATGCATGCTCGACCCCATTGCCGGAATGGAAGAGCCCCTGCACTACCGCAACAAGATCACCTCGCCCTTTGCACCTGGACGCGTGCAGAAAGGCGGGCGAGGGGGACAAGAGCGACGTCACGAGGTTCTCTGCGGCATGTACGCTGCACATTCGCACCGCATCATTCCCGCAGATACCTGCGCCGTCGAAAACGAAATCGGCCGTAAGGTTGTTGCGGCCATCAAAGCCATCATGGGCAAGTACGGTATTGAGCCATACAACGAAGACAGTGGCGCGGGATTCATGCGCCACGCCATCGTGCGCGTAGGCCACGAAAGCGGCGAGCTGTTGGTCACGCTCGTCACCAACAGCAAGCAGTTCCCCGGAGCGAAGAACTTCGCACGCGAGCTAAAGCGCCGTTGCCCCGCCATTACCACCATCGTGCAGAACGTGAACCTGCGCCAGACAAACGTCATCCTGGGGCAAGAGGAACACACCATCTACGGCCCGGGCTTCATCATCGACACGCTCTGCGGCCTTTCGTTCCGCATTTCCTCGCACTCGTTCTACCAGGTCAATTCCAAGCAAACCGAAGTCCTGTACCGCACCGCCGTACAGTTCGCGGGTCTGGCGGACGACAACGCCGAAGGCAGCCGAAACGATAGCATTACCGTGCTCGACGCATACTGCGGAACGGGGACGATTGGGCTCATTGCCGCAGCCGCTTCCGGCCGCGCGCAGGTCATCGGCGTGGACAGCGTTGATTCCGCCATTCGCGACGCACGCGCCAATGCCGCGCATAACGGCATCAAGAACGCGGAATTCGTTACCGCCGACGCGGGCGCATTCATGAAGCAATGCGCTGCGCAGAACCGCACCGTCGACGTGCTCATGATGGACCCGCCGCGTGCAGGTGCCAGCGAAGACTTCCTCGACGCCGTGAACGTGCTTTCGCCCGGCCGCATCGTCTACATCTCGTGCAATCCCACCACGCAGGCGCGCGACGTGGAATACCTACGCAAGTTCGGGTATCGCCCGAAGCGCATCCGCCCCGTTGACATGTTCCCCCACACCGACCATGTGGAGAACGTGGTTCTGCTGGAGCGAGAAGCCAATCTTTCCTAGGGTCGACAGTTCTTACACGGCTCGTAACCCTGCGCGATGAGCTCATCGCGCGTGCAATGCACTTCCTGCTTGTTCTTGGGGCTCATCTTCTTCACCGAAGAGCAATCCGGGTAGTGGAACTTATGGGTGTTGGTATTCATCACGTAGTCATGCGCTTCGGAAGTCGCTGATTGCTCCGGCTGCGCGCTCGATTCGGCGGGCGCAGATTGCTCCTGCTGCGCGCTTTCGCTCGAGCCGGAAGACGACCCCTGCCCCTCACTAGCAGCCGGTTCGGGCGCAGAACCATCGGATGCATACGCGCCCGTGGCGTAATCGATGACATACCCCTTTGCGCAGTTGTAGACTTCGACCTCTTCGTCGATGCTTCCATCCGAGGAGCGAATGTCCACGACGACCGAACGAGCTACCAGCTCATCGCCCACGTACAGGGGCGTCGCCGCATAATACACCGTTCCCTCGGGATGAGCTTCCAGCCAATCCCGCGCCTTCGTTTCAGCGTATGCCATACCTCCCGGCGTGGACGTCTGATCGTTGGCGCCCACATTCTGTGTGCGCGTGCCCGTGATGAGATTTTCAAGCGCCTCTTTACCGCCCAGCGACTTCGCGAGCAGATGGCTGCGATTGTAGAAATAGCCGTTGTAGGTCGTGCCATCAGGCATCTGAATGGACACCTGCTGGTTCTGCTGCCACCCCGAAGGATGCAGATCGCTCATGTCCTGACGCTCACGCGCCAGGCCAGCCTCCATCATAGAATACGTGACCACGGTGTACACGGCCCCAGCACGCGAATGGGAATCGAGGCCCTGATACGTCGCCACTCCCTCTTCCGCCGCGTAATCGCAGACCGCGGGGCCAACAACGCGATAGTAATCGGGCGAAGCCGCTTCATCCCATTCGGTGGGCGCAGCCAGGCGCTCGCCTGCTTGCGCAGAAGGATCCGCCTGCTCGGCAGAGTACGACGATCCCGAAGACTGCGTAGCAACCGTCTGCTGCGCTTCGGAAGACCCACTCGACGAATCGGCGCTACTGCATCCCGCAAGCGCCACCCCGCCAAACGAAAGGCACAAAGCAAGGACGGCAGCCAGCACGCGCGCGTAAAGAGCACGTGCCACGGCCGCATCATGAATACGATGCATGAATGTACCCCCTGTACATATGACCACTAAAGCCATCATACCAGGCAGAAACGCCTCCATAGTTTTGAAAACGTGACGCACGGTTCGTGACGATTCGGTACAGAGTTTTTCCGAAACCGTTATGGCACGTAAGATAGAAAGCCATGTATAACAACGACCGACACGCCAATCGAAACGGAGAACGAATGGCCGCGCATTTCTGCCCCGCTTGCGGTACGCCCCTGGATGAAGGGGCGCGCTTCTGCATGAACTGCGGAAAGGAAATCGTCCCACCCTCCGAGCTCGGGGCGCAGGCCGCATGGAGCGGCATCGAGAACATTCCCGAGCCGCTTTCGGAAGCAGGGGCGCAGGAAACCATGGCTCCCGCGGCAACGCAAATGATGGACCCCGTTGCAAAGGCATCTCGCCTGGCGCACATCCCGCCCATCGAGCCCGCTTCAATCAACCGCGACGAAACGGCCGTCATCGCACCCAACCCGTCTTATGCCGTCGCCACAGGCATGGTCGATGCCGACAAGACGCAGATCCTTGCCGCGGCGGCTCCGCCCAACCCCTCCGTCTTTTCCCAGGCAGACCCAGGCGAACCCGACCTGAGCGGCTTCGACATCCCCGCTGCGCCACGGCCCGACACCTTCGGGCAAGACGAATGGGCCAGCGAACGTCCCGCGGGATGGACAAGTGGCATGACGCCCCAGGCAACCACCAACATGCCCCAGAGCGCACCCGCCGCCACCCCGGTCACGCGCAGCGGCACGGAGGTCATGGAGCCCATTGGGGTCGACGCCTACGGCTACGCGCAACCCGCCACGAACGCACGCACGTTCTCCTCGGAAAACACCGCGCGCAAGTCGTACGCAGGCCGCATCGCGCTCATCGTGATACTGGTCCTGCTCATCTTCGGGCTCGTGTACGTCATCCAGTTCAACCCGTATCTCTTCGAGAATCTGGGCTATTCAATTAGACAGGCATTCGGAGAAGCCGCCGCAAACGGCTTCGACGCCGCAGTCCAGGGCGCGCAAGACCTCATCGCCAACCTGGCAAATATGGCTCGATAGCAAAACGACCCCGCTGGCCTGCGCCAACGGGGTCGCTCTTTATACAACGAAAAGGCGAACTATTCGTAGTCGCGCTTCAACGCGCCAAAGGCCTCGCGCGAGTTGCGGATCGTTTCTTCCGCGATGCAGTAGCCCAGGCGCACCCAACCGCCCACGCCGAAGCTATCGCTGGGCACCAACAGAAGCTCATGCTCCTTTGCCTTGTCGCTGAACGCCTGCGCGTCGTCCTCAAGAGCCTTCACCCACAGGTAGAACGCACCTTGCGGCTCGATGTAGGTGTAACCGAACTCATCGAGGATATCGCAGAGAATCTGACGATTGCGCTCGTACGTGGCAATGTCGGCAGGCAGGTCGACGCAGCGCTCGATGATGCGCTGGAAAAGCGCGGGAGCGCAGATGAAGCCCAGCGCACGGCCGGCACCGGAAACGGCCTGCGTAAGCGCCACATGCTCGGTTGCCGTAGGCGGCACGAGCACGTAGCCAATGCGCTCGCCCGGCAGCGAGAGGCACTTGCTCCAGGAATAGCAGACAATCGTGTTGTCGTAGATGCTGGGCACCCAAGGCACTTCACGCCCGCCATACACGAGCTCGCGATAGGGCTCGTCGGCAATTAGGAAGATGGGGCGGCCATTCTGCTCGCTCTTGCGCGTAAGCACACTAGCCAGGCCCTGCAGGTTCTCCAGCGAGTACACAACACCCACCGGGTTGTTAGGCGTGTTGATGATAACTGCCTTCGTATGCGCAGTGATGGCGGCCTCCAGCGCGGGAAGGTCGATTTCGAAGTTATCGAGACGCGCGGGAACCTCCACAATGCGCGCGCCATGGGTTTCAATCCATACGCGATACTCGGGGAAGTACGGGCTGATGACAATGATTTCGTCGCCTGGCTCGATGATGGCCTTCAGGGAAATGCTGATAGCCGCAGCCGCGCCACACGTAAGGTAGAGATTCGAGGCGTCGTAGCTGGTGCCATGCTGGCGATTCAGAGAATCGGCGATGCGCTGGCGGATGTCGGGATCGCCCGCAGCCTGCGTGTACGCATGAATGGCAACCGGGTCGGCCTGACCGAGCTCGACCAAGGCACTTCCCACTTCCTCGGGAGCAGGCACGCTGGGGTTGCCGATGCTGTAGTCGAACACCTTATCTGCGCCAATAACCTTCTTGCGCTCGGCACCATACGCGAAGAGCGTGCGGATAGCCGACGGGGCCGCGCCCAGCGATTGCATCGTGGTATTCAACATGGCCGATTCCTTTCGCCGCTTTCACTGTTTGAATGAGTATGGTAGCACTTTCGCGTGATAAAGCGGTCGATTGCGACACGACGCCAACTGGATATCGGGAATTTCCATAGCCGCAGCCCGAAAGGGCAACCACTACCAGCTGGTAACATCCCCCGACTGGCTAAGGCTCACGGGCTCGCTCAGACGCGTGGCCTGCTGATTGGTAAGCACCTTGCCCATATCGCTGATGCGCGCAAACACCTCGCGAACGTCGAAGTACGTCTGCTTTGCATAGCTATGCAGGTCGCTGGAGACGCCCACGACTTGCATGCCAAAGGAACTGGCATCGAACAGCGCGCGATACTGGTGGTACTCCTGCGTAACCACAACCATGGAGGAAACGCCGAACACGTATTTCGCACGGTACATGCTGTCGTAGGTATTCAGGCCCGCATGATCACAGAAGACGTCTTCGCTGGGAACGCCCGCCTCGACGGCATAGCGTTTCATGTTCATGACCTCGTCATACGAGGAATCGCTCTCGTCGTCACCACTCATGATGATCTTCGGGGCCACGCCCGCCTTGTACAGGGCGATGGCCACATCCAGGCGATCCTGCAAAATAGTGGAAGGCTCACCATCGGATTGCACCGCCGCGCCCAGCACGAAAATACAGTCATACGTGGCAGTGCCCGCCTGCACAGACGCCTCCACGGCATCGCTTTCGCGCAGCTTTCCCACCTGCGTGGCGTATTCCCATGCATTAGGCACGAGAAGAACGGCGAGCGCCACCGCGATGATGGCGCCCACGATCCTGAATACGAGTTTGAAAACGAACCTAATCAAACGCACTTATTTAACGACCACATTCACGAGACGACCCGGAATGACAATGGCCTTCAGCACGTTCTTGCCTTCCGTGTAGGCGGAAATAGCCTCGAGGGCCTGCGCGCGAATGTCATCTTCGGCGGCAGAGGCGGCAACGTTGATGCGCGCACGCACCTTGCCGTTGATCTGCACGGCAAGTTCGACTTCGTCGGCCTTGGCGGCTTCGGGGTCGAACGTGGGCCATTCGGCGCGATGCACCGAGCCCTCGTTGCCCAGGGCGGTCTGCCACAGCTCGTCGGCCCAGTGGGGCGCAACGGGAGCCAGCAGACGCACGAGCACGCTTGCTACCTCAGCAGCCATGTCAGCGTATTCCGCTGCACGCTGCTCGGCGTTCGTAACGCGCAGAAACGCGCCCGCGGCGTTGGAAAGCTCCATGATGGCGGCGATGGCCGTGTTGAAGTTCGTGCGCTCGAAGTCGTCGGTGACCTTGCCCACCACGCGATGGCGCTCGCGCAGCAGCGTCTTGGCGGCATCGGCAGGTGCCGGAGCCTTCTTATCGTTTACGGCCTCGGGGTCGAACAGCGTTTCCTCGCCGGCGATACCCAGCAGGTCGTGTACCTGACGCCACACGCGCACCAGGAAGCGATGCACGCCGGCAAGGCCATCCTCGTTCCACAGCAGCTCCTTCTCGGGCGGAGCCATGAACAGGATGTACGCGCGCACGGCGTCGGCGCCATAGCGCTCGATCATGGTTTCGGGAGCGATGACGTTGCCCTTGCTCTTGCTCATGACGTCGCCATGCTCGTCGAGCACCATGCCCTGGCAGAGCAGGTTCGTGAAGGGCTCATCGAAATTCAGCAGACCGCAGTCGCGCAGCACCTTCGTGTAGAAACGGCTGTAGAGCAGATGCAGGATGGCGTGCTCGATGCCACCGATGTACTGGTCGACGGGCATCCAGCGATTCGCCTTCGCGGAATCGAAGGGAGCATCCTGGTTGTGCGGGTCGGTATAGCGCATGTAGTACCAGCTGCTGCACGTAAACGTGTCCATGGTGTCGGTTTCGCGCTTGGCGGGACCGCCGCACTTCGGGCACGTGCAAGAGCAGAATTCCTCATGGGAGGCAAGCGTCTCGCCTGCAGCCAGGTCGATGTCCTTCGGCAGCAGCACGGGAAGGTCCTCTTCGGGAACGGGCACGACACCGCATTCCGGGCAGTGGATGGCGGGAATGGGGTTGCCCCAATAACGCTGGCGAGAAATGAGCCAGTCGCGCAGGCGGAATTCCACCTTGCGCTTGCCGCGGCCCGCCTCTTCCAGCGCGGCCACGATGGCGGCCTCGCCTTCGGAATGCTTACCACCGCGCATACCCGTGTACGGGCCGCTCTGCACGAGCGTGCCCTCAGCATCCATGGCCTCTTCCCACGGAACCTCGGTGACAACACGATTCTTCTCGCCCGCCAGCTGTTCCATGAGCGGATCGTCGTCGCCCAGGATGATGGGGATGATGGGCAGGTTGTACTTACGCGCGAATTCGAAGTCACGCTGGTCGCCGCAGGGAACGGCCATGACGGCACCCGTACCATAATCGGCCACTACGTAGTCGGCAACCCATACGGGCACCTTCTGGCCGTTGATGGGGTTCACCACGTAACGGCCGGTAAACTCGCCATGCTTTTCGTGATCGCCCTGGGCACGCTGCACGGCGGTTACCTTCTTCGAGGCTTCCACCAAGTCCATAACGGGCTTTTCGTATTCCGTGCCCGCCACGAGCTCGGCCACGCGCGGATATTCCGGCGCCAGCACGAAGAAGCTGCAACCGAACAGCGTGTCGGCGCGCGTAGTGAACACGGTAATGAGATCGTCGGTTTCATTGCCATCGGCATCGCACAGGGCGAATTGAACTTCCGCGCCCTCGCTGCGACCGATCCAGTTGGCCTGCTGCTGCTTTACGCGCTCGGGCCAACCCTCCAGCTGATCGAGGTCGTCGAGCAGCTCCTGCGCGTAGTCGGTGATCTTGAAGTACCACTGCGTGAGGTCGCGCTTTTCCACTTCGCTATCGCAACGCCAGCAACGACCTTCGATGACCTGCTCGTTCGCCAGAACGGTCTGGCAACCCGGGCACCAGTTCACGGGAGAGTTGCGGCGCTCGACCAAACCGCGCTTCCAGAACTGCTCGAAGATCCACTGACCCCAACGATAGTACTCGGGGTCGCACGCAACCACGGTGCGGTCCCAGTCGTAGCTGAAGCCCATACGCTTGAAGCTGGCCTTCTGGGTTTCGATGTTGGCATACGTCCAGGTGGCGGGATGCGAATTACGCTTGATGGCCGCGTTTTCCGCAGGCAGGCCGAAGGCGTCCCAGCCCATGGGATGCAGCACGTCGAAGCCGCGCATGCGGTTGTAGCGAGCAACCACGTCGCCAATGGAGTAGTTACGCACGTGGCCCATATGAATATCGCCCGAAGGATAGGGGAACATCTCGAGCACGTACTTCTTGGGCTTGTCGGCGCTCTCGTTTACCTTGTCGAGCTCTGCATCGGCCCACGCCTGCTGCAGACGGGGCTCAATCTCGCGCGGATTGTATTCCTTCATGTGCATTCCTTCGTGCATCTGGTCGATAGTTTTCCCAATTATACGCATGTTTGAACACGATAGGCGCACCCACCCCGAAACCCACAATCGAAGGCAGAGAATGGCGAAAGCGCCCAGTCCTGCAGAGACCGGGCGCTTTCGATCCTATGACAGCCAACGCCTGGGAGGGGAATTGCGCGGCTATGCGGAATTGCTATTTGCTGGCGGCGTGCTTACCCGCAACGCGGCCACTGGTCATGGCGTTACCCATGTTGTTGCCTGCGCTCGGGCAGTTGTAGGCATTGCCGTAGCGCTCGCCCATGGTGTTGCCCACGGCGTACAGGCCTTCGATGACGTCGCTCTTGTCGGCCTTGAGAACCTGGTAGTTGCCATTCACGCACAGGCCGGCCAGCGTGTTGAGGCCAGGACCGTACAGCGAGGTCGTACCCTGGGTGGCAACGTAGAAGGGGCCCTGCTCGATGGGGAGCATAACGTCAGAGGGCTTGCCGTAGTCGGCGTCGGCACCGGCGGCGCACAGCTCGTTGTAGCGCTCGAGGGATTCGAGGGCCGTGGTCAGGGCATCGCCCGTGAGGCCGGCGTTCTTCAGCGCCTCTTCGGCGGTAGCGCCCACGTATACGTCGTTGTACATGGGGCTCGTGCGGTTCGCGATTTCCAGACCGCGAACGTTCACGACGCCTGCGGACACATCGGCGTTCTTCATGGCCGTGTCGAACTCTTCGACGCCCTCGGGGAAACCCCAGTTGGGAGCACCGTGGTCGAGGCCAGCGCGCTGGATGTAGTTCATGTAGTTAGCGTCCATGATGGCGAAGTTGCCCTGCATGGCGGCATCCGCATCGACAGGCTGACGGATGGACTGAGCCAGAACCAGGCCAGCAAAAGCCTCGTTCATGAAGCGTTCGCCCTTGCAGTTCAGCCACAGGCAGGGCGTGGAGCCCCAGGGGCCAAAGGAGATCATCGGCGCATTGCCGGCAACCGGACGGGGATGGCTTTCGATTGCACCACCAGCCCAGCAGCCCAGCTTGTGGCCGCTGCCATCGCAGTCGGTCATACCAATCAGGTCGGTCTTCTCAACGCCGTGGCGCATGGCATTTTCAGCACATTCGCTGCAGAGTTCCCAGACCATTTCGTAGTTGGCGCCAAAGTCACCCGTTGCCAGAATGACACCCTTGGTCGCGTCGAATTCGACGTAGCCGCCCGCGCTGCTCTTGGCAATAACGCCCGTCACGGCACCGTTGGAATCCTGAACGAGCTTGGAGGCAGTGCAGCCGCAATGCCATTCAGCGCCCAGATCCTCGGCCGCTTCGCGGGAGTACCATTCGATTTCGGCCAGGCGGCTGATGCCAGTGAGCTGACGCTTGCCAACCGGCTGCTCGTTTTCCGTGCCGATGGTCTGCACGGTGCTAGCCCACATCTTGTAGCCAGCAATCTCGACGGGATACGAGCTTCCATCGGGCTTATCGTAGGCCGTCTGAACGATACACTGACCGCCATCGCGATCGAAGATCGTGCTCGTAGAGGGAACGATGCTTACCAGGTTGTCCATCATTTCGCCCGAGTTGTACACGAAGGAGCGAATGACATCGGTGTTGCAGCGACCATTTGCACGGCGCACGTACTCGTTGACGATCTCTTCCAGATCGTACGGGCCAAAGCCCCAGCTCTTCAGCAGCTCGCTGTTGTAGCTGCAGATGTCGTCGCCACGATAGACGATCGAACCATCTTCGTGCGTCTCAACGACGCAAACGCTGGCGCCCAGCTGAGCCGCAGCCAGCGCGGCCTGCGTACCGGAATGGCCGCCGCCAACGACGACGACGTCGTAAGACTTGGTCTCGGTGATTTCGCTGCTCGCGATTTCCGGGGCTTCGCCCAGCCAATCGCTATCGCACATGTAATAGTCGGGACGCGTCGCCTGCGCAGAGCTTCCGCTCTTGGTGGAGCTCGTCTTCGGCGAAGCGCAACCTGCCATGCCGGCCGCTGCTGCAGCCATTACGCCCGCGCCCGCAGCGCCCTTTAGAAAACTACGACGTGAAAGTGCCATATTTCCCTCCAATGGATCTTTGGACAAGCCCGCCACCTCTTCGAGCGAGCCAGGGAACATATTCCGCGCCCACAGCACCCTCTGCCATCCGAAAAAATGTTTATTTCGCTTGCGATTGGGCCATTACGAACTCTCAACGTTTTTACGTATTTTTACGAAACCCCCAGGTCATAAGTGTACAACCCGTTCCAATTTGGCAAGCGCCGCCAACGCCCCTCACGGGTATGCTACCCTGCCGTCAGGAGGAGATAGAAGTGACCGAGGACCACAACAACACGCGCGCCCTGCGTCGCGAAACAGTATTCATTACCGGTGGCATGGCAGCGTTCGTCGCCTCCATACAGCTCTATTCCCCCGCAATCTTGCCTTTCCAGCGACTTCCAGGAACCACCGCCTTCGTGGGGTCGTTCGCGCAAATCCTGCTCGCATGCACGTTCGTCCTTGCGCTGATCGTGGCGCTCCTGGCGTTTCGCGGGCGCCGCATTCCCGATGCCGTCGCACGCCCCACGGGTGCGCTCCTCTACGTCATCGGCTCCGCCTCGTTCATCGCTTCCAGCGTATTCGATGCGCTGCCGAGCAACGCTATTGCGTTCACCTGCATTGCTACCGCTCTCACCTGCAGCCTAGGAAGCGTATTGCTTTGCCTTACGTGGGGCAGAATCCTCAAGCGCCTGTCATTCAGCCGAGCGCTCATCACCGCCGCATCAGCGGCCGTTATCTGCGCGGCAATTCACGCATTCGAGTACTACGCACCCGTCGAAATCGCCCTGGGAGCATTTGCGGCCTGCGTCATAGCCGCTGCACTGTTGCCGTATGCGCTTCGCTCGCATCAGGCAACCAGCCAGCCGGCGTTCTCGGAGCACCTTCCTTCGCTCGCTCATGTAACCGCTGCGCCTGCATTAGGGCTCGCCCTTTGCGCCTTTATCACTGGCTCCATGCGCACCGTGTTCATGGAGATGTACGATACGTACATTGTGGGCACGCTTATCGCAGCAGCCATCGTCATTAGCTGCGTCTTACTCACGCGCAATGCCCCGCTTATTCGCGTTCTCTACCAACGCGTTATTCCGCTCATCGCAGTAAGCACGCTTTCCATCTTCAGCATTACGCTTGCCGTACTTGGCGGCTCCGTCCTAAACGCCGTCATGACCATGCTGCTGTACATGTTCGTAGCGATCTTGACCCTTGGCATCATCTGCGCCATTGCGCACGCCGGAGAATTTCCCAGCGATTCCGTGTTCCTCCTTGCCCTCTCGCTTTTCGCGCTCGCATCGTTCCTTGGCGTGCGTGCAGGAGAGATGATCGCCGATTCCGACATGAACACGCTCGCCATCGTAGTCACCGCGCTGTACGCCATAACCACCGTCCAATCGCAGGGCGTTTTCAACAAGGCAGATGCAGAGCCTGACGCACAGCCCGAACACGGACAAGACCCAAATCACGACCTGCCGGACGCCCACAAAGCGAGCGAGGAGCATATCGACGCTATCGCCCAAGCGCACAACCTCACGCGCCGCGAAACCGAGATTCTGCATTACCTCGCCAAGGGCCATACGGGAGCATATGTCGCAAAAGTGCTGTTCATTAGCCCCAACACCGCTCGCACGCACATCCATAACATCTACCGCAAGTTGAACGTTTCAAGCCGAGAAGAAATTCTCCACCTCACCCGCTAGCAGGGGCCAGAACCATCGCCAAGGATGCGCGTCTACGCCTGGTCGCAACTCGGCGGCGTGGCCGGTTACGTACGACCAGCCCAGATGGCGAGGAGCGCGGGCAAAGCATACGTATACGGGCTCGCCCCACTGCCCCAACACCCACGTGTCCATGCAATTGGGCAAATTCAGGCGGCAAAATGTAAAAAATGCAGCCTTTTACACATTTTTCAGCGCTTGGAATCACGCATGGCAAAAGCCGACCTGAGGAAATACCGACCCAGAAGCGTGAAGTAGCTCCGTTACCCCCTTCAAAGAGCCCAAATCGCGATGATTCATGTGCAAAACGGCGCATTTTTGCAAAAACGACCCTCGATTTTGCCCATTTTACGATTCAGCCTCCCAACGGAAGCAAATGACTCGCAAAATGCG
This sequence comes from Denitrobacterium detoxificans, assembly GCF_001643775.1. Taxonomy (NCBI): domain Bacteria; kingdom Bacillati; phylum Actinomycetota; class Coriobacteriia; order Eggerthellales; family Eggerthellaceae; genus Denitrobacterium; species Denitrobacterium detoxificans. The sequence goes on along the minus strand of NZ_CP011402.1, from coordinate 357,375 downwards.
CCTCAATTCGGAACGGTGAGCGTTCGACAACGCCGAAAACGAGCGGAACGGGGACGAATTACGCCCTCAGGTCCGCCAATGCAGCTGCGAGCGCAAAAAAAGGGCGCCTCCCGTAGGAGACGCCCTGCGAATCGCGAAATACAGCGATTAACCTACGTTCGTAACGTAAGGGTTCTTGTCCTTCTGCAGAACGTCGTGCGCGCCGCCTTCCACGATGGACGTAGCGCTGACCACGGTGAGCTTTGCCTTGTCCTGGAACTCGGGGATGGTGAGCGCACCGCAGTTGCACATGGTGCTCTTGACCTTGGACAGCGTAACGTTCACGTTGTCCTTCAGGCTGCCAGCGTAAGGCACGTAGCTGTCGACGCCCTCTTCGAACGTCATGCCCTTCTTCTGGCCGCCCAGGTCGTAGCGCTGCCAGTTGCGAGCGCGGGCGGAACCCTCGCCCCAGTATTCCTTCATGTAGCTGCCGTTCACCATGACGCGGTTGTTGGGAGCCTCGTCGAAGCGGGCGAAGTAACGACCCAGCATGACGAAGTCGGCGCCCATGGCCAGGGCCAGCGTGATGTGCGTGTCGTACACGATGCCACCGTCGGAGCAGATGGGGATGTAGATGCCCGTCTCCTCGAAGTACTCGTCGCGCGCCTTGGCAACTTCGATGGTAGCCGTGGCCTGACCACGGCCGATGCCCTTCTGCTCACGCGTGATGCAGATGGAGCCGCCGCCGATGCCAATCTTGATGAAGTCGGCGCCAGCTTCTGCCAGGAAGCGGAAGCCATCGCGGTCGACTACGTTGCCAGCGCCAACCTTCACGCTGTCGCCGTAGTGATCGCGGATCCACTTGAGGGTGAGGGCCTGCCACTCGGAGAAGCCTTCCGAGCTGTCGATGCACAGGCAGTCGACGCCAGCCTCTACCAGGGCGGGAACGCGCTCAGCGTAGTCGCGCGTGTTGATGCCAGCGCCTACCATGTAACGCTTATGAGCGTCGAGCATCTCGTTGGGGTTGCTCTTGTGGGAATCGTAGTCCTTGCGGAACACCATATAGACCAGGTTGTCGTTCTCGTCGACGATGGGCAGGGAGTTCAGCTTGTTGTCCCAGATGATGTCGTTTGCCTTCTTCAGCGTGGTGTCGGCGGGAGCCACGATGAGCTTTTCGCGCGGGGTCATGAAGTCGCGCACAATTTCGTCCATGCTCATGCGGGAAAGGCGATAGTCACGCTCGGTGACAACGCCGAGCAGCTTGCCATGGCCCGTGCCATCGGAGGTAACGGGCATGGTGGAATGGCCCGTCTGCTCCTTCAGGGCCACCACGTCGGCAAGCGTCATGTCGGGGGAAAGGTTCGAATCGCTGGTTACGAAACCGGCCTTGTAGTCCTTCACGCGGGCAACCATGGCAGCTTCGTCTTCGATGGTCTGGCTACCGTAGATGAAGCTCATGCCGCCTTCGGTGGCCAGGGCAACGCTCATGCCGTCGTCGGAGACAGCCTGCATGATGGCGGACACCATGGGGATGTTCAGGCTGATGGCGGGCTCTTCGCCCTTCTTGAACTTGACGAGCGGGGTCTTCAGGCTCACGTTTTCGGGACGATTCTCGGACGATGAGTAACCGGGAACGAGCAGGTACGCATTGAAAGTACGAGAAGGTTCTTCGAAGATGTAGGCCATGGAGCATCCCTTTCGCCGAAAATTTCGCTTAATTGGCTCATTATAACGAGCTGAAAGGACGCCCATACGCTAGGCCGCGCATTCATCACGCGTTCTCTACGCCTACCCCACCACACGCAAAACGACCCCGGAAGAATCCGAGGTCGTGAAGCATGCAACCAAGCCTGTTCAGTTACGCGTTATACGTAACGCGCGCACCCTGGGGCGTGTCTTCGATGGTGAAGCCCAGGCCCGCAAGACCGTCGCGGACCTTGTCAGCCAGCGCGAAGTCGCGATTCTTGCGCGCCTCGGCACGAGCGGCCAGCAGCACGTCGACCGCCTGCTTGGGATTCGCGCCCGTGTAGCCCGTAAGCTCGCGGGAAAGGTCGACAACTTCCTGCGGGAAGTCGGAGCCTTCTTCCTCCTGGCCCAGCATGATGCCGAACACGCTCATGAGCTCGATGATTACCGTATGGGCGCCACGCAGGATAGGCACGTCGGTAAGCGAGCAGGTCTTGTCGCCCAGCTGGGTGTTGAGCTCGCCCACGAAGGCGAACAGCACGCCCAGAGCGCCAGCGGTATTGAAGTCATCGTCCATGGTGACGATAAACTCGTTGCGCATTTCCTTGGTGCGCTTCATGATGGTGCGCGTATCGAGCGGGCTGGGGATGTCCTGGGCGTTCTTCATAGCCCAATCCAGGCGCGCTACCAGGCCCGAAATGCGCTCGAGGGCAGCTTCGGCTTCATCCAGGCGGTCCTGGGAGAAGTCGAGCGGGCTGCGGTAGTGCGTCTGCAGCATGAGCATGCGCAGAACATCGGGCTTCGTGGTGGCAAGCACGTCGCGCAGCAACAGGAAGTTGCCCAGCGACTTGCTCATCTTCTCGGAATTGATGCGCAGCATGCCACTGTGCATCCAGTAGTTGCAGAACGTCTCGCCATAACCGGCTTCGCTCTGCGCCGTCTCGTTTTCGTGATGCGGGAACACCAGGTCGGCGCCGCCACCATGGATGTCGAGCGGAAGGCCCAGGTACTTCTTGGCCATGGCCGAGCACTCGATGTGCCAGCCGGGACGGCCCATGCCCCAGGGGGATTCCCACGCGGGCTCGCCGGGCTTGGCGGCCTTCCAGACGGCGAAGTCGAGCGAATCGCGCTTGCGATCGCCGATACCCTCGGTGCGCAGGTCGCGATGGCCGCTTTCCAGCTCGTTCACGTCGCGGCCAGAAAGGGCGCCGTACTTTTCCCAACTGCGGACGCTGAAGTACACGTCGCCTTCGGCCTCGTATGCGCAGCCAGCATCGATGAGCTTCTGCACAAGCTCGATCATCGCGGGAATTTCCTCGGTGGCCTTCGGGCGCACGTCGGGGTCGAGCACGCCCATGGCATGCATGTCGGCGATGAACGCCTCGGTATATTCCTGGGCGACCTCGGCGGCACTGCGGCCCTCTTCGTTTGCCTTGTTGATAATCTTGTCATCGACGTCGGTGATGTTCTGCACGAACGTGACATCGAAGCCACGCCACGAAAGGTATCGACGAATGACGTCGAAGCTGATGAACGTGCGGGCATTGCCGATGTGAATGTAGTTGTAAACCGTGGGGCCGCACACGTACATGTGCACTTTGCCCAGCTGAGCGCTCTGGAAGTCTTCCTTCTCGCGCGTCTTCGTATTGTAAATGCGGATCATCTACGAGCCTATCCTTCGTGTTCCTGTGGAAAGCATGATAGCCGATTGAACATCATAGCGAATACCCAATCGGAAGAACGCACACGAAATGGCAGCGCCCCGCATAACGGGGCGAGCGTAGCAGCATGCGTTGTGGGCGGCACCTAGTTACATCGCGCGAGCAGAGCGGTAGCCTGGGCAGAAATGCCCTCGCCGCGACCCTCGTAGCCAAGATGCTCGGTTGTGGTGGCCTTCACGCCCACGTTTTCCACGGAGATGCCCATGGCCTTGGCCAAGTTGGCGCGCATGGCGTCGCGATGCGGCGACATCTTGGGAGCCTGCGCGGAAATGACGCTATCGACATCGACGATCTCGAAGCCAAGCTCGCGCACGTGCTCGGCGGCCTTCGCCAACAGCACCATGCTATCGGCCCCGGCATACGCAGCGTCGGTATCGGGGAAGAGCTTGCCAATGTCGCCCGCGCGGGCAGCGCCCAGCACGGCGTCGGCAACGGCATGAGCCAGCACGTCGGCATCGGAATGCCCCAGCAGGCCCTTTTCGTAGGGAATGTTCACGCCGCCGATGATGAGATCGCGGCCCTCCACCAGCTGATGCGTATCGGCGCCCAGGCCGATGCGCAGGTTGGGAATAGACATTATTCCTGCTCACCCGCCCTTTCGCGCAGCATGGTATGCACGGCTGCAGCCAACATGAGATAGTCTTCCGGCACGGTGAGCTTGATGTTGTCGCGCTTGCCTTCCACCACGAGCACCTTGCCGCCCAAGCGCTCGATGAGCGAGGCGTCGTCGGTGCCCACGAAACCGTCGGACAGCGCCGAAGCATGGGCGCGACGATAGATGCCCGTACGGAACACCTGCGGCGTCTGCGCATTCCAGAACACGGTGCGATCGGGCGTACCCATGATCACGCCGTTTTCCACGACCTTGAGCGTGTCGACCGAAGGATGGGCCACCACGGCGCCATCGGCGTCGACGTTGCCCTTCAGCACGCTGATAGTGTGCGCGATGAGCTCGGGGCTGATGAGCGGACGGGCGCCATCGTGCAGCACTACGAACTCGAAGCGATCGTCAACGTATTCCAAGCCGGAAAAGGCGCTTTCCTGGCGAATGTCGCCAGCTGGAGCCATGACAACGGGCGTCACGAAGGGGAACGGGTCGATGGCGCGGGCCAGGTATTCCGCCTGGCGCTCCTTCGGGCACACAACCACGATAAGACCCACATCGCCCACAGCGTCGAACGCTTCAGCCGACCACGTGAGCACGGGCTTGCCAGCGATTTCAACGAGTTGCTTGCCACCATCGCGGCCAAAGCGCTCACCCTGGCCACCAGCCAGGATAATCGCTGCGGTTTTCGGTTCCTTGTCGACCTTGCCTTCCAACCCCACGAGGTTCTGAGTAAGCGCATCGAAATCGATGGCGCTGATAAGAGCCTCGGGCGAGCGCAGCGCCGAGGGAGCGTAAATGGGATCCATCGTGCCCGCAAGGTTGTACTGCGCATCTACGTTGCGCATGGTGCGCCTCCTTTGCAATTCAAAGCGCGGAAACCCCCGCGCACGTTACCCCATGATACGACAAAACCCACAACATGCGGAATGACGGGGCAAAAGAGAAGGCGCATGAGCGAATCATGCGCCTTCGTCATCAGCTAGTTCGCTGCCCCATCGGCTGCGGGAACGCCACCCGAACCCGAGCCGCCCGAACGCAGGGCGCGACCGGTATCGGAGAGGTCGTAGCCGCGCATGAGCAACTCGGCGTCGTGCGCGATGCTATCGCGCTTACGCGGCGCAGGAATGTCGCCGGTTCCAGGCTCGAACACGAGCTCGCCATCCTTCAGGCTGACGTCGATAACCGAACCCGAACGCCACTTCCCTTCCAGAACCTGGTCGGAAATGGGGTCTTCCAGCAGGCGCTGAATGGCGCGACGCAGCGGGCGCGCACCGTACGTGGTGTCGGTGCCCTGCTCGGCAATGTAGCGGCAGGCGTCGTCGGTGATGTTGATGGTCATGTTCTGGGCGATCAAGCGTTCGCGAAGGTCGGCAACCATCAGCTTCACGATCTGGCCGATTTCCTCCTTCGTGAGGCTCTTGAACACGATGGTCTCGTCGATGCGGTTCAGGAACTCGGGACGGAAGAGCTTCTTCAGCTCGCTCGTCACGCGGCTCTTGATTTCCGTATCGGAAAGACCCGCCTGCTCGGAACCGCCAAAGCCCAGCGGCGCCGTTTGGGCGATGTCACGCGCACCCACGTTGCTCGTCATGATGATGACGGTGTTGCGGAAGTCGACCGAACGGCCCTGGCCGTCGGTGAGCCTACCCTCTTCCAGGATCTCGAGCAGGATGTTGAAGACGTCGGGATGGGCCTTCTCGATCTCGTCGAACAGCACCACGGAATACGGACGCTGGCGCACGGCCTTCGTAAGCTGGCCGCCCTCATCGTAGCCCACGTAACCCGGGGGCGAACCGATGAGACGCGATACCGTGTGCTTTTCCATGTACTCGCTCATGTCGAAGCTGATGAGCGCATCTTCGCTGTTGAACAGGAACTCCGCGAGCGCCTTGGAAAGCTCCGTCTTGCCTACGCCGCTGGGGCCCAGGAAGATGAACGAACCGGTGGGACGCTTCGGGTCGGCCAGGCCGCTGCGAGCGCGGCGAATGGCCTTCGAAACGGCGGTGACCGCCTCGTCCTGACCCACAATGCGCTCGTGCAGCACGCTTTCCATGCGCAGCAGCTTATCGGCCTCGGCTTCCGTGAGGTCGCTTACGGGCACGCCCGTGGTCATGCTCACCACGTCGGCGATGTCTTCGGCGGAAACCTGCTGAAGCGTCTTGTGCGATTCCTCTTCCCACTTCTGCTGGGCAACTTCGCGGTCGCGCTTCAACTGCTCTTCCTGGTCGCGCAGGGCGGCGGCCTGCTCGAAGTCCTGATCGGCGATGGCGCCTTCCTTCTTCTGGCGCACCTTGCGCAGCTTGTCGTCGAGTTCCGCCAGTTCGGGCGGCAGCGTCATGTTGCGGATGCGCATGCGCGCGCCCGCTTCGTCCATGACGTCGATGGCCTTGTCGGGCAGGAAGCGATCTTGAATGTAACGGCTGGAAAGCTGAACGGCCGCCTGCAGGGCATCGTCGGTGAACTTCACGCCGTGATGCTCTTCGTAGCGATCGCGCAGACCTTGCATGATGCGAATGGACTGCTCTTCGTTGGGCTCGCCCACGGTGATGGGCTGGAAACGACGCTCGAGCGCGGAATCCTTTTCCACGTGCTTGCGGTACTCGTCGATGGTGGTGGCGCCAATGACCTGAATCTCGCCACGGGACAGCGGCGGCTTCAGAATGCTGGCGGCGTCGATGGAGCCCTCGGCTGCACCCGCGCCGATGAGCGTATGCAGCTCGTCGATGAACAGGATGATATCGCCTTCCGCGATGACTTCCTTGATGCACTTCTTCAGGCGCTCTTCGAACTCGCCACGGTACTTGCTGCCCGCAACCAGGCTGGAAATATCGAGCGTGAACAGGCGCTGATGACGCAGCATATCGGGAACCTGGTTGCTCACGATGAGCTGGGCCAGGCCCTCCACCACGGCCGTCTTGCCAACGCCCGGATCGCCGATGATCAGCGGATTGTTCTTCTGGCGACGGCAGAGCACCTGCATGATGCGCTCGATTTCGCCAGCACGGCCAATGACCGGGTCGAGCTTGCCTTCGGCGGCCTTCTTGGTGAGGTCGGTGCCGTATTCGGCCAGGGCACTTTCCTTCGGCTGCGCACCAGGGTCGACCCCAGCGCGACCAGCGAACACCGACGACTGGCCCACCAGGTCGTTCAGGGCGCTACGCACAGCGTCGCCCGAAACGCCCAGGCGGCCAAGCGCGTCGATTGCGGCGCCTTCGCCCTCGCGCACGATGCCCAGCAGCAGATGCTCGGTAGAGATGTAGCTCTGGCCCATCTGCATGGCCTCGCGCAGGCTGTTCTCCAGCACGCGCTTCACGCGCGGCGTGAAGCCCAGATGACCCGAAACGTCGGAATCGGGGTCGATGGCCACGACCTGCTTCACGGCATGCACGGCCTCGTCGTAATGAACGTTCAAGCGGTCGAGCGCCTGAGCGGCCAGACCATCTTGCTCCTTGATGAGAGCGAGCAGTATGTGCTCGGTCCCGACATAAGGCTGATGCAGGCCCCTGGCTTCGTCTTGCGCGATAACCAGCACCTTTCTCGCCTTGTCGGTAAACTTGTCGAATGACATGTGGCTCCTCTTTTCTACAGTGGGCCTTAAAATTTTTGTACCATGCTAGCACTCAACTAAATTGAGTGCCAAAACGACACGCTCCCGTAATAAAACAACCGCGGAAACGCCTTGCCCCTACCCAAGCTGAACGACCGATATGTCCTTCATGTACAAACCCGGATTATCGGCAATCAGCAACCCCGGCGCAGGCTCTTCGCCGCGCAGCCAAGCAACCAAAGCCTTTGGCAGGTTCACGCCCGCCTGATGGGAAAACGGATAGCCGCCACCGAAGCGCGCGTTCATTTCCAGTACGCGCAACGAAGCATACGACCCGTCGTCGTTTTGCACCGCAAACACGTCGACATCCATGTTCCCCGGATGGGGCGCCGCCTGGGCAAGCGTACGCGCAAGCTCTACGAACTCGCACGGAGGCTCGATGACCTGGGCAATGTCGGTTTCACCCGAGCGCATGGCAATCTTCTTGCGCACCGAAACGCCAGCGAACGCACCCCGCAGATCGCACATTACGTCCATGCCGTATTCCTCGCCCGCCGCCGCCTGCTGAATGAGCACGGCGTGGTCGGGGTCCTCGCACGACTCGTACTTCACATACGAGCTGGCGACCTGGGCGCGCACCAGGCGATACATGGCCTCGAGCTCTTCCTCGCAATGGGCCGCATAGATGCCAATGGAGCCCATGCCCCAACGTGGCTTCACGAACAGGGGAAACGATACCTCCCCCGCCGCAAGCGCGCGCCTGGCGTCATCTAGGGAAAGGTAGGTGGCAAGCGCAGGAATGCCAGCGCCCGCCACGAGCTTCTGCCCCAGGTACTTGTCATTGCACGCCCGAGCCACCTGCAACGGCGCCACGATGGGCTCTACCCCCAACGCGCGGAACTCGCTTGCATGGGCCGACAGAACGGGCACGTCGATGTCGAACAGCGAGAGCAGCGCGCCGATGCGATGGTCGCGGCAATACTGCAGCAGGAAGGGAATGTATTCGTCGGAATAGATGAGCGGACATACTTCCGCAGCGTCCGCCAGGGCAAATGCGGGCGTGAGCGACGAGCTGTTCACCACATGCACTTCGCCTTCGCCGGCAAGCGCCTCCTGGAACCAGCGCACCAGGTAGGTCCTGCGGCCCACCGACGTAATGAGCACGTTGGGTCGCTCGGGGGTAAGCCCCGTTTGAACACCCTGCATACCGTCGCTCATACAGCACCCTTCCATCCGTCGAACACACCGTTTCGCCCCAAGGAGAAATCGGTCCGCACATTATAGACTACGAAATCCCGACGCCTACGAGAAGAACAGCTCCTTGCAATCTTCCACGAACGCCTGGGCCTGCGCGCGACTCTCCTCGTTGCGCGCGGTGTAATACGCGAGCGCATCGGAACGCGTGCGCTCGGAATACGCCAGCTGCTCGGGGTCGAACCCAAATGCCACGCCGTACATCTTGTAGTCTTCGGCGTAATAGTCGTCGTACGTCTTGCCCGGCTCGGGCACCACCACCGAAATGCAGCCGCAAATGCTCGCCAACGTGGAGTATGCCGTCTGCATGTCGTAGCTCACGCAGTACTTGCACTCGTTGAACACGCGAACCTTTTCCGCCTCGGAAAGGTCATCCACCACGATGCCATCGAACGACTCAGGCAAGTCGGGGCGATCGGCGCCCTTTCGAACGACGTAGCACGTGCCCGTGCGCTCACCGAAGTTCGTCTGCTTGTACAGTCCCAAGTCGTAATACGGCGTGGTGAGCTGACGACCCTGGGGGTTCAGGTCCACATCGTTGAACGGCTGCATGTAGCAGTAGAACACGTCGCTTTCGCTATAGGCCACGCCAGGGCGGTCCTTGTACGTATAGTGGTAAAGCAGCCAGCGCACCACATGCGTAGCGTGCAGCGGATTCCCCACGATGTTGTCGGAATATACCACCACGTCATCGTCGGTCACACGTGGCAACCACTTGCGCGCAACACCGCGCACCGACACGTTCACATACCCCTTGAACAGGGGGTTATTTAGGAACGGCTTCTCGCCGAAGAGCTTCACCAGCGCCACGCGCGCAACGTCGGTTATGGTAAACACGATCTGCTGCCGCCAGAAGAACGCCTTGCGACCCGGTTCGTACTTACGCTCGCCCGGATAGAACACGCGCGCACGATAACCCAGTTCGGAAGCGTATTTCGCAAGGGCATGCAATACGATGGCGCCGCCCCCGCTCTGCCGGGGCGACACGATCACGAACTGAGGACGGCGGGGGAAATGACGCGTCATGCACGCACCACGCCTTCCGAGCCATCGAGCGCATCGAAGAACAGTGGCGTGCCACCCGTATGCAAGAACAGTATGCGCTTTCCGCATATGTCACGCTCACGTAGGTATCGAAGCATGCCATCGAAGCCCTTCCCCACATACGTTTCGTCAAGCGGCATGCCCGCGTGCGCAAACGCATGGCGAATGGTCTGCTGCTCAGCGGCATCGGCGCGCCCATAGCCACCATGCAGGAACCCATCGCTTACGCAAATGCGGCTATGCAGGTCGGCCGGTACGTCAACGCCACGCGACGCTAAATACGCCCGGCAATACCCCTCGATGTGCTCCGTAGCCGCTTCCGCAGAACGCGCCACGGAAATGCCCACGACCTCGCACGACGAACCAGTTAGGACGTTCCCGCACAGCAGACCCGCCTGCGTCATACCTGTGCCCGTAGCCAGGAAGACGTAGTCGAACGAGGCGCCCGAAGCGCGCTCCCAATCGGCGACTTCCCTGCTCGCATGCACATACGCCTGCACGGGAGTGGCCTCATTGCCTTTCCCAAAACGATTGCCGTAGATGTAATACGGCCGAAAGCCCTGTTCGCGCAGCTCGTCCAGAGCGGCTTCCACCGCCTGGGCCACCTCGCCTTTCTGGCAGGGGTGTACCTGGGCGCCCAAACGCGCGCAAAGCTCAGCGTTGAACGAACGAGGGCGCGATCCGTCGGCCTCGTCGGGCGACACCACCGCGCAAGGCATGCCCATGCGCGCCGCACCATTCGCCATAACGCGCGCCAGATTCGAACGCGTACTGCCATACGCCACGATGGCATTGCAGCCACGCGCAAGCGCATCGGAGAAAAAGCACTGGGCGATACGCGCCTTGTTGCCCCCGAACGAGAACGGAATCAGGTCATCGCGCTTCACGTAAAGCTCGTTGTCGCAAGCCATGCCATCAAGTTCAACAATGGGAGTCGGCGTGAGCAGCGACCCATCGGGCGCAAAGCCCGGAAGCGCAGCAGCGCCATTCGCATAAGCACCCATAGCCACTACTCCTTTCCCTGGTTCGATACGAGCACGTACGTTTCCGACAAATCGCTTTCATACGCAAGCGAGGAAACGTCCAGCCCCAACGAGCCAGACAGCCAATCAAGCATGACGCTTGGATCGGGCGACGTAGAATACGTCTGAATGTAGACCACGACAGGCGAACCTTCCGGATAGCGGGCCAGATAATCCTTCACGAGCGACAGGCTCTCATCGTACGGACCATCGGCATTCACCGTGCAAATGGAGCCGTATTCCACCAGCTGCTCGTAGTCATTCGTCATGGCCGCATCGCGATACGTAGACACGAAATACAACACCGGGTCACTAGCATGTTCCTGGGCGAAGGCAGTTCGCTCGGGGTCTTGCGGCATCATGTAATTCGGCGGCACAACCGCAACGCTCATAGCGAGAGACGCAAGCGCCACCAACGCGCAGCACGAAGGAGCAAGGACCCGCGAACGATCGAACGCGCCCAAACCGCGCGCCCACGCCACGAGCATGCCCACAAGAAGCGCCATAAGAGGAATCACCGAGAAGGTGTAACGTTCATCGTGATAGCCCCATACGGTGCGCACCAGGAAGTACGCGGCAAACGCCGGCACCACGATAATCCACGCCAGCGGATCGACACGCAGGGCTTCGCGAGCTGCAACATGCCCACGAAGCATGCGCCACGCCACGCACGCAACAAGGACCAGCGACGTAGCGCACATCACGAAGCACGACAAGGCGAGATACTTGAACGCAACAGCCACGAGATACGCAAGCGAAGGCGTGGCCTCCACGGGCGCGAAACGGTCGGTCACGTTCGTCATCTGCTCGAACACGGCCGGAAACGTGGCCAACATAGCAAGACCCGCCACGACGACCACCACCGCAAATACACCAGCCCGTCGTAGCTCCCGCCTACGCAGCACCAAGTAGGCAACGTATGCCGCCGCAAGCAACGCCAGATAGAACGCGAACAGGTACTGCGTGAGCATACCGCAATACGCCACGGCGAAAAGAGCAACGTACCATGCAGGCTTTCCGCTGCGGTGCAGACGCAAGACCACATAGGCCAGCAGCACCGTGAGCAGCGACATGAGCATGTACATACGAATGAGCACCAACGTAGAGAGGCACGCCTGGCTCATGCCATACGCGAGCATCGCCATAACGGCAGCCGCCTCGTCGTCGAACAGCTCCCGCGAAAGGCGGTAGAGGAAGAAGAGCGTAAGGCCAAAGAAGACCAGGTTTATGGCCAGGCCTATCCATTTCGAAAACACACCAGGGAGAAAAGACGACACCAGATGCACGACGCAGTAGTACAGCGGCGGATGCACGTCCTTCGACTGGTTGTAGAAAACGGAATCGAATGTGAACTGCTGGCCCTCGTCGACCTGCACGTATTCCAGAAGAGCGTCGCGCTCGATTACCTTGCCGGTAATGTCGTCATCGTAGGCGCTCTTCAGGAAGGGAAAATAGTAGCTGTTGGAAAGGCCGTACGAATAGATTTCGTCAACGAAATAGCCCGATTTCGCGATGCAGAACGCCAGGCCCACCACCAGCGCGGCAGCGAACGCAAGGACAAAGAGAAGCGAGGGCCGTGAAGCGTTCTTCCCTTGCACAGCCGTGGTAATCACTCCCCCGTTACAGCCCTTCGATAACGGGGATATTCTACACTATCCCCGTTACCCCAGGTGTTATGGACGGTAATTGTGGATGGTAGTACCCAGCGGGACGTTGTCGTACACCCACTGCGCGTTCTTCCACTCCAGGCGAATGCAGCCATGCGACAAATGCTGACCCAACTCGCTCTTCGATGCCAAGATGCTATGGATGGCATACGGGCCGGTATACTTCGTAGCCCACTGCGACGTCATCTCGGGCTCACCCGCCCAGATGAGATAACGCTCGTGCGTCTGCGTGGTCCACGTTCCCGTGGGCGTGCGATAATCGCTGGCACCGCACACGCAGCGCCAGAAGTACTTGAACTGCCAGAAGCCCTTGTACCCCACCATCACGCCGAACCAGCATTCCGAGGTATCGGTCATGAGCAGGTAGCCCGTGGAGCTGCTCTTGCTCTGCGCGCGCAGGAACATCTCCAGCTGAGCGCTCGAATAGTCGTACGAACGCGTGATCTTGCCGTCGTTGTCGGCATGGTAGAGCTCGTTGTTACGTGCCACATAGCCATTGCGCAGCACGTAGTACACGTCGTTGATACCGTAGTACAGCGAGCCATCCACGGTGAAGTAGCCCTTACGAGCGCCGTAGTAGCCACCGCTAAACACGCTCTTCATGTAGTAGCGCTGGTAAACCCCACCGTCGTAATCCTTGGAAACGACCCAGCCGGCATTGGAGGGCATCTTGCCATCGTTGTCGGCTAGCAGCATATAGTTGCCGTACAGCTGCTTGCCACGCAGCACATAGCCCTGATTGCCCAGGCCAAAATACGGCGTGCCATCGACCTTGAAGAAGCCCGAGTGCATGGCGTGCTTCACGCCGTCGTAGTAATAGCGCTGGTAGGAGCCATCGTAGGCCTTGGTCACGAGCCAACCGGTGTTGCCATCGGACGTAGATGCCAGCTTGCCGTCATTGTTGGCCACGTAGACGTAGCCAGCGCCGTTGTCCCACTTGCCACGCACGACCGCGCCATTCGATTTCGCATACGCCGTGAAGCCAGCACCTTCCGAAGTAGTGACCAGGCGAGACTTGGCAATGGAGCCATCGGAGGCAATCCAGTAGCGCTCCAGGGACCCCGTCCATGCGGTGGTCACGAGCCAGCGCGCCGCAAACGGCAGGTTCGCGCCGTTCGTGGCATACCAGGCAACACCCTCGGCCCTCCAGCCCTTCTTCACGAGCGAGGCGTTTTCGGAGGCGGAGGTGGTGTAGTTATGCGAGCCCGTCTTGGCGTTCTTGTTGTATTGGCGATACACGACGAGCCCCGTGTCCTCTGAATCGGAGTACCAGCCGATGCCCTCGTACTTCCAGCCCTTCTTCACCAGGCCATCGCGCTCGCTCTTCGACGTCGTGTAGAAGTGATCGCCGCCATTGGGGTTGTACAGACGATACACAGGCGTGCTCGACGTGGTGGGAGCCACCCAGCCGATGCCCTCCCACTGCCAACCGGCACTGGCAACGTTCATTGCCTCAGATTCGCTGGAAGTATAGAAGTGCTCGCCCGAATTCGGGTTGTACAGGCGATACATATTCACATGGGATTCTTCGTACGAGGGCGTTTCGCCATCGGAAGCAACGACAAGCCCCGGCTCGGCAGCATCACCCTGCGAGGCGGCATCGGACGCCGGGGCAAGCTGGCTGGAGGAATCGGCGGCACTTTGGTTAGCGCCTTCGTCTACGGAGACGGCCGGCGTCTCGGCAGCAGTTGCAGCAGAGACATCGCTCTCACCTGCGACGGGCGCGGAGCCTTCTTGGGCCGCCGGAGCGGATTCGTTCGTTTGAGCAGCGGACGCCTTCTGGTTATCAGCCGAAGAGACGCCGTTGGCCACTTCGCCCTGCGAAGAAACCTGAGCTGCGGGAGCCTGGTCGGACGAGCCATCCAGAACGGCATCCACCTGCGTATCAGCGGGGTCGTCGAGCGCATAGGCGGGATCTGCCATGCAGAAAAGGGAAACGACCAGCAGACAAACGGCAATGGCAAGGCCAATGCGGAGCGTGCGCGCATGCGGTTGAGTGTATGCGTTCGCCATAATAACCCCCACCCAGGACAAAGTAGCGTAACTCGCTCAGTATACCGAGTAACCAGCCGAAACGCCACTATCGCAGACGGGAATTCGAGCGTGCGAACCGTCCCTTAATCGGTGGGATGATTGGGTGCGAACGGGACCTACGCCCTACGGGCGCACATAAGGGTTCGCTTCGCGTACCAATACAACGGGAAATAGATATGACGTCGCAGGAGGGCTATCTCGATACGCGTTTTCGTATCGAGCGGCTTATCGTCGATGTCGCGAATGGCCGTAGCAAACGGCTCGGTCTGACACAGGCCAACGAACGAACGCTTGCTCTCGTCGCCCATCTGTCGCCAAATAGGCGGAATGCAATCGACGCAGGCCATGTAAAACGTATTGCGCAGGAATCCGGCGTCGTGCTCTTCCATGAACCGCTGCACGGCGGCATAGTACACGAGCGTCTTCTTCAACGATTCGGGGTCATGACGTCTGGTAGCCGAAGCGGAGTTGATGCGATATTCATACACGGGCTCGTGACAGCACGCAACGCACGTTGCCAGATCGAAGCAATGCAAGTTGAACGCGATGTCCTGCGAACGCCGCAGCGCAACATCGCTCATGAGCTCATGCTCCACCAGAAAGGCCCTGCGATAGATGCGCGCCCATACGGCACCAGCCAGGCCACTGCCCCTGCTGCCGTCGGGCTCAATATTGGAAAGCACCATGTTCAGCAAGTACGCACGATCTTCGCGGCCGAAATACGTGCGCTCGCTGGAAAAGTTCACGCGCAGACGGCGCGAAGAACCATCAACCTCAACGAAGTCACCCACCACGATATCGGGCACGCAACCCCGCGGATCGGGAGCCGCACAAGCCAACAGCGTGCGCAATGCGCCTGGCAGCAGGCGGTCATCGGCATCGACGAAACAAATCCATTCGCCACGCGCCTGCAGCACACCCGCATTGCGCGCAGCGGCGGCGCCGGCGTTTTCCTGATGAAGGACCGTCACGCGCGTATCTTGCGCAGCAAGGCTGCGGGCAACCTCCAGCGTGCCGTCGGTACTGCCATCATCCACGATGAGCACCTGAATATCGGAAACGCCCTGCTCGAAAATGGACTCCACGCCCTCGCGCAGGCTATCTTCCACGTTGTACGCGGGAATGAGAACCGTTACCCGCACATTGTTCTCGCACGGCGCATCGCTGTTCGCTGCCACTTCACGTCCTTCCAAACGGTGAGCACACGCAGCCCACCCATACCTTCGCTGCCCGATTATATCCCACGCAAAAACGCCTGCTGTATAATCGGATGCCGTCAGGCCAGCTAGAAGGAAGAACCTCGCCTTGAATCGCCTATTCCGCCTTGTCCGCTATTGGATCCACCGTCATCTCCACCCGGTGAACGAACGCACGCTCTGCAGCCAGAGCCTGCTGGAACGCGAACTCGATTGGGCCTACTACGCACGCTATGGCGAGCATCCCAACCTGCAGGACCCGACCACGTTCAACGAGAAAATGCAGTGGCTGAAGATTCACGATGCGGTTCCGCTGAAGACCATCTGCGCCGACAAGCTTGCCGTACGCCCCTACGTAGCGCAACGCGTGGGCGAGGAGGTGCTTCCCCAGGTCTTTCGTACGTGGGAACGCGCCGAAGACGTGGACTTCCATGGCCTTCCCGCCTCGTTCGTGCTGAAGGCGAACCACGGTTCGGGCATGATGAGCATGGTGAACGATATGGCGGCCGCAGACATGCAGGCTACGCGCGAAGCATGCGCGCAATGGCTGGACACCGATTTCGCGCTGACTATGTTGGAGCGCTGGTACAGCGACATCCCGCGCAAGGTATTCGCGGAAGAACTGCTCGACGACATCGAATGGGAATACCAAGTGTGGTGCTTCAACGGCAAGGCCCGCTACGTCGGCGCCATGCACGACCCGCACGGCAGCAACGAAAAGCAATTCTTCACGCCCGACTGGAAGCGCCAACCGTTCGTTTCCTCGCTGCCCATATTGGAGGGAGAGGTCGAACGACCTGACGACCTGGAAACCCTTTTGGACTACTCCGAACGCCTGGCCGCCGATTTCGCGTTCGTACGCGTAGATTGGTATAGCTGCACGCAGGGCCTACGCTTTAGCGAGCTCACCTTCACGCCTGCTGGCGGATTCGTGCAGTGGACGCCGCGCGAATACGACGCCAAGCTAGGCGCCCTGCTGAACCTGCCCGCAGAAAACTAGCGCTTAGCGCGCCTGACACCCAAGCACGATATCGCAGATGCGGTCGACCTGGTTCAGGGGAAGCGACGCGTACATGGGAAGGGTGAGCACCCGCTGCGCCACATCGCGCGCCACGGGCGTTTCCGCGCTGGAATACGTATCGCGATAGCACGCATAATCGCTGATGAGCGGGAAGAAGTACTTGCGCGCGCCAATACCCTCCGCCGCCAGGGCATCCTTCACGGTGTCGCGGCTCGCGCCAAATTCGTCTTGGAAGATCACGGGGAAGTACGCGTAATTGTGCGTCACGTTCGCCGGAACGTCGAAGAGCTTCAAGCCAGGCGTACCGGCCAGGCGCTCCATATAGCGCTCGTGCACGGACTTACGCAGGGCGATTTCGCTATCCAAGTGGCGCAGATTGCAAATGCCCATAGCGGCGCAGAACTCGTTCATCTTCGCGTTGCCACCCACGTATTCCACGTCTTCCGGCCCGATGATGCCGAAGTTCTTCCACTGGTTCAACACGTCGTAGAGCGAAGAATCCCGGAAGCACACCGCACCACCCTCGATAGTGTTGAACACCTTGGTAGCGTGGAAGCTGAACATGGAGGCATCGCCAAATGCAGCCGCCGAAACGCCATCGCGTTCCACGCCGAACGCATGCGCCGCATCGTAGATGACCTTCAGCCCATGTTTATCGGCGATGTCCTGAATGGCCTGCGTATCGCAGAGGTTGCCATACACGTGCACGGGCAGGATGGCGCAGGTACGCGGCGTGATGGCGCGCTCGATGGACGCCGGGTCCAGCGTGCAATCGCTACGACGGATGTCGGCGAACACGGGCGTAAGGCCCTTGCGCACGATGGCGTGCGTAGTGGACGCGAACGAGAACGGCGTGGTGATGACCTCGCCTTCCAGCTGAAGCGCCTCCAAGATGCATTCGAGCGCATTGTGCCCATTCGTGAACAGGGCGATGTTCTGCACGCCCAGGCGATCCTTCAGCTGAGCTTCGAGCTCCGCATGCTTTTCGCCCATGTTGGTGAGCCAATGGGACTCCCACAGCGGCGCAATCTCGTTCACAAACTCCTGAAACGGAGGCAGCGAAGAGCGAGTTACCAAAATGGGGTCTGCGGCCATGAGATTCCTTCCGTGCAAAACGTATCTGCCAGTATACGACTTAGCGGCCACGCCGTGCGGAAATGGCCTCGCGCGCCATTCCGACCAGATATTCGAATTCCTCCACGTGGAACAGCCTCGCAAGCAGCGCGTATGCCCCACGAACACGACAACTTGGACGGCAATCTGCCCCAGGGCGGGAAGCCCCAGCAACGCAAGCGGGGCCGCAAGGGCCATCGACACGATCGTAAGCGCAATGCCGGGCGCAATGTCGCGCAGCTGCTCCCCGTATGAATAGCCAATGACGCGCTTGTTGGGATGCGCGTTCACGAACGTAGAGATAACGCCCGACAGGATGTACGCCCCCACCATGAGATAAATATCCTTCAGCACCAGGCCAAAGAACAAGATGAACGCAATCCCATAGCACTTCTTGATGATTTCGAGTTTCAGGAACAGGTCGCTGCGACCCATGCCGTTGAGCGTCTGCAGGTTCGTGGTGTGGATGGGCAGCATTGCGTACACGACGCAGTACATCTGCATGAACGGCACGCAGGGCAGCCACTGCTCGCCCAGCAGAAGCAGCACGATAGGCTGCGCGGTTACGGCAAACAGACCCATGGCGGGCAGAATGAGGAACGTGCTCGTCTTGATGGCGCGACGCACCAGGCCCTTCACGTTCGCCAGGTCGTCCTTGGCGCGCGCCACCGCCGACATCATGACGGGCTGGATGGCCCCATCGAGCGTGGTGCCCAACGCAGCCGGGTATTTCTTGCCCTGCGAAACCAAACCAAGCTGGGCTTGTGAGAACTGCTTGCCGATGATCAGGTCGGAAAGGCTTTCGTAGCCCGTCTGCAGAAGACCCGACGCCAGCAGCTTCCAGCCGAAGGAAAAATGAACACGCGCACGTTCGGCGCTGAACGTGAACTGAGGAAGCCAGCGATTCTGCACGAACAGGACGAAGCTGTATATAACCTGGTAGGCAAGCTGTTGAACGACGAGCGCCCAGAGCCCTGCCCCCAGCGCGGCAGACGCAATGCCCAAGGCGCCCGACGCAACCACCGAGACGACGCCCGCCCAGAAGATCTTGCGGAACTGCAGTTCACGCTGCACACTCGCCACTTGCACGGAATTGAACGCATTGATGAACAGGATGATGGTAAGCACACGCAGGGGCGCTACGAGGGCGTCATACTGGTAGAAGGCAGCAACCGCGGGTGCGGCCAGAAATACAACCACGTACAGCACCGTAGCCGTGGCGAAGCACATCCAAAACACCGTGCTGAAGTCGCGACGGTCCACATTGGATGCCTGCACGAGCGAAGTGTTCAACCCCGATTGCACGATGACGTTACCCAGGTTCACGAACACGAGCATGATGGCCAGTGCGCCGAAATCGTCGGGAGCAAGCAAGCGAGCAAGCACGATCTGCACGATAAGTGCCACGAGCGACGTGCCGCCGCGCTCCATGAGCTTCCAGAACATGGAGGAAATCGTGCGCGCCTTCAGGGTCTCGGCCTTCATCGGCGCATCCCCAGCGACAGAATGACCTGCACCACACGTTTTGCAGGCGTAGCGCGCCAGAAGCCATCGCGGCCAAGCGCACGCAAGCGCTTGGCAGGATTCCACTCCAACATGTGGCCAAAAGCGTGCGCGAGAGCAAGTTCACATTCGCCCAGCTCATCGGCATACGTTTCGGCAAAGGCACGTGCCTGGCTATGAGCCGCGCGAATGCCATCCACGGTTTCGCGCATATGGGCGGCGCGGTCGGAAAGCGAATAGCGCTGCGCACCCAGCGAATTGGCGCCATGCTGACGATATTTCATGGTGACCTGGGGCAGTACGGCAACGGCGCCCAGGGATGCCGCCACGAGCATCGTCCACCAATCGTGCATTTCCACCGCGGCAAGGCCCTCGCGCGGCGGACGCACGTTCATGAAACAAGCGCGATTCACGAGCATCGTGCAACCAGGCGCCATGTTCTCTACGAGCAGGTTATTGAACTCCACCATGCGCGTATCGCGCGCAGTATACGCCAGGTAGGAAGGCGCAATTTCTGCGCCATCCTCCGCCACAACCTGGGCATCGGTGCAGATGGCCGCAGGCGCACCATCAAGCGCAGCCTCGAGCTGACGCAGCGCTTCAAGCGAATCTGCCAGCTTGTTGGGAAGCCACATGTCGTCCTGGTCGCAGAACGCGAAATACTCCGCATCCGCCATATGCTTTTGGCAATACGCGATAAGCGAGAAAAAGTTCTCCTTCGCGCCTCCCAGGCGCTCGGGTGCGCGCATGACCACGAATCGGTCGTTGGCCTGCGCATACTCTTGCAAGATTTCGAATGTTGCATCGGCGGAGCAATCGTCCTGAGCCACGCATACCCAATCGGCATGCGTTTGCGCCACAAGCGAATCGAGCTGCTGGCGCACGAAGCGCTCGCCCTGGTACGTGGCGAGCAGTATGCAGATACGCGACATGCTATTTCACCTGTTCGGGCGCTTCTTCGCCCTGCGCCCGCGCCGCAGCCTCGCTGCGCTCGTAATGGTCGAGCTGATTGATGGCAACCTGTTCGGCCAATTCTTGCACGCGGGATTCCAGTTGCGACACGCGACGGCTACCCGCAAAGTTCTTCAGGATGAGCACGAAGATGAAGAACAGGAAGATGAAGTTGACGGGCGCCATGAACCCAAAGGCGTCCGAAGCGGCCACGGCGATTTCCGGAAAGATGCTCAGCAGCAAGATGACCAGCGAAAACGCCACCCAAAATAGGGAATCCTCGATGCGCATCTTCGAGCGCTTGATGCTATGCAGCAAGAAGACCACCAACGCCACGGCGGCCACGATAAGCACGATTCTAAGGGCAACGGACATGGCGACCTACCTGAAGAACTGAATGAGCAGGACGGAAAGGGCCGTGCGGAACATGTACATGCTCGCCGACCACGGGTTGAAATAGCTGGTACCGGCAGTGCGTTCGGCCATCTGAACGGGCACTTCCGCGATGCGAGCGCCCTTCTTGCGCATGAGATACGAAAGCGTGTCGGGCTCGGGGCCCAGGTTGGGGCCGAAGGCAAGCTCCTTGATCATGCGACGGTTGTACGCACGCATGCCCGACGTGGGGTCGGTGATTTTCGTTCCCGTAGTCAGACGAATCATGCCGCTGATAAGCGAGCCGCCGAACCCGCGCAACCCCGAAGGCTTGCGCTCGTTCACGAAACGCGACCCAATAACGACATCGTTGGTCTCCAACGCGGCCACCAGGCTATCCAGATATTCCGGGCTCTTCGGTGGTTTCTGTGGGAGAGATTCCGGCATAGGCCCAGCTCAGCGGGCGAAAACAACGATCTGGAACTGAAACGGCCCCGGGAGGGGCCGTTTCCGCGTCATCCGCCTATGATTGCTAAGCCAAATTCAGACAACCGAAGAGGTGTGACGCATGAAGAGTCTACTACTTCTCGCCCTCGGTCTGGCCCGCACGGTCGTCCTGGGCGCGCGCATCGAGGCCGAGCGCATCGTCGTGAGCGTCCGGCCCTACAAGCGCGAGCAGCGCCGCTGCCCCGTATGCGGCAGGGCCTGCGACTTCTACGACATGGCGAACCGCGGGGCCCCCAGGCTGTGGAGGGCGATGGACCTGGCGCGCTCGGCCTGCTACCTGGAGTACGCGCCCTGCAGGGTGCGCTGCCCGGAGCACGGCGTGCGCACCGAGGCCGTCCCCTGGGCGCGGCACGGGGCGCGCTTCACGCGTGACTTCGAGGACTGGGTGGCGTGGCTGGCGGTCCGCTGCACCGCCTCGGCGGTCTCCGAGCTCGCCCGCGTCGAGTGGCACAGCGTGGGCGGCGTGTGCAGGCGCGTCTACGCCGAGCTGGAGGCCGCGCGCGGCGCCTCGAGGTTCGACGGCGTGCGCCGCATCGGCATCGACGAGACGTCGTACAAGAAGGGCCACAAGTACGTCACGGTGGTCGTCGACCACGACCGCGGCTGCCTCATCTGGGCGCACGAGGGCACCGGCAAGGACGTGCTCAACCTGTTCCTCGACGAGCTCACGCGCGAGCAGAGGCGCGCCATAGAGGTGGTGACCGCCGACGGCGCGAGGTGGATAAGGCAGCTGGTCAAGCGCCGCTGCCCCAACGCGAGGTGGGTCATGGACCCCTTCCACGTGGTCCAGTGGATGAACGACGCGCTCGACGCCGTGCGCTGCGAGGAGTGGAACGCCGCCAGGGCCGCCGCCAGGGCCGCCAGGCCCAGGCCCGAGGGCAAGCGCGGCAGGCCTGCCAAAGGCGAGCTGCCGCCCGAGGAGGTCAGGGCGCTCGAGGAGGAGGCGGCCTCCATCAAGGGCAGCCGCTACGCGCTCGTGAAGAACCCCGAGGACCTCACCGACGGCCAGAGGGCGAGGCTCGAGGCGCTCAAGAAGAGGGCCGGCTCGCGGCTGGTCAGGGCCTGGGAGCTCAAGGAGGACCTGCGGGCCGTCTTCCGGGCAGCCGACGGCTCCGAGGCCGCCGAGCTGCTCGACGACTGGATGCACAGGGCCGCCTACTGCAAGATCGCCAAGGTCGTCGCCGTGGAGAAGAAGGTGCGCCGCCGGCGCGACGACATCATCGCCGCAGTCGAGCTCGGCATCAGCAACGGGCGCGTAGAGGCCATCAACAACAAGATCAAGGTGACGGTGAGGATGGGCTACGGCTTCCGCAACACCGACAACCTCGTGGCCCTGCTCATGCTCAGGTGCGGCGACTGCCAGCCCCAGCTCCCGGGTCGCCCGGTGAAGGCGAGGAAGAAGGGCGTGAAGGGAGCGAAGAGCGTTGCTGCCTAGGCTAGCCCCTTGTCACACAAACTACCGAAGCCTCATATTCCGGGAGGTGCTGGCCGTCGGCATCGAACTGAATGACGCAATCGTAGCCATTGCGATAGGCGTACTTCAAGCCCGCCTGGAACGCGCCGGAAAGCCCCACATTGATGGGCAGATCGAGAAAACGGTAGCCGCGACGTCGGCAGATATCGGCCGTGGCATCGCGCGAACCGTCATTTACGACAAGGTAGGAATACGTGGGATAGTCGGCAATAAGGGCATCGACCACGCGCTCGATGTTCTCCTCTTCGTTGTACGCGGGAATCACCAGGAGCGTCTTCATTCCCCCGCCTTACCGAAAACAATCATGAACTGCCGCTTTCTTCCCAATCCCTTGCAAACAGACCTATTTTATCCCATTGCGGGCGCATGCTTCCACGCCCCGGTGCCAACCGCGCCTGAAAGCACGCAGCAGCGCACAGCGACGGCGCTCGAACAGCAGGTTGCTCACGAATTCCTTCACGATGCAACTGCGCTCGGCGGCGTATTCCGAGGTGCCGCGATACTTGCGCAGCACAATGGCCCACGAGCGAGCCTTGTCTTCCCTGCGAAAGTCGCTGTGATTCGTGCGATACATCTGCTTCAAATGGAACCCGCGCTCTCGGCTGAACCACGGCACCTTGCGTGCGTATTGGTTGTCGCCAATGGCATGTGCGAGCGCCACTTCGTGCGTCTGCAGGATACGAAAGCCATGCAAGCGCAAGTTGGCGCAGAAATCCATGTCGACCCAATCCACGAACAGCATCTCGTCGAATCCGCCCACCGCTTCGTACGCGGCCACGCTCACGAGCGAGCCGGAATTGATGGCACGGGGCACCTGGCAAACGGCATCGGAGGTTTCCAGGGCGTCGCCTTCCAGGTAGTTGCCAATGAGCGGACACACCAGGCCGACATCTTCGCCCAGATGGCGGGCGAGCGTCTGCACCATGCCCGGAGCCGACGTACTGTCCTCGTCGAGCAGCAGCACAGCCGCAGCGCCCGCATCGCGCGCCGCGCGCACGCCGCGGTTCAACGCAGCGGCCACGCCCAGGTTCTGGCCGTTTTCGACCACCGTGCAACCAGCTATTTCAGCAGCCACATCGCGAACGGCCTGCACGTCCTGCGATCCATTATCGACTACGAACACGCCCGCTACCTGGCCGGACACCGCCCGCAGGTTGTCCTTCAGACGCGCAAGGTCGGGATTGAACGTAACGATCGTGGCATAAATGCGTTCTTGGGGATATGTCGAGGTAGTTTTCACGGCGCTTATTCTATCGCACCTGCGCAAATGCGCGCACGTGGCACATTTCGCCAGCCCAGCAGGCACAGAGCATGGTATCGTTTTGCGAAACGGAAACCAACTGGGGGAACTGTGAGCACGAGCAAGCATATTGGGTTCGACATCGCCTTCGCTATCATCAGCGTGGTCTTCCTGATCGTGGGCATATTTGCCTCGCCGCTGTTCAACGTTCCCGACGAAGAGTCACACTTCTGCCGCGCCTACCAAGTGTCGGAAGGGTGCCTGATCTCGTACGCCGACCCCAATGATCCCACGAACGGCCTGATGGGAGGCATATTGCCCACCGCCGTTGCCGTACCCGACGAACTCGCCCGAACGCACACCCACGCCGACGTAGCCGACTACGCCACACGCACCATCGACAACAGTGACTGCTCGTTCGTTTCGTTCCGCAATACCGCACTCTACAGCCCCGCATCCTACACGCCCCAGGCACTGGGAATCGCCATCGCGCGCCTGCTCACCGGCAATGTTGCCACCCTAGCCTACGCAGGGCGCTTCATGAACTGGCTGGCAGCGGTGGCCATCATCTTCCTCTGTCTGCGATTCCTGCCCACGGGCAAACCCATCGCATTCGCGCTTGCACTGCTGCCCATGATGCAGCAGGAACTGTTCTCACTGGCCACCGACGGCATATCGTTTGCGCTCTGTCTGGCCATCGTGACTTGCGCGCTCTATTGGCGCGAGCAAGACCGCACCATGGGCCTTCGCCACCTGGCGCTCATCGCGGCAATAGTGCTTGCGCTTTCCCAGTTCAAGATCGTGTACGTGCCCATCTGCCTGGTGCTCTTCCTCATTCCCATCGAACGATTCGGCGGCAAGGGACGTTATACCTGTTCCGTCGCGTGCATTGGGGCGCTGGGGATTGCCGGTTGCCTGGGTTGGCTTTCCATCTCGTCGGACATATTGGCGCACGAGGCGCTGGGCGCAGGCGTAGACCCCGATGCCCAAATGGCGTTCGTAAAGGCAAACCCGTTCGCGCTCGTTGCGTCCATGGCACGCACTTTCGCCGTGAACCTGCCGTTCTACCTGGAATCTTCCACTGCCGACTACCTGGCTTGGATGGGCATACGCGTAAACCCGCTCATCGTGATTCTGTATCTGCTGCTTCTTGCCACTGTTGCCATTTCCGGAACCGAACCCCTGAAGCGGCCATTCACCCTGCGCACGCGCTTGGCGCTCACGGGCATTGCGCTTCTGATCTGCGCGCTCATCTACGCCAGCCTGTACTTGCAATACACGCCCGTGGGGTCTTCCATGGTGGGCGGTACGCAAGGACGCTACTTCATCCCGCTCTATCTGCTGATTATGCTGGCATGCATGTCGAACAAGAACCTGCTGCCCGCCAAACTGGGCAGCCCCCTACGCTGGCTTCCACCCACAACGCTCATCCTGGGCCTAGCCACAGGCTTCACCGCCATCGCCCACGTGATGTAGGGGCGCCATGCCCTACAAAATATTCTTCTCGAAATCCCTGTTGGGAATGCGATTCGCGGGCCTCCACCAGTAGTCCCCGCTCTCGGGAACATCGCCAGACGCGAGGCATCTCCTCGCGCAATCCTCCACGTATAAACAATCGACCTCAAACGAATCAACCGGCTTGATTCTGTCGCACGAATAACGCCCCTCGCGATCGCCACCGAGGAAAAAAGCCACCTCCACTAACGCACCAGGCTGAAGCCTATCCTCTGTCGCCTTGCTCAGCATATCCACGGCATAATCGCAATCCAAAGCAATGACGACATCGGGGCACAGCCCATGACGTTGTGGGAATCCACACAAATAGTTTGGAGGCGTCTCTAAGTCATTCGGAAGGGAGAGCAACGCATTCGAGTCGGGCAACAGCTCAACAACGGCCGTCTGAGTCGCGGAATCATATTCCAAAAGATAGCCATGCCCATCATTCATTATGTCGTAATATCCACCTACCAGCCATTCCTCTTGCCTGCCCACGCGCCCACGCGGCTCAAACAAAACGAAAAGAATGGCAGCGATAAGAATTACCACGCCGGCAACAGCCAACAATCGCATCGCCAAACGCGATGTATCGTGGGAAAGGCCTTTCACCGAAGGTCGAGCAGCATACAATGCCATGGGTCACGCGCCTCGATTGTACGAACGGGCAAGCAACTTCGAACAGCAAAACTTGCCGCTATTGTTCGCCTTCGAGAGGGAAACGTCAACCTAACGCGTTTCGAGCCAATCGATGATGTGGTCGATTTCGCGGACGTCGGTTCCGCCGGTGGCGGAAGTATGATCGGCAGCCAGAAGGACGATGTAGTACGTTTCGCCGTTCACATTAGCCTTGGCAAGCATGGATTCACGTTCATTCGTACCCGTCTTTATGCAGGTGAAATCGTTGCTGCCAAGCTTCTGCCCCGAAATGGGCGCGTCGGCAGCCGCGGCGTTCAGCGTAAGCAGCATCATGTCGTTGGCGGTGGACTGGTTGTTCTTCATGCCACCCGAAAACGAGGAGAACCCACTCGTAAACACCCCATTGCCCGGGCCGAAAAGTCCCGAGGGTGACACGAAGCTGGTGTTACTCATGCCAATTTCCGTTGCACGCTCGTCCATGGCACGCAGCGCGTTCGTCATGTCGCCCCAATCAGTTCCCGAAGCGCCATACCGCGCACGGGCAACGTAGCGCGCCAGGGCGTGCGCATACGGGTTCGACGACGTGAGCATGCACTGCGCCTCGATCTTCGCGGCGCTGGCGGTATGCCACGGCTGATTTTCAGGCGAATCGAACGGCTCGGCAATCTGCGTATCGTACGAGGAGAGGCTCACCTGGCTATCGTCGTCCAGGTATTCGCTGGCCAGCCAACACGTAAGCAGCTTGGTGGTGGAGGCGATCTCGCAACGCGTATACGGGTTCTTCTGCGCAACCACCGTGCCATCGGCCGTGGCCACCAGCACGCCGTAGGCGCTCAGCGAAACAGGCAGGTCGACGGCGGAATCGTAGTTGAGCGTTACCAAGTTGCCCCAGGGAACCTCGGGCGCGCCGACGCTCCAAGCGATCTGCAGTGGCGAGGACGAGCCATCTTCCCATACGTGATTGGCATCGGGCGTAACCACGGCAACGTACTCCCCCGGCTCGACAGCGCTCCCATCCTCCACGGTATAGCCATCGCCCTCGGGGACGCCCACTTGGCTGGTCTTGCCATCTGCAACCAGGCCCGATACGGGCTCAGGTGCGGCGATGGGAGCGGGCGCGATCTTCGCCTCGCATACGATGGTGGCATCCTTGTAGTTGCCGCCGCCCTCGACCGTCATCGTTACCTCGTAGCTACCGGCATTGGTAGCCGTGGGGCGTTCGGATTCCACGCCATTCACGCCATAGGACACGGAAACGCCTTCGGGTACTTCTTGCGTAGAAACGAGCGACTGCTCTTCGCCCGTGAACGTGGAATCGACCGTGAAGGCCGAGACATCGAGTGACGCCTTGTCGATTTCCCAGGTCACACGCTTGGGCTCGATGCTACCGTCGGGCCAATGACGGCCCTCGCGCAGCGTGGCGGTAACCGTATACTCACCGGCGTTCGTGGCATCCACCTGACCCGACAGCGTATAGCCCTCGGCCTCCGAAACGCCTTCCTGCGCCGAGCCGTTATAGGTAAGACCGCTTGCGATAGCAGGCATGGGAACTTCGGCCAACGCGTACGCCGCAAAGAACAGGCCAGCGCACAACGCCAGGGCGCCGACTGCCACCGCCCATTGAAACGCATTCTTTCGCACGAAGCCACTCACGAAACACCCTACTGCACGTAATCCCAGAGCCAATTGACGATGGCAGTGGTCTCATTCACGTCGGTTCCGCCCTGGCTGGAAGTGTGGTCGGCAGCCATGAGGGCGATGTAGTACGTCTTGCCCTTTATTCGTATCATCGAAAGCATGGATTCGCGCTCATTCGTTCCCGTTTTGATATTCGTGAACTTGTGCGGGCTGCCAAACGTGTTTCCCACGATATGCGTTCCCGCCGGCACGGCATTCAGGGTAAGCAGCATCATGTCGTTTCCCGTGGATCGATTATTCGTCATGCCCTTGGAATTGCTGCTGAAATCCTTCGTAAAGTTGCCGTTCTTCGGTCCGAACAAGCCCGAGGGCGAAACGAACGTGGTGTTCGTCATGCCAATTTCCACGGCGCGCTCCTGCATGGCGCGCACGCCATTGCGCATATCGCCCCAGTCGGTGCCCGTTGCCCCGTACTTTTCCCGCGCCACGTAGCGAGCGAGCGTGTGCGCATAGGGGTTCGACGACACGTACATGCACTGCTTGGCCACGACGGATGCCGAATTGGCCTTCCACGGCTGGTCGCGATCGTAGGCAAACGGCTGGGCAATCTGAATGTCGTAATCGGAAAGCGTGACCTGGGCATCCCCCAGGCTCTCCTGGGCGAGCCAGCACGTCATGAGCTTCGCCGTGGAACCCGTCTCGCACTTCTTGTTCGGCGATTTGCTGGCGATGACCACGCCGTCTTCGCGCGCCACCACCACGCTGTATGCGGAAACGGAAACGGGCAGGTTCACCGCCTGAGAGTAATCGAGCGACGTAATGAAGTCGCTTTCAGATGGTTCGTAACCATACCAGCATACGCCCTCGGCATTCCAGCCCAGGCTTACGAGGTGGTCGTTTTCCTGCGCGCTCAGCGTGTAGTTATGCGAGCCCGACGAGGCATTGGGGTTGTACTGGCGATAGAGCGGCTGGCCCGCCGAAGCGCTTGCCGACCTCCAGCCCACGCCCTCGTAGTTCCAGCCCAGCGCAACCAGAAAGTCCTTCTCTTCAGCGGCCATGGTGTAGTGATGATCGCCGCCGTTGGGGTTGTACAGGCGATACACGGGAGACCCCGACGCCGGGGCAATCCAACCCACGCCCTCGTAGGTCCAGCCAAGGCGATGCAAGTTGGTCATCTCCATCACGTTCGCCGTATAGAAATGCTCGCCACCATTGGGGTTGTACAAGCGGTACATTTTCTGATCGCTCGCGGCATATGCCGAGGCGGGCGCTACAAGCGCAGCGGCAAACGCCACTGCGGCCACAGCAAGCAGCAGTGCAAGATAATGCTTGGAAGTACTCTTAGCGGGGTTCATTCCTCGCCACCCTTCGCGTATCCTTGATACGCTGTCCCAGTTCCCTTTGGCGTAACTATACGACAGCGTTCTGAAGATATGAGGGAGGAAATGACATGTCCACACACGCATTTGCGATTTGCGCCTATGGACAAAGCCCCTATCTGGAAGAATGCATTGCTTCGATCGAGCTTCAGGAAACCGTAGCCGACGAGGTATTCATCGCCACGTCCACACCCAGCGAATGGCTGGAAGACATCGCGTGCAGGCACGGGCTGCCCCTGCACGTAAACGCCGAGGGGCGAGGCATTGGTGCCGATTGGAACTATGCGTATGAGCAGGCGACCGCCGACTACGTGACCATTGCGCACCAAGACGACGTCTACCTACCTGAATACGCCACGCACGCACGCGCCATGCTCAATAGCGCCAGCGATGGGCTCATCTTCTTCAGCGACTACGCCGAAATCCGCAACGGTGAAACGGTGAGCGATGGCACGCTGCCCCGCGTGAAGCGCCGCCTGCTCGCACCGCTCGCCAAGCCCAGCAAGGCGCGCAGCACACATGCGCGTCGTCACGCGCTGGCCTGGGGAAATGCTATCTGCTGCCCCGCGGTCACGTTCAATGCGACAAACTGCCCCACCCCGCCGTTTCACGCGGGCATGAAGAGCAACGTCGACTGGGATACCTGGGAACGCCTTTCACGCATGGAGGGCGCATTCCTGTACGACCCTCAGCCCCTCATGCTCCATCGCATTCACGAAGCTTCTACTACTACGTCTCTCATCGGCGATTCCACGCGCACGGCAGAAGACCTAGCCATGTTAAAGCGCTTCTGGCCCGCACCCATCGCACACGCCATCGCATGCGTGTACGCGCGCGGGGAAGCCGCCAACGACCTGTAGGCTATTTCAGGCGCAATGCCGCGGCAAACAGGCGCGGATGACAAACAAACAACCAGGTGGCAATACGTGCTCCACGGCTATCGCCTCGCGGCCTGCCCATGCGGGCGTAGAGGTCAGAGCGCCACGTGGGCACGTGGGCATCGAGCCACGCGCGCAACAGAACCGTGCGCTCCGCAGCCAATTCCGGACCATCGCCGTCGCGCGTGAGAAACAGCGAGAACACGCCCAAGCGCACCATAGCATGCACGAACAAGGCGTCTTGCCTACCCGACGCATCCACGCCCACGCGATCGACCAGGGCGCTCATGGCGCGGTCGAATTCCAACCCTTCGGAGGTCCGCTGGCTGGTATTGGACACGCTCTCCGGGTTCATGAACCAGTTGTAGCCGCAGTACGGAACCACTTCCGTACGCTGCGCGGCATAGATGGCCGGAATCGAGAAATACAGGTCCTCGTAGATGTTCGCAGAAAGGAAGCTCAGGTCATTCGCCAGCAGGAATTCCCTACGGTAGAGCTTCGCCCATGCGGCAAGCACCGCGAAGGGCGCCCATTCCTCACCCGGATGCGGCACGATTTCGCTGGCCACCGAACCGTCGGCATGCGGGCGACGGTATCCGCCAAACACAATGTCGGCGCCTTCGCCCACATGAGATGCCAGCTGCTCCAGAAAATCGGGGTCGAGCCAATCGTCGTTATCCAGGAACGCCACGTATTCGCCCCGCGCGAGCTCGATGGCGCGATTGCGCGCCTCGGCCGCACCAGCGTTCGCCCGATGCTCCACGCGCACGCGTTTGGGTTCGCGTTGGGCATACGCGTCCAGAATGGCCGGCGAGCCATCGGAAGAGCCATCGTCGATGGCCACGATCTCGAACGACCCGTACGTTTGCGCAAGCACGCTATCAAGACATCGTTCCAGATAGCGTTCCGCGTTGTAGACGGGAATGAGAATGGATATGAGCACGTTTTCCACCATGCGCTAGCCCTGGCCGTACAGATCGCGCGTGTAAACCTTGCCGCGCACGTCATCGAGTTCCGCCGTCATGCGATTCGCGGCAATGACGTCGCTCTCACGCTTGAATTCTTCCAGGTCACGCACGACGGGGCTCCCGAAGAACGCATCAGCCTCCAGCGTGGGTTCGTACACGATGACACGCGCGCCCTTCGCCTTCACGCGCTTCATGACGCCCTGGATCGACGACGCGCGGAAATTGTCGGAGCCCGTTTTCATGGTAAGGCGATAAATACCCACCGTGACCTGCGACGCCGATTCAGCCGACCACCCCGCGGCCTGCAATACGCGGTCGGCAATAAAGTCCTTGCGCGTGCGATTGGCCTGAACGATGGCCGCAATGATGTCCTGCGGCACATCAGCATAGTTTGCCAGCAGCTGCTTGGAGTCCTTCGGCAGGCAGTAGCCGCCATAGCCGAACGACGGATTGTTGTAATGCGTGCCAATGCGCGGATCAAGCCCCACGGCATCGATGATCTGCTTGCTATCGAGCCCGCGCGTCTCCGCATAGGTGTCGAGCTCGTTGAAATACGCCACGCGCAAGGCTAAGTACGTATTCGCGAAGAGCTTCACGGCCTCGGCCTCGGTGGCGCTCATGATGCGCTGTGGCGTTTCCTCGTCGAGACTGCCCTCCTGCAGCAAGGCGGCAAACATTTCCGCATGCTGGCGCAGAGCCGCCTCGTGCGCGCACGTGGGCACGCCCACAATAATGCGGCTGGGATGCAAGTTGTCGTAGAGCGCATGTCCCTCGCGCAGGAATTCAGGCGAAAAGAGGATGTTCGCCTGAGGATGCTGCTCCAATAGCGGCTGCGTGTACCCCACGGGAATGGTGGACTTAATCACGATGGGCACGGCGGGATTCACCGAAAGAACCAGGTCGATGACCTCTTCCACATGGCTTGTGTCAAACGTGTTCGCCTGGGAATCGTAGTCAGTGGGCGCGGCAACAATCACCAAGTCGGCCGTACGATACGCCTGGGCGCCGTCGAGCGTGGGATGCAGGTCGAGCTCGGCCTCCACAAGGTAGCGCTCGATTTCCTCGTCGCGAATGGGCGACACGCCCTGGCTCAGCAGTTCCACCTTGCGCGGAATAACGTCCACCGCATCCACGTGGTTGCGCTGAGACAACAGCACCGCCAACGACAGGCCCACATAGCCCGTTCCAGCAACCGCAATCCTCACGGCTATCCCCTTCTACTCTGCCACATACGAACGGTCGATGGCGTACAGACGCATGTCGCCCTCGCTCAGGACGACGGTGAACCCAGGCGTGTCATCGGTGATTTCCTCGATGCCAACCCAGTCTTTCCCCTCGTAGCGCTTTTCGACCATCGTGCGATTATCGGCCCCCGCGTAATCGAGCAGGAGCACGTATTGAATGTTCAAGTCGGACACCGCCTGCTGCACGTCTTCCGAAGTCGAAAGCTCCTTCATGTGCAAGCGCAGCAGCTTGTCCTGGTCGGACGAGCCCACGCCGTTCTTCACGCAGCGACGCCAATACGTGTCGAGCCCCTCGACGCCGTAGCTCCAGCAACTGCCATCGTTGGGCAGGTTCACCACGAGCGCGCCTTCGGGCACGATGTCCTTCACCTGCTGCACGAAGGCGTCTTCCTCGGCCGTAAAGCCAATCTGCCACGAATAATTCGTAGTCAGTTGATTACGTACCGTCATGAGACCCATGCGAATGTCGCGCTTCTCGCTGAAGTACACGTGTAACGGGGCGAATTGGCACACGAGCATAACGACGACAACCGCACTCGCAACCACACGCACGCCCACGGTACCGAGCTTGTTCCCGCCGTGCAAACGACGCGCCAGGGCAAGGCAGGCGTCAATGAGCCACTGTAGGCCCATAGCAGCAAGCGGAATGGCAAACAGAGCAGCCATGGCGCCCGTGCGACGGTAGTCGGAATACCAGAAGCCCGCTAGCAGGTGCTTGATGGGCCAATCGGTGCCCACGTCAACAAAATAGATGAGCATGGCGCATGCGAATGCCGCCGTCATCCACAGGTAACGGCGATGCCCCTTACGGCACGTGCGGATGATGCCCAAGAGAACAACCACGCTCAAAAACGGCTGAATACCGCCATGCGTGCTGAACATGAACGTGAGCCCCGAAGCAATGCCCTCGGCAAGCGAAAGCGTGGCAGGCGTTTCGTATTCGACCACCGCTTGCAGAGGAGGTGCGAAATAAAACCCTACCCACACTACGCACGCCGCAACCACCAGGCCTACCACGCCCAGGATGCGCGCGCGGGAAAACGTAGCATGCTCGGCATTGGGCTCGAAGAAGATGCGCCACGCCGTATACGCCACGGCAATGATGCCGAACGTGAATACGCCATTGGGCTGCGCCGCCGCAATGACCGGCAAGGCAATGACCAGGCAGACGATCCATCGGGCACGGACGCCCGCGCCCTTGGCGTCGATAGCTCGCGCCAGGAACACCAGCGCAACCATCACGAATATCCAAGAGAGCAGATTGCCGAACAACTGCCCGAAGACCAGAAAGCCCCAAGGGAATCCGCAGAACGCCGGAGTCACGAGCGCGCCTGCGTACGCAAGACGCGTGTTCCCCGGGAAGAACTGGCGGAAGAAGAACAACATGACCAGCGGAAATACCAAGACCATCGAAACGATGATGGTGGCGTTGTTCGCCAGCGATACGCTATCGCCGAACACCGAGGCCACAACCGCCGCAACAACATACCAGGCGCCCGGGTAATAGCCGCCCGCAATGCCATGGTCGAGAAACGACGAGCAGTTCAAAATGGAATAGCTGCCCGAATCCAGGAAGCCGCGGATCACCGCAATGTGAAAAGCGGTGTCGTCGCTGCGCGAGAACGAATCGGGGCCGTCGATGGCGGTAAGGAAAACGATTACGGTAACAAACAGGGCAACGCCAACGTAGAGCAGGACCTGCTTGCCCACGTCTTGGCAGCAACGAGCGGAAACGGACTCGGCTTCCGGGCTAGGCCATACATGCGCGCCACGAGGCGCCGTGGGCCGAACAACCACGCGGGAAACAACGAAGCATGCCAGGCATATACCCAATGCGACCAGGGGAAGCACGTACGCGGGCATGGCCACGCCGGCCTTGTGGGCAACGATGCCCTCGGCCACGAGCAGAGCCACCGAAAACAGCGGCGCCACAGCCACCGCGTCGAAGCGGCGCATACGCAATGCGCGCGCAAAGAAAAAGCCCGGCACGTACAGCACGCACGCGCACAGCAGCGTTGCCAGCAGAAGCTCAAACCACATACGTTCCCATTCCCATGTCCCTGCAAAGCCCCACTCCGGGGGCGTAATTCCAACCCACTATCTTAATTCATCACGCGGGACATACGCGCGTGCATTCCGTTACCGCCTACGCTTCCGCAACGACGGACATGAGCAACGCCGCGTAAAACCGCACATGTGCATTGCGCGCATGCTCGAACGTTCCCGTGGCGACACCCATGGCGCAGGGGCGCAGATGCGCATCCACGAAGCTCACGTACAACTTATGCCACTCGAGCGCACTCAGGGAGTCTTCCCCATCCCACGCATCGGCTTCCGCACGCAAGACGTACCCCGCGTAATCAAGCTCGCTCGCAAGCACGTCAACGGGGGCATTCACGCCCTCCTGATTACGCAAGCCCAGCTCGCGATAGCATTCCCGCACGGCAACAACCTCGCCACGCCTGTCGGACTTCGCCCAGTGACGCCCCTCGAGGCGAACGAGTCGCGGATAGCTCCAAAAGAGGCGCGTACACTCTGCGCGTAGCTGACGCCCAGGGGAAAGCTTCGTGTCGACTTCGCCAGGCACGCAATGGGAATCGAACCACTCGGCGGAAAGCCCCGCCAGTCCAAGCGTATCCTCAAGGTCGAGACGCGCCGCGTGAGCAAGCTCGCGGCATTGGTCCACGGCATCAAACGAGGCAAGATTCTCCGCGCACTCCACGGAGGGATAGCCAAACACCTCGGAAAGCACGCTGCACAGCACGGCCTTTGACCGCACGCGAAGCGCGAAGGGGTGCTCACGCTGGAAATCCATGGAAGAAGACGCCACGGCACAACCTACTCGAACAGGTAGAGCATGTATCCGACAAGGTTTCGATACGCGTCTTGCACGTCGGGATCACACTGCGCAAAATCGCGCCCCAGACCTTCCGAGAACTGTACTACCAGGTCGTTCATGCGCTCGATTCCACGGCTCGTGACAAGGTAGCCATCTTCGTACAAAACCAGCCCCTTGCGCATCATCGCTTTAAGCTGAAATTCGATGGCAAAATCGAACAGCGCCGTCTTGGTGGACAACGATGATAAGTCGTGCGCAATATCACGCGACGATAGGATGCAAAGCAATGCCATTTGAAGCGGCAGAATGCCAGCAACCGAACACGCACGCTCGAAAAGCTGGCGATACTTGAACAGCGCGACAAGGGCCACCGAAGGGAACATGGTGGTTGGATGGCGACTTGCATCGAAACGCGCAATTGCCTGGAACTGGTCGATGAGGGCGCCCAGATCCTCTTCGCATAAATCGGGATTGGACCCCACGAGAGAAACCGCGATAGCCTCGTCGACAAGCGCGATGCGCGCCCGGCCCTTCGAGGTAACCTCACACGCAAAAGCGCGCTTGTCGGAACGACTGCGCACCCTGCGCACAAGCTCCTTTTCCTCAAGAATAGAGATGAGGTACTGCGGCGTCTTCACGAACCCGAACTCACGTTCCAAATCATGCAGTAACAGCCCCTCTCCCGCTTCCGCGACGCGAATCAGCATGGCGTATTCGCCCAGCGATAGAGCGGTTACCTGGAGGCATGCCAAATCGGTGGTTGCGCTCATGCGCTGAACCACGTACATAAATCTGGGATCGAACAATATTTCATCGCCCTGCATGCTTCCCGCCCCTCCCGCGTTATCGCCAGCTAGCATTATCGCATTGACGCAGCGCTACGTACCCAGCCGCTTCTGACAAAGACGGCATACGGGTTCACCCCGCGACGCAAAATTCGGCAGACCGCAACGCGGACATGGCTCCGCCTCGCATTCGAAGCATTCCACCTCGTCAAACGGCGCTGCGTTCGTTGCGCGCTCGCGACTAATGGCCGCCACGGGGCAGGACATAAAGCATAGGCCGCATTCGGCACAATTACCCGGAGTGAAGGAATAGCGGAACCGCCCATCGCCAAACCCATGGGCGATGGTGCCCGTTGGGCAAAGCTGCATGCACATGCCGCACGCCCGGCACCTATTCCTATCCACCACGTGAACGGGCCAGAGATACGCCCCATCGTGACTGACATGACTCGTCATGTTCCACACCTCGCCCAAGCTGGCGCGCCATTCTGGGACATGTTTCCGAAGGGCGCGCAGCGGAAGGGGCTTACGCTTCACGGGAGGATTGTCGCGCACGGACACGAAAATGGAATGGAAGACGGCACGCACATTGGGTGCAGGAGCGCAGACCGTAGCATCGTCATCCACCTCGTTCGAATCAGAATCATTCACGCGCTTGGGCAGGAACAAGGGGCTCGACTCCCATAGATGATGAGCACGGCCGCAATCGGAAAGCAGGGCGCGCGCATCTTCGAAGTTGCGCCGCATGCCCGCTTCGACCTTAGCGAACAACACGCATTCGCGACAGCGGTCGGTAACCAGCTCGCACGAGCGCTCGGTAGCCATCTGGTAAAGAACACCCGGACTCAATGCGGCAAGGCACGTGCAGACATGGTAGGAACCCCCATCCTGCGCCAGAGACTCCAGCTCGCCATAGGGCAAGAAGCAACGCAAACGAATGGAGCCCTCCTTCTCAATGCGCTCGAGCAAACGTCGTTCCGAAAACTCGGGCGAGGAAAACGCACCGAGCGAGCATGCCGATAGGCACTGCCCGCAGCTTACGCAGCGTTGCTCGTCCACCACGGGCGCCTTCGCGCCTTGGGGTAGCGATATGGCTCCGCCCGGACATGCGTTGACACAACGAGCGCAGATGGCCCACACGCTATGCGCGTGAACGCAATGCCCCTCGTCAACGGCAACCGATATGCGTACCGACCTATCGCCGCCCGCCATGAATCGCCCCGAGCCTAGAACGCTTCCACGAAGCGCGCCATGAGCGTGGCAAGTGCCCGGTAATACGACGATCGAGCGTTAACCTGCACATCGGCGCAAAAGCCGGGCGCCCATTTCGCCAGATGCTCATCGACAAACGACTGAAGCAATGCAAGCGGATCGCGGCCAAGGTCGATAAGGTATTGCGGCTCGTCGGCCAGAAAGGAGCAAAAGTCGCACTCCTCTTCGATGTAGTCGATGCAGTCGTTGAACTTTTCCTTGCGGCGCACGCCGCACTCGCGCATGAAATCGGCAACCTGCACCGAGTAGGAATTGATCATGCGCGCCACATCGCTGCGACCCTCGGACTTCTTGCGCCAAACGCCCTCGCTATTCGACACGAGCGGAGGATTCCCCAGGTATAGATGAGACCAATCCTGACGAATCGCATGCAGCGTCTCCTGCGCATCCGCGCCTTCGTATTCCGCGAGCCCCTGGGCAAACGCGTCGACGGCCTCCTCGGGCAGTTCCAACGCCAACCAAGTCTGACGCATATCGGCCGCCAAGGCGCCCGACTGCAGCAACTCGGCGAGCTCGACCGTAGGCGGTTGAAACGCCACGGAAAATAATTTGAACATGTTTCCCAAGTTAGTAGCCATGTTCTTCCTTTCGCGAAAGAAGGGCGTGCGCCGGGAAGCAGCACGCCCCTGTTCTGGCAAGAGCCCAGCAGGAGGAGGGAATCCGCCGGGCTCGAGAAAAATGCGATTCTGCCTACGACAGATAATACACGTTCGGCCCGGTACCAGCCTCTTCCAGCAGCACGGTGTCGCCGCGCTTGGCAATGAGCTGGGAAATCTCGGAGTTCGGGTCGTCCACATCGCCGAAGATGCGCGCCCTGGCGGGGCAGCCCTCGACGCAGGCGGGGACGTCGCCCTTGCTCACGCGGTGATAGCACATCCAGCACTTCTCGACCGTCG
The DNA here is from genome assembly GCF_001643775.1 of Denitrobacterium detoxificans. NCBI lineage: Bacteria > Bacillati > Actinomycetota > Coriobacteriia > Eggerthellales > Eggerthellaceae > Denitrobacterium > Denitrobacterium detoxificans. The sequence goes on along the minus strand of NZ_CP011402.1, from coordinate 319,405 downwards.
TCTTCTTGTGCTCGGGCGCATCCACGCTGCCCACCGGCCAATCAAGGGCAGGAACGGGATCCTGCTCCACAAAGGTGCGCACGCCATTGTACGGGCACGCCTCGATGCAGCTCTGGCATCCGATGCACTTTTCCGTATCGATGGTGACGATGCCGGTCTTCGAATCCTTGGCCGTGGCACCCGTGGGACACGCGCCCATGCATGCGGGCCTCGAGCAATGCATGCAATGGAACGGAGTGTACGTAAGCGAGCAGTTGCCATACGTGCCAACGGGAGTGTTCATCGCGCCGCCGCCATCAGTGATGATGGTGTTCCACCACACCTGATCGGGCAGGTTGTTTTCCAGCTTGCATGCAACGCTGCAGCTCCAGCAGCCAATGCAGCGCTTCTTGTCTACGGCAATAGCGTATTGCGTCATGATTGCACTCTCCCTTAGTTCTTCCACGGCTCGATCTTGATGCGGTTATCGAAGAACGAGCAGTTCACCGCGTAGGCGTCCGCATAGTCGGTCGTGATGGCGCCCTGGCTGCCAAGCTTGCTTTCCGTTTCGGAATAGCCCTTGTAGTACACGGTGCTGCCGGGACGAATGCCGGGATGGAGCGCACACTGCATGACGCACTGGCCCACCGTCGAAGTAATCAGCAGGTCCTGGCCCTCTTCAACGCCATACTTCTCGGCATCCTCGGGATTCACGAACAGCGTGGGCGTGGGCATGACATCGCGAGCCCAGTCCTTCATGAAGTGCGTCATGTGAACGCGGCTGGGATTACGCCAGCTCATGCACACAAGCGGGAACTCTTCGGCGTATTCGCTGTTCTCGCCGGAAATCTTGTTCTCGAAGTACGTGGGCATCTTCTCGCGCTCGGTCACGGCGGCCACGTCGAAGTTCGAAGGCGTGCGTGGCGTGGGGTTATCGACGTAGAACATCAGGCGGCCGGTTTCGGTGATGAAGTTCTTGTAGTCGCGATTGCCAATGTAGGGCTCTTCGTCCACGTAGCGCATGAGCTTGTTCTTGCGCAGCGTGTCAAGCGTGATGCCATGCTCCACAGCAGCGGGGACATCGTCGAACGTGCCCTTCCACCAATCGTCGTCGGTAACGTCGCAGACCGCGTCGGCCAAGCCCAACGCCTCGCCAAACAGGCGGGCGATTTCGCTGTCGGTCTTCGCCTCGTACATGGGCTCGATGCACTTTTCGGTAATGCGCACGTTGCGCTCGTGGTTCAGCGGAATGACATCCTCGAACTCGTACATATCGCACACGGGAAGCACGTAGTCGGCATAGCGGGCGGTGTCGGTGAGGAACGGATCCTGAACGACGATCATTTCCATCTTGTCGAGCATCTCGCGCTTGTTGCGACCCGAATTTACCGAACCGCCAATCAGGCCACCATGCGATACCCACAGCGTCTTAACGGGATAATCCTCGCCCTGCAGCTTGCCCGTGCTCACGATGTCGCATGCGGCCAGCCAGGTAACGGCCTTGCACATCTTGCCGTTGGAGGGAGCGGTAAGGGCATGGCCGAAGAAGTTGCCGTACATGCAGTCAAAGCCACCCACCGAGCGGCCGGGCTCGCCGAAGTTGCCCGTCATGGCGATCATGGCCGTCATGGCATAGGCCGCCTGCAGGCCATTCTCATACGCACCGGTGCCGAAGTTGATGTAATGCGCCACCTTGTTTTCAGGCTGCAGCACGTTGTACAGGAAGTCGAAATCCTCTTCGGAAATTCCCGTGACTTCCATGACCTTGTCGAGCGTCCATTCCTGCACATGGTCCTTGAACATATCCCAGGCGGTAATGTAGTTCTCGTCGGGGCAGCTCCATGCGGGGTTCTGGCACGTATCGAAGCATGCAGGCTTGCCTTCCTTCTCGTCCCACACCATGATGGGGTCGATTTCGGTGGGAAGACCCGTTACCCAGAACGGAGGGCCCACATGCAGCGGCTCGTTCTGGTACTCGCCACCACGCAGGTACATGCCATCCGACTTCTTAATCAGGTACGGTGCGCACGTATGGTTCAGCACGAAGTCGGCCTTGTAGGTGCCCTCGTCCATGAACCTCTTGATGATACCCAGGTAAAGCGCAGCATCGCAGCCGGGCTTCACGGGAATCCACTTGTCGGCCTTGGCTGCCGTGGGGCTGAAATGCGGGTCGACAACGACGATCTTCGCGCCCGCTTCCTGAGCATCGAACAGGTGCTTGCTCATCTGGATTTGGGCATTGATGGGATTACCGCCAAAGAACAGGATGTAATCGGAGTTCACGAAGTCCTTGGGCTCATTCTGGTCGAACCACTGAATGCCGCCGCGGGTAAGGCCGGTATTGGTGGCGTTGTCGAACGAGTAGTCCCACTTCGTGCAGCCCGTTGCGTTGAATAGACGCATGATCATCCCGGCGTTGCCATTCAGACTGCCCTGGAAGCCGCCGCCACCCTGATAGTAGCTGTTGGCGAGCGGGCCGTACTTCTCCTCGACTTCCAGCCACTTCTTGGAAATCTCGCTGATGGCCTCATCCCAAGTGATGCGCTCCCATTCGCCTGCGCCACGGGCCGTGCCCTCAACGCGCTTCATCGGGTACTGCACGCGAGCGTCGCTATACGTACGCTGGATGCGGCTCCTACCCTTCAGGCAGGTCACGTAGTCAAAATCGGGCTTCGGCAGCATATGCGCCACATTGCCCTCACGCGTGAAGATGCGGTACTGGCAGAACGAGCAGCTCCAACCGCACGTGCAGTAGAACTCGTTGCCCTCCGCGGTCGAATTCTCAGCAACGCTGGAATCCGCCGTGAGATTCATCATCCCGCTGTTGCCACATGCGGTCAGCGACCCAAGCATGGCGGCGCCCACTGCCGTGGCACCCGCACGCTTTATGAAGCTTCGACGGGTACAGTTCTCTCCCATATGCCTCTCCCTCTCCCTTTGGCCGAGCGGCCGATTCTCGTCTTTGAACGGTTTCCCGTTCGCTGCGGAAAAGTATACGGAGATGCGAATCGGGACGTTTTCGAGGCGGTTTCAAACAGCGAAACCTTTTTCATTCTTGATGCAACTCAGTTTGTCCGAACAAGAGCGGCAAGCATCACGGCAGCAGTTTCACGACCAAGGTCGGTAAGGGAATACATGTTCTGACGTGCGTCGATGCATTCCCCGCGCAATTCCACGAGCCCCCGCTTGCGGAGCGTGGCAAGCGACATGGACACGCGCGACTGCGCAAGCGCCGTACCGCGCTGAATGGCTTTCACCGGCTGCGGGCAATCGGAAGCGCACAACGCCACAAGCACCCATCCAGCCGTAGGCCCCAGCGTCCCGCCGGCAGTCTTTCCCGCCTCACGAACGGCGTAATTGAACGCAGCATACTGACGCACGACTAGATTTTCGAACACGGGCCCGCATGCACGAACGCACTCGAACGCCACGTTCTCGCCACGATTGGTGAGTCGATAGACCACCTTGCGCAAATCGCTGGCATGCGTTCTGCCCTGCACGAGCCCAAACTGCTCGAGCCGAGAAATGCACCTGGTCGCCGACGCAGCGGAAAGCCCCAACGCACGCGCCGCATCACCAGGCGTCATGCCTCCGTGCTGGCGCAGGCAGAGCAGCGCGGCAATCTCGCGAAGGCGCAATACGCCACCCGACTGCGCCCGCAGCCGATCCACGGACTCTATACGCCGCCTTATACCCTCAAGCGTCTGCTGCATGATTCCATACGCGGACACCGCCCCGCACGCCACACGCAACAGCGCAGGCGGCTAGCGCCATCCACTACTTCCCCGTCTCTTCTTCTCTCCCCTTAGGGAGAGGACCTCCTTGGCCCGCTATGGTAACGCACAAGGGGAAGCGATGTCGACCACATTGATACGCAAATAGGCAATACGTAGCACACCTCGCAAAAACAAAGCGACCCCCGCTCAAACGAACGGGGGTCACAGGCAAGTAAAGTTACGAGCACTTATTCAAATGCGGGGTTACCCTCTTCGACAAGCGCCTTTTCGGCGTCCAAAATGCTCGTAAACAGGTCGGAAAGCTCCATGCCCATGTATTCCGCACCGCGGGCGATAACTTCGCGGTCGCAGCCGGCGGCGAAGCTTGCCGTCTTGTACTTCTTCTTCAGCGACTTCAGGTTCATGTCGGTCACCGAATGCGACGGACGCAGCTTCACGCATGCATTGATGAGGCCAGACAGCTCGTCCACGGCGCACAACACGCGCTCCATCTGGTGTTCCGGCGTGGGAAGTGCCGCATTCACATCGGAGTTGTGCGTCTGGATAGCACGGGCAACCACAGGCGCCACGCCAGCTTCGGCAAGCATTTCGGCGGCACGCACAGTGTGATCTTCCTCGGTGGGGAACTCTTCCCAGTCGAGGTCGTGCAGCATGCCCACGATGCCCCAGAACTCTTCATTTTCCGAATCGAACTGACGCGCGTAGTAACGCATGAGGCCTTCCAGCTGCAGACCGTGCAGGATGTGATATTCGTCCTGGTTGTGTGCCTTCAGCAGCTCGAGCGCGGCATCGCGAGAAATGCCAGCCTCCAGCTTTTCGCCCGGCTGAGGAGCAGGCGTATTCGCAGCTTCCGCAGCAGCACCGGAAAGCTCGACCCCAGCAGCCGCAGGAGCCTCTTCGGCGGCAGCTTCGGCAGCGGGAGCCGGAGCAGCTTCCTGATCACCGGCTTCGCCCTGCTTTTCCTGCTTGGACTCGGGACGCATGTGCGGGAACAGCAGCACGTCGCGGATGGACGCCTGGTCGCACAGCAGCATGATCATGCGGTCGATGCCGTAGCCCACGCCGCCAGCAGGCGGCATGCCGTATTCCAGGGCGCGAATGTAGTCGGCATCGTATTCCATGGCCTCGTCGTCGCCGTGCTTCTTGGCTTCCACCTGGGCGGCGAAGCGAGATTCCTGGTCGACGGGGTCGTTCAGCTCGCTAAACGCGTTGGCATATTCATGACCAGCAATAACCAGCTCGAAGCGGTCGGTAAGACGCGGGTCGGAAGGCTTGCGCTTGGCCAGCGGGCTTACTTCAACCGGGTAATCGCAGACGAACGTCGGGTTCACGATTTCCGATTCGCACAGCTCGTCGTACAGCGTGAAGATGAGCTTGCCAGCGCCCCAGTCGCTCTGCCATTCCAGATGGTTGGCGTCGAGGATTTCGCGCAGGTGCTCGACGGGCGTGTCAAGCGAGACTTCCTCGCCCACATGCTCGCTTACCAGATCGGACATGGCAACGGAGCGCCACGTACCGCCCAGTTCAATCGTCTGGCCCTGATACGTAATGGTGTCGCTGCTGTTCACGGCGGCGTTGGCAGCGCGGAAGACACCTTCCGAAAGGCGCTTCATGCCCTCGACATCGTTGAACGCGCAGTAGGCTTCCATACTGGTGAATTCAGGGTTATGCGTGAGGTCCATGCCCTCGTTGCGGAACTGGCGGCCAATCTCGAACACGCGGTCCATGCCGCCAACCAGCAGGCGCTTCAAATGCAGCTCGGTGGCAATGCGCAGATAGCATTCCTGGTCGAGCGCGTTGAAGTGCGTGGTGAAGGGCTTGGCGTTGGCGCCGCCCAGCGTTTCCTGCAGAATGGGCGTTTCGACTTCCAGATAGCCCTGCTCTTCCATGAAGCGGCGAATGGCGCTGATGATGCGCGAGCGCTTCACGAAGACCGACTTGGAAGCGGGGTTCATAACCATGTCGACATAGCGCTGACGATAGCGCGTTTCCTTGTCGGTAAGGCCATGGAACTTTTCCGGCAGAGGGCGGATGGACTTGCTCTGCAGCTTCCACGTGTCGATGGCAACGGAAAGCTCGCCGCGCTTGGTGCGCAGCACGCAGCCCTCGGCAACCAGCCAGTCGCCTACGTCGAGGTCCTTCAGGGCCTCGAACGATTCCTCGCCAAGCTCGTTGATGCGGCAGAACAGCTGAACGTCGCCCTCGCGGTCGCGCAGAACCAGGAAGGCGATCTTGCCCTGCACGCGGCGGGCCATGATGCGGCCAGCTACGCGCACGCGGTCTTCGGTGGATGCACCGTTTTCCAGTTCGGCGTACTGCTTCGCCAGTTCGCCCGTAAGATGGGTGATTTCGATGGCTTCGGAGCCATACGGGTTCGAGCCTGCGGCAATGAGCGCCTCACGCTTGTTCAGGCGCACCTGCCGAGGATCGTCCTCGATGATGGGAGCATTCTGATCGGCCATTAGGCTTCAACCTTGACGATCGTCATTTCGCTCACGCGGCCCGTGGGGCCGGTAACCGTGATGTGGTCGCCCTTCTTGCCGCCCAGCAGCGCAGAGCCCACGGGAGATTCGTTGCTGATCTTGTTCTTGCGAACGTCGGCTTCGGCGGCACCCACGATGCTGAACACGCGCTCGGAACCGTTCATTTCCACCGTGACGGTGGAACCGATGCTGACATAACCCTTGCGGGCGCCACCGGCAACGATCGTGGCATCGGACAGGATGCTGTTGATCTCGGCGATGCGAGCCTCCATGAGGCCCTGCTCGTTCTTGGCGTCGTCGTACTCGGAGTTCTCGGAGATATCACCGAATTCACGGGCAACCTTGATGCGCTCGCCAATCTCGGCGCGCTTCTCGTTTTCCAGGTAATGCAGCTCCTCTTCGAGCTTGCGCTTGCCTTCTTCGGTGAGAACGGGACTCTGATCTGCCATGATTCTATCCTTTGCTTGCCATTTACTAGGGCCGCGACTTAGCAACGCGGCCCCAATTCCTACAGTTACTTGGATTTCTTTTCGGAATCGCCTTCGGATTCTTCGCTGGATTCCGTTTCGTCGAGGTTTTCGCCCTTTTCCGAATCGCCCATGCCCTTGCGGAGATTCTTCACGGTGCGACCAATGGCGCTACCGAGCTTTGGCAGGTTCTTGGGTCCGAAAATCAGCAGGACCACGACGAGGATGATGATAAGTTCGACTGGACCGAGACCACCGAATTTCATACTGCCTCCCACATGTTGGCTCCGATGAGTTTCCCCTCGTTCGGAAGAAGGGGATGCCCCATACGGGAACATCCCCTTCGCGTTCTTGGTCGGGATGACTGGATTTGAACCAGCGGCCTCTGCGTCCCGAACGCAGCGCTCTACCAAGCTGAGCCACATCCCGTTATGCTGCCTTGCAGCCCGAATATAGTATCACATGCAGCGCAAAAAGAAAGTCGCGCATATCATTTCCGCAATTGGCTCTTTGCGAGGGGTTCTCGCCAGCGCCCGCAGGGTCCGCCAAACGACATTCCGCCACGACGCCGGCATCTTCCGCAGAGGGATATCTCCCGTAAAAGCGCCCTGGCAAACAAACGAACGCGCATTGAATATCCCCAGTTCAAAAGCTCTCCCCTGTTTTCGGGGAGAGCGCATTTCCCGTTCTTTCGGCGATGTGCGTCCCGCAGCGCCGCCCTATGGTGGCCTCGTTGGATGCCCACATAATGGGAGTGGGCGTGACACGAGGAGGGAACATGAGTTCTTCTATTAGTCGACGCGACCTATTCAAATTCGGCGGCCTCACCGCTGCCGGAGCGCTGGGTGCAGGCGCGCTCGCCGGCTGTTCGAGCCCCAAGTCCGCAAGCGAAAAGCCCGCAGCAGCGGCAGAAACCGATTGGCGCACCAAGCCGGAGCCCATCACCGATATCTCCGAAACCATCGATTGCGACCTGGTGGTCGTGGGCGCTGGCAACGCCGGCCTCATGGGCGCCATGACGGCCCAGGAAAAGGGCTTCAACGTCATCGTGCTCGAAAAGGGCGGCGACGTGGCCATGGCGCGCGAAGCCGTAGGCGCCATTGGCTCCCGCCATTCCGTCGGCCATGAAATCGACCATGCCAAGCTGATGAATCATGCCAAGAAGGTGCAGTCGGGCGACGTGAACATGGCGCTGTACAAGACGTGGATGGACAAGTCGGGCGAGTTCATGGATTGGCTCGAAGACCTGGAAGCCCCCAAGGGCATGTCCTTCCCCTTCGAATTCCACGCCCCCGAAGGCGAGGACTGCTACTACCCGCCCATGTGCACCAACCCCGTGATGGGCGAATACATGCCCGAAGGCCCGCAGCTGGGCGCCTATACCCACCTGAAGGTCATGCGCGACCTCTTCCTGGAAGCGGGCGGTAAAATCGAGTTCAACACCCCCGCTCAGCAGCTGGTCCAGGATTCCAGCGGCGCCGTGACCGGCGTTATTGCCAAGGACAATAACAACAAGTACAAGCAGTACAACGCAGCCAAGGGCGTCATCGTATGCACCGGTGGCTATGGCGCCAACAAGGAAATGCTGCAGGATCTGTGCCCCGATGCGTACAACTACTGCACCAGCACCGCCGCCACCACCGAAGAGGGCGACGGCATTCGCATGGCCCTGTGGGCGGGCGCTCACCTGGAAGAAGGCGGCGGCGCCATGGTCTGGAACCGCGGCGTGGTAACCGACAACGAGGAAGTCGGCCCCGAACTGGGCAACCCGCTGTACCTGCCCGCCAGCCAGCCCTTCCTGCGCGTAAACGTGCGTGGCGAGCGCATCATGAACGAGGACAGCACGTACCCCGAGATCTACGCCATGGGCACGCGTCAGCCCAAGGGCTTCACCTGGCAAGTATTCGACGGCACGTACTGGGAAGACATTCAGCGCTTCGACACCTGCGGCTGCAGCCGCCTGACGCCCGCCCCCAATGGCGGCGCGTTCAACGCCGACGTCTACGATCTCCAGCCCCTCACGCGCGAGCATCTGGAGAGCTTCTGGATGGCCCCTCGTCTGGAAGAGGGCAATCTGAAGAAGTGCGACACGCTGGAAGAGCTGGCCAAGACCATGTTCCCCGACGCCGATGACCAGAAGACCTTCCTGGCAACCGTGGAGCGCTACAACAAGATGATGACCGAGGGTGATACCGACTTCGGCAAAGAGGCCTTCCGCTGCAGCACCGTGGACACGGCCCCGTTCTACGCCATCCGCACGTCGGGCAACTTCCTGGTGACCCTTCACGGCATCGTGACCGACACCGACAGCCGCGCGCTCGATGACAATGGCGATCCCATCCCCGGCCTGTACGTTTGTGGTAACGACCAGGGCGGCTTCTACCCCCACAACTACCCCAGCGAGTTCACGGGCATCAACTGCGGCCGTAGCGGCGCCTTCGCGCGCATCGCGGCGAAACATGCCTGCGGCATCGAATAGACGACTCTCCCGCTTCGGGGGCTCCCCTCCCGCCCCCGCTTTCTGGGCGCGCCCGTTCTGCAGACGGGTGCGCCTTTTGTTTCGCAGGGTAAACGGAAGCAAAGCGACGGACAGAAGCCACATGGACAGCAGCAACAACCGCCGGGAGGGCAAAGACTAGTTGGCCAGGTCCAGCAGTTCCTGACGGCTATGCACGTTGGCCTTTGCGTAGATATGCTTCACATGCGTGGCAACCGTCTCGCGCGACACCACGAGTTCGTCGCGAATATAGGGAACGGAACGGCCCTTCATGAGCAGGGCAAACACTTCAGTTTCGCGGGGCGTGAGGTTCAATTCGCGGGCAAGCTCCTCAATTCGCGACCCCGACTCCGAGGAAGATTCACCCTCGACGGACGACGGCTGCGCCTTATCGGCAACGGGAGTCCAAGCAAGCGCAAAGCTATCCTTGTCGCCCAGCACGTACATGGTCGTCACCACAAGCAGCACCATGCAAATCGCGGCAATCGACGCCGTACTCGCCCCAGGGGCAAACGCTGCCAACGAGGACATAACGAGCACGCCCGCAAGATCACCCAAATGAACGAAGATCCACCCCAGGCCATATGACTGCGTGGGGGTAGCCTGCCCACGGGCAGCAAAGCGTGCGAAGTACATTTGAGTGATGAGGCAAAACGCAAATCGCGCTCCCAGCCCCACGCCAAACGCGATGCAGCCGCCAAGCGTGGCGTCGAGCACGATGAGCATGGCGAACGCGAACGTAAGGACAGGGCACATCCAGCGATAGAGAAACGCAATGGAAAGGCGACGCGGGCCCGCAAGCGAAACGAATCCGATAACGGCCATGAACGCCAAACTGAGAAGCACGATTATCTGGAACGACGCACCCGATACCATGACGCCCGAAAGCGACCCCACGATGCAGGTGAACAGGCAGGCGCAAAAGACGCCCCAACCGCTGCGGCCCATGGCCCGCATGGCGCTCATGGGCTTGCCGCGCACGGAATCGTGCGCCTGCACCAAGGCGTCCTCCTCGGCACGATGGAGGTAGTCAGACGAAACCGCCGAATCACCGTCACGGCTCCACGCAAGCACGAACAACGCACCCGAAATGAGCGGGAAGGAAAGCACGAACGCGCAGGCAACCCAGCCGCTCATGGCCGATGCCGCCAACACGAGCATGGCGGCAATGATGGCAGAAAGGAGCGCGGCAGCCTCGACCTCGTCCTGAGGGAGACGGGCGTACAATTCGCCCCAAAGCACCCACATGACGCCACTACCCAGGCCGTTCAGCACAGAACCCGCCAGATACAACGTCGTTGAGGAGCAATCAAACACCGAGCAAAACGAAAGCAGTAGCGTACCAAGCGCGGTAAGCACAGGAGCGCCCCAACGAGCCCATCTCTTATGGGCCACCGAGCCGATCCTGCCCTCGAGAACGACAAGCGCAACGAGCACCAGAATGGCGATAGTGACGGGAGCGCAATCGACGAGCAAGCGGGAAAGCATATCAAGCCCCATGCCCTCGCGATTGGGCACGGCCGAAACCGCAGGCCCTGCATAGAACGCGCAGAACACCCACGCAAGCAAGAAGCCCCAACCCAGCTTCCTAGGCGTAATAAAAGACGTGTACGACACTTCCCCTCCCGGCAGCCTCAGACATACCGCACCATTGTACTCGAAGAGCCCCGCAACAACACCGCGCGGAGCGCCCCATGCGCCCTATGCGCGGAGAGCGGGAGGCGAAGCCTCACGCAAATCCGCGCCTCACCGAAAACAGCGCCTTTCGCCCGGAGGGCGAAACAGCGGGACGGCAGCCCACCATCGACCCGAACCAACCGGCTTGCAAGTACCGGGGCACGATGGGCACCCACGACCCCGGCGAGCCCCACGCAGGCGACCCGCAACGCCAGCGCTGGCACGGACCCCCTCGGAGGGCAAACGCCCAACCGACCCAGGCCGGTCCGCGGGTCCCCGAAGAGGCACTGTGAAAGCAAAAAAGAAGCGCTGAACCCGGGGCCGTCCGCGGAGAGCGGGAGGCGAAGCCTCACGCAAATCCGCGGACGGCCCCGGGCAGCGCAAAAGTAAAAGCATGAACCAGCGAGCGCACGAGCGTAGGTTTAGGCCCGTGCGGGGCCTAAACCACGCGAGCAGCGGAGCGGGTGCCTCGCAGGGGACCCGCGGACCGGCCCGGCGAAGACTCACGGTGCCCCCGAGGGGAGGCCCCGCACCAGCGCCCGAGCGGAAACGCTTACGAGTAGAGCTCGCGCTCGATCATGTCGGTGTCCATCTTGATCCCGTACCAGATCTCCTCGCCCACGGCCGCCTGCTCGATCATCATGCCAAGGCCGCCAACAACGGTGCAACCCTTGGCGCGAGCGTCGTTGATGAGCTGGGTCTCACGCGGGAAGTACACGGTATCGGCCACCACGGAACCGGGCTTGATGAGCTCGGCAGGCACGGGAGTGTCGGTGCAGCCCTCGCCCATGCCCACGGGAGAGGAATTCACCAGCACGTCGGACGACTGGATGGAAGCGGCAAGCGCCTCCATATCGCCCGTGACGAACAGGTTCACCTTGCAGCCGGTCTTCTCCAGCAGCTTGGGAGCAAGCTCCTTGGCGTTCTTCATGCCGTTGCCCTCGGCCATCTCGAAAACGTCGATTTCGGTCATACCATCGAGTGCGGCCTGCACCAGCACGGCAGAACCCGCGCCACCGCAGCCGATGAGCGTGAGCTTCTTGCCCTTGATGTCGACTCCATGCTTGCGCACGTTATCCCAAAAGCCAACGCCGTCGGTGTTGAAACCCTTCGTCTTGCCGTCGCGATAGCGAATAACGTTCACGGCACCCATGAGAGCGGCAGCATCGTCAAGCTCGTCGAGCAGCGGAATGACGGCCTGCTTGCACGGCATGGTGACGTTGCTGCCATCCCAGCCTTCCATAACCTTCATGGCCTCGATGACCTTGGGAAGCTGAGCGTTGTCCTTCACGTCGAAGCACAGGTACACGGTGTCGATGCCCTCGTGCTCGAACGAAAGATTATGCGTGGCGGGCGACAGCGAATGCGTCGTGGGGTTGCCAATGAGCGTAATCAGGTGAGTGTGTCCGCTGATACGTGCCGATTCTCCCATGTTCTCTCCTCTTCGTGTTAGAAACCAATGCTATATACGTGCCCCGCCAAAGCAGGGCGAAATACCTATGCCAACGTGGAATGGATGTCGCCCATCATGCGCTTTGCCTGCGCCACGTCTACCTGACCGGGCGCGGAAGCCTTCTGCACGGCCACGAACGTAAGCGCGCTGCCGAACATCTCCCCCGCCACACGCGTAAGGCTGCCCGTGGGACCCATGGCCATGGTGAGCAGAGGGCGCTCCGTATGCAGGCGCGCCACCTCGTCGGTAGCGGCAAGCACGTTCAGCGCATCGCGTGGACACGTGGCCATAGTGGCGATCTTCGGAATGTCGGCACCCAGGTCGACCATATGTGTGAGCAGGGAAACCATCCATTCGACGGAGGGCGTGCCCCGGAAATTGTAATAGGAAACCACGGCGGCAACGCCGTGAGCATGCGCGCATTCCACCAAGTCGAGTACGGCCTTGTCGCCAATCCAGGTCTCGATGTCGACCATATCGATGAACTCGTCTTCGATGAGCACGCGATTCAGAGCAACGTACTCCTCTACGGGAAGCGTGCATTGACCGCCCTGGCTTTCCGAGCGGAAGGTAAACAGAAGCGGATTATGGGGAAGCGAGGCGGCAAGCTGGCGCGCATCGTGCACCATAGAATCGAAATCATGCTTATTCGCGCAGAAATCACCACGCCACTCCAAGCAGTCCACTCCAGCAGCAATAGCTTCCTGAGCCGCCTCGAGCGCGCCATGCACATTGGGCGCCATAAGCGACGTAATGGTTTTGGGAACTCCCGCCCCGATTGCCATGCCCTTGATTTCCAACGGTTTCATAGCCGAACTCCTTTGGATTGGATGGACCATGCTGCTTGCACACTTGTTCCATAGTAGCGCGCGGGAAACAATGAGAACACGGGCTTTTCGCCGAGACAGCGAAAAGCCCGAAAATAGAATGGAAAAGAGAAAAACCTACGTGAACGTTGAATGGGCCCAGATGAGCCTCGCCAGAGGGACGCTACTTCTGCAGTTGCGGAATAACCGCCTCGTCCACTTCGTCGAGATTCTTCTCGTACACGTAGTGATTCGTGCCAGCAGCCACGACGCCGCCCAAAGCAAGAACCGCGATGCAGTTTGGAACGGCCATGAGCGCGTTGGTGATGTCGGAGATGTTCCACACCAGCTCGCCGCCGCCAATGCAGCCCCAGAACACGAAGAGCAGGAACACCACCTGATACGGACGAATGCCCTTCTTGCCGAACAGGTGCATAACGGCGCGATTGCCGTACGTGGACCAGCCAAGCATAGTGGAATAGGTGAACAGGATCATGCCCACGGCCAAAACCAACGGACCCAGCA